>BCRI01000109.1 GCA_001552515.1 Sphaerimonospora mesophila NBRC 14179 = JCM 3151
CGCCTAACCAGTTCCCGGACTCGAACTTCGGCTTGCTTCGCATCGACGCCGAACTCCACGGCAGCCCACTCGAGCAACTCCGAGTCGGGCTGGGTAGCGGCTGCGCAGATGCGCTCCAGCACTCTGCGCTCAGAGGAGCTCTCCTCAGCAAGGACGAGGGACAGCTCCCGCCGCGCGTCCTCCGTCTCCTCATTGCGGGTGAACACGTCCTCCGGGCTCAATTCCTCGTTCACCGTCCAGGGGACGAGCTCCCCCTCGCTGAGGTACAGGACGACGTTCGCCATGTAGAACTCGGGCCGGAGAACACGCAGCCGGGTGAGGGCCTGACGGAGCAGCCGTCGCGCGGTTGCGATGTCGAGACCGTGCCGCTCAAGCTCCTCCGAGGAGATGCCATAAAGATCACGGCTTCCATGCCGAAGCCGCAACACCGCGTCGACGAGCAGAGCGAAGACGATCGGGTCCTTCCGGAGCGGAGCGGCCCAAGCAGCCGTAATGAGGTCTCGATCCGGCCGCGCGGAAGCGCCCCGAGCCTGCGCCTGCTCGCGTCGCACGCGAGCTTCGAGATTCCGAAGCGGATGATGGACGAGCTGGGCCCGAGCCGCACGGAGCCCGGCCGGTTCTCCCGCGCTGGGCCGCCGCCGCAACAGGCAAGCCATACTGCCGAGGTTTTCGGTGCTCGCTGCCGGTGCTGTCACCCATTCCACGATCGTCCGCATCTCCCGCACCGGATCTCCGTTCCGGGTCTTGGGCAGGTCTCCTGTGAGGGCCGCCCGGAGCTTTTCGTAACCGGCCAGAACATGGTCGGCGATCCACTGCTCGCACATGTCACACGGGCGCGAGCCCTGCACGCCGCGGCAGGGCATGCCGTCGTGCAGGGCGCGGCGGAGGGCGCCGCGCGCCACGTCCTGCAGTGCGGGCGAGATGAGGGAGAAGTACGCCTGAACGGCAACTGGCTGACGAGCAGACGCGACAGCGGCGAGGTACATGAGAGTCGCCTCTCCGAGGCATGACAGGAGAACGCGTCTGAAACACGCGCTCTCGCGACAATCGACCTCGACGTCCGAGGTCCTCAGAGGGAGCGACTGGAGTCGCTCAATGCTCGCCAGCGTCAGCCGTTGAACGTGCTCAGGGTGCCAAAGGCGCCAACAGCCGTCAAGCGCTTTCCCGATAGATGGCCCTTAACGCTTCAATGGTCGCTTTGTGCTGCTTGATCAGCAGATCATCTCCATCGGCGGGCCCACCCAGCTCTCGTACCGCCTGTATCAGCACGCCGCGAATGTCCACCTGCGTGCCTCGGCTTCCGCCTTTCCGGCTGTGACCGCGGTATCCCCGGACGCTGCGTGCGCCTGGAGTTTGGGTCTGTCGGTCAAGTTTGTGCCCCTGCAGGGAGTTGTTCGCGGCCTTTCCCAGGCGGTCCAGCCCAGGCATCCGCGCGCGCAGAATCTGCCACTGCTCCCACTCGAAAATCGCCGGACGCAATGCCGCGACCGCGAGATAGGCCGCCGGCAGACGGTGCGCGTCGCCAGCCACGGTAGCGATCAGTGCCAACCGCTTTCTCGCGGCGGCCATGCGATGGGCGCGAGAGGCACCCACAGGGGCGGCCCCGAAGACATCCTTCTCCAGCCGGTGCAGGAGGGCATCCGCAGCCCGCAGCGCGTCCGAACCGCGCCGCACCAGCCTGCGCGCGGTACGCACGTCCAGCCGTTCGACGGCGCTGACGGCGAGCCGGGCAAGCACGCGGTCGGTGCCCATCCGGGCGAGGATTCGCTGGCCGCCCCGGATTTCTCCCATCGGCGCCTGCTGTGTCCGAACGAGTTCGGTCGCCCAGAGCGGGCAGGCTGCCGTCAGGGACCACTCCACGGCCGCCCCGATCATGCCGTAGTTCGTCAGCGGCGGCCCGGGGTTCAGGACGAGCACAACCTCGTCAACGTCTCGGAGACTGCCGAGAACCGCCGTACGCCCGGTGGGAGCCGCCTCCGATTCCAGCGCGGAGACGATCAGCTCCTGGATCGTGTCCAGACTCCCGGCGATTCCCTCGATGACCCGCACCTCGGCGTCCGCGGCCGCGTCCATCGCCGATCGCGCGAGCCGATGCGCCCGCTTGATGGTTTCTGGGCTCGCCACCAGCCGCAGCCGCAGGCCACCACGGCGCAGCAGCCTGTCACGCCGCCGCCGCATCTCGGCGAGCACAGCCCGTACGGCTTCGCGATCCTCGGCGTCCTTGCCCTCCCGATCGAGCCCGACGGCCAACAACCCGAGGACATCTCCACTGCCCAGTACGGGCCAGCCCACGCTGCCGGTGTCGGCGATGAGACCGACTCCCTGGTCCCCACCCTCCCATCGGTCGGCAGCGGCGACCAGGGACGTCGGCAGCGGCCCCGACTCAAGCCGTTCTGGCATGAGGTGTGCCCTGTGACTCGAGGCAGCCGTGTAGAGGACGACCAGCGCCTCGTCTTTGACCATGTCCGCGCAGGCACTACCGGTCTGGGCCCACAGCTCGCGACCGGCCGTGCGAATTCGTCCGGCCAGCATGCCTTCGCCGCCCGCTCTGTCAGCCAGGGCGTCGATCAGGTCACCCAGCCGGTCCCGAACAGGAGACGGAAGGACTTCCTGCTCTCGCTCAAAATGCCTCCGGAGCGACTCGGCGAACCAGGCACGCAGCAGACCGTAGTCGACGGCCTCCCCACGCCCAAGGCGTTCGAATAGAGCGGCCTGTGCTGTCGGCCACGTCTCCGCGAACTTGGCGAGCTGCCCGGATGTCAGCCCCTTCCATTTGGTGGAACGTTCCTGGAGATCGGCGGCCAGACTGGTGTCCCCCGCTTGCCGAGCCGCGAGCAGCCGCCAGATCATCTCGTTGCCGGGATCCATGTCGGCGAGCGGGTCCCAGAAGCGGTGACGCAGCAACCACGATTTCAGGTAGGCGTCCGCGTGATCGGGCCGCTCCCGTCCACGGTCCAGCGCGTACGGCTCATGCGGCACGTCGATATGCACTATGCGCGCGGGCAGGCGAGTGGTCAGGGCGGCGCAGAGAGCCCCCACGCTCAGCGAGAAGGCTCCCGAACCGCAGCTGATCAGGATCTCTTCGGGGTGTCGACCGACGAGCCAGCGGATCAGAGCAGCCGAGGTGTCCTCCAGCCCAGGGCTGGCCACCCGGACGACGGCGACCGCGTCGCGCTCGAATCGCGCTCCGCACATCCCCGTCTCCGAGATCAATCGTGTCCGCATCTCGTCGGCCCAGTCGGCGAACGTCCTTCCTGCCGGGGCGCCGGGAGTCGTGGTGCCAAGCAGGACGACCAGCGAAACCGGAATGCCGGCCCCGGCGAGCCCTTCGAATACCTTCCGCAGCGGGCGACGCTCCTTGCCTGTGGCATGGGGATCGCCCTCCAGGTCCGGCACGATACCCGCGAAGCTGCGGGCGCCGGGGCAGCCCAGGTCGCCCCCGCCCACCGCGTGTACGAGCAGGACACCATCGGCCTTCTCCACCCGGACGCCTCCCCTACAGCGGGCAAACGGAATCAACCGGAGCCGACGGTAGCGAAACGCGCCAGGGATTGTTGGCAAAACTGTCGACTATCCCATTCGACGCTTACGGGAGACACCGGATCGAGGCGACCTTACCGGCTTATCCCGAGCTTTCCTGTTTCCACGATTTTTAGCACTATCTGCCCCTTCGGCGTCTTTTGCGGGATAGGCGATGAGCTGCGCGGGCGGGTTTACTGGAGAGGGCAGCGAGCGGCCACGGCCGGGAGCGATAACGCCGTCATCTATCCGCTCGTTCGCGGTGAACCACTCGTAGTTCTGTCCGCGCGGATCCGGCGGGGCCGGAACGTTGTCCGGCAATTCCTTCGGGCGGACTCTCGGGTAACACACTGGGAGCTCGAGGTTTCCACGAGCCACGGCCAGCATGGCCTCCCTCACCACGACGAGCTGCGGAGATCCGCTGACGAGCCGCTCGAACTCGTGCTGAGCCTCGTCGAGGATCGCCTTGGCGTTGTTCGACGGCAAGGATGCGGACAGCGAGCGGTAATAGCCGGCGTACTGCTCGCCAGAGTGCAGCTCGGTGCGCTCAACGTCGACGTCGAGCCGTACGCTGCCGAACCCGAGGGGACGGCCGTACCCCAGTCGATGGAAGTGGCCGGGCGGCAAGGTGAGCAGCCAGGCGAGTCCGCCGAGCTCGATCTCGTCCAGGTCCGTGACGTCGATCACGAACTGAAAGGTCGTCCTGGGCCGGATCCAGCCCTTGATCGACCGGTTCTGCGAATCGCGCTGCTCCACGGCTTTCTTGGTCCGATATCGGTTTGCAGTCAGCGATCCGCTCTCGTCCTCGGGCTCCCATGATCGCCGGTACTCCCGGTAGAACTTGCCGACGCGAGCCTGCGTGGGGTCCACCTTCCCCTGCCCATCGCTCCAGTGCTGGGTCCGGTCCAGCCCCGCGTGGTGCCAGTAGACCTTCCGGCCTCGCAGACCACGTCCCTCCTGATACAACTTCTCCTTGGGCGTACGATCCGGCACGGGTGTCTGTGGCCGGTCAGCAGATTCGGCGAGGTAGAACCGGCCCTGCTGCGGTTTGGGCCCGCTCAGGATCGCGAGCGGCACCCCGTCGCCGTCGAAGTTCTCGACCGCCTCTTCCGCCTTCTGGTCGCACAGCACCGGGCCGATGCGCAGCCGTCCCCGGTAGGCCGCCGGTCGGACACCCGATCCGATCGGAGCCACCCAGCCGAACACCCGATCCGCCGGCGAGAGTTCTTCAAAGCACGACGCCGGGGCGAGCGAGCGGGGTAACAGCTCCGCAGGGGTTACGGGGTAGACGTCCCGTGGCACCAGAACCGGATAGAGCCCGACCACCCGGTCGTTCTCCATCCGCGCGTAACAGACGGTGCCGGGCTTCAGCTCCGTGCGCTCCTTGTCGTAAATGTGCGGGCTCCAGGCGAGCTGCCCGGGCCCCGCACCGATACGTTCGCCCGGCGCCGCGGTGGTGCCGTCGGGACGGTGCCGCCGGAACAGCTCCTGCTCGTCATGCGAGGCCTGATAGTTCCGGATGAGCCGACTCCAGTCCTCGACCAGTCTGCTCCACTCGTATGCCAGAGGAAGCGGCCCCGGCTCTGAGGGGTCCAGGTAGAAGAAGCGCTCGCTGGTCTTCCCCTCGATATTCGGGCCGGTGATGTAGGCGGTGCCCTCCACCTGCCGCTGTCCTCGTTGAGGAACGAGTCGTTCCTGCGAGTCGGCAGGGACGAAGCCGTCGACTTTCGCGCCGTTCCGTCCGTCGCGGCTTATGAGCGCTCGCAGACGCTGCATGTGGACCGGCGCTTCGTGATTTCCATCCGGATAGAGAGCCGCCCCCGACTTCTCGTACATCCTGAGGGTCGCAACCTGGCAGCGATACAGAACCTCGGGTGCGGCGACATAGACGGGCACCATATCCAGGGCGAATCCGGCGTCGCGCCGGAATCCGAGCGGTGCGTCATGCTTGTCGAAAACGCCGAACCGGGAGTTGGTGACGGTCTCGTACGTGGCGCGGAGCATGCCCTTGACCGTGGTGGGGGCCAGGTGGGGTTGGCCGTCCCGGATGCGGATCGGGTACACGAGATGACCGCTTTCCCCCTTGGACGGCGGCTTTCCCCGTGCCGTGTCGAGAAGGAGCAACGGCGTCTCCACCGTGAGCCGGACACCGATACGGCCGGTCCAGCATCCTGCCCGCAAACGACCGCGGTCCGGCGGTCTCCCGTCGCCGAGTTCCTCGGGCAGGCCCTCTCTGGGGAAGGCGGGGACGAAGGTGTAGGGGTTGAGGAACTCCTCGGCCATCAGATGGCACCTTCCAGGTCATAGAGCTCGAAGCCGAGCAGCCGCTCCTCGGCGACGTGAGCATTGCCGTGCTCGCGATCCACGACGACGTACTCGCGGGTGACGAGCCGTATCCGTCCTCGGGATACGACGGACAGGGGTACCGCGGTCGGCAGGGGAACCGCGAGTGTGCCGATCCGAGCGGAGGCCAGCGTGGCCCAGCCGACGTCCGCGTCCTTGAGCGTGCCCCAGACCAGATAGCGGGTGTCCATCGTGTCAACTGCCCGAATCGGCTCTAACCGTTCCCAGGAGGAGCCCGCCAGAAGGTTCTCGTCCTCGGCGAGCAACACCGCGTAGCCGGCCTCGACCCAGCGCAGCTCCACCTTCGGGGTGAACGCTCGGGCCTCGTAAACCGTCGACAGGTCCACCGGGCCGGTCCTGGTGACACAGCCGCCTTCTGTCACCCTGGCCACGTGGTACGCCGAGGGAGCCGTGAGCAGAGCGCATCCGCCGCTCATCCCGCCCGCGTCCATCGCCTCCCCCAGGGTCATGCCGGAGGCCGCGACACAGTGCAGCGCAGCCGGCCGGGGCTCACGCCAGGTGTTCCGCGGGTTCGTCATGGCACCTCCCGAGTCAGGTAGTGGGTCCACGCCCGGGCGATGGGTTCGACCTCCTGGCCGACCAGCGCCTCGGACAGGGTGACCGGTTTCCTCCAGGGGCGGCCGGTCAATGTGATCACCCTGACGTCGATGTTGCCGAAGCCTCGGTTAACGAGCGCACCGAGCGGAATCCGCCCGGCCGCCAAGTCCCGCAGCGTCAGGAGCAGCAGGGCGAGGGCGTGGTCACGGTCGTCGCCGAGCCGGGTGAGATCGACGCTGAGCCGGATGGGCGCCCAGTCGACCGCGTGCGGTTCGAGCACGTGGAACAACCGTCCATCGGCGGCGCCGCCGGTCCATCGGTCGAGGGCGACATGGTCGGCCTGGGCCATGCCCATGCCCTCCAGCCGGTCCAGCAGACCCTCCGGAAGCGCGCGGCGTCCGCCGTCGTCCGCATGGCCTCCCGCCGGTGCGTCCTCGGCATCGGCGGGAGGAGCGCTGTCGACACCTGCAACGGACCGCCACAACGCATCCGGGATCGTGACCTCGGCCTGGCACTCCTCGACGCGTAGCGCACCGGCGCGCCGGTCGGCGACATCGTCACGAGCCGCCCCGAACAGAGCCCGTACGGCAGGCAGCCGGTCGAGCCTCACGCGGAACGCGGCACTGTGCGCGGCTACGGAGCCGCCCGTCGCACTCTTCTCCCCCGAGGTCCGGGCGTGCTCGCCTGACGGCGTTTCGGCCCCGTCCGATCGAGATCCGGGCGCATTGCGCGCCGTGAGCTCCACCAATTCGGCGTGACTGCGTAGGGCCCCTTTGAGCGAGGACCCCGGCAGGACCAGGGTGAGGTGGCGGCGGTCGACCCGGGTGGTGAGCGGCAGCGTGTCGACGATCAGCCCGTTCGACGTACCTCGGACCATTACCGGCGCCAGAGGTCTCCAGGAGATAGAGACCTCCAGGACCTCGCGCCGATCCGGCAACCTGGTGTCCCCGGTACGCAGAGACCGGACCGACCGCCGTCGGGCCGGGTCGTCCCGGAGCACCGCGAGCAGACCCTCCGGCGAGCCGAAGCGATCCACCACGACGTCGAGGGAGTCGTCGAGCAGCCGGACCGCGCCGAGACCGCGACCTGTGGCGGCTCCGAGCCGGATCTCTCCCCTGCCGAGGGCGTCGAGCAGCACGGCCATGCGAGTCTGGTCCAGCTCCGCACCATGCTCCCCCAGCTCGGCCGATTCAATGTCGATCTCCAGCCTCAGATAGCACCCTGCGGGCACGACCGCTCTGCCGTACAGGAATTCCGGAGCCGCGGCACCGGTTGCCCGGTCGATCCCGACGAAGGGCCGGAACTCCAGCAGGGCGGGATCGAGCGGCGTGACGGGCAGCCCGTGCTCGTCCACCCTGCAGGTGGTGGCGACGAGGGCGTCCGCGACGATCACCCGGCTGGCCCTGCCCCCGTCACCCCGCTCCGGCACGGACCCCCACATCTCGCGGAGGCTGTCCGGCTCCGGCCCGATCCCATGACACCAGCTCCGCAGGACTCCGGCGAGGGTCGTGCCGGGCACGTGCACGCGGCCAAGGCCGTCGAGCGCGATCGGCAGCGGCTCCGTGGGATCGCCGCTGAGCCCGCCGACGTGCAGTGGCGATTCCGTACGCAGCCACCCTCGCGCTCGGACGCGGCTCACCACGTGGCGGCCCACTCTCATGCTCGTCACGCCCGCACCTCCGCCGACACACCCGGCCGCGCCGCCTCTCCTGCCGCCGATCGCATCGCTTCCTGGCGGACCTGCGCGGCCACGCACGCCGTGACGAGTACGCGTACGGCCTCATCGTGCAGTTCGGCGCGCAGGACGGTCGCTCCGTCGAGCGTCACGGTGAGCTCCTCCTCGTTCAGGCCGAGCTGCGTCCAGACCTCGTCGGGGTCGACGAGCAGCTTGAAGAGCAGCTTTGATTTCTCCACCGGCCACGAACCACGGCCCGCGTGCGCTTCAGTGAGCCAGGCCAGCCGGTTGCGTGCGCTGTCCATCGACGGCTCTCTGACGACGTCCCGCAGGCCGTTGAGCTGCGACGAGGTCACCTCTTCGGGAAGGAAGCGGGCCCGTCTGGAGGGGTCGGCCATGATGAGCTCGTACGCCCGGTGCATCTCGGCGCGCCATGCCGCCCGTTCGAAGATCCTGCCTTCTGCATGGCCGGCCTCTCCCGGTGCGATCGGCTCAGCCTGGGGAGTGGGCCTGTCAGCGGGAGCCGCTGATGTCGGCGTCCGTCCCTCGAAGCTCCGCAGGAGCAGGCCGTGGTCGATCTCAATCTGCCCGAATCCCTCGGCCCGCCGCTCCCCCACCCCGGCCGTGCGCAGCTCGTCCAGGGCCTCAGTCGTGACGTCGCCTCCGTCGACCGCGAAGGTGAGGCAGGTTCCGGCGGCCAGGCCGTACAAAGTCGTGCGGGGCAGGCCCCAGCCTCGATGCCAACTCTCGGTCCGGCCCGCACCCAGCGCCGCAGCCACGGACCTGTCACTCACCGTGTCGAGGACAGGAGTGATGCGTACGTACGGCGCGCCCGCCCGGGTGAGCGCCTGCTCCATCGCGCGGGCGACATCGGCCGGGTCGGTGCTCGGCCGCAGCCGGTGATCCCGCACGAGCAGGTCGGAGAGCAGCCACACCCTCAGCAGGCCGGATGGCGCCTGCCTTGTGGGAGGTGGAGCGACGCCGGACCGTGCCTCGACCTGCACCTGTCCGTAGTCGTCCTTGGAGGAACGCCCGATCCGCCAACGCCCGGTCAGCTGTTTCTCCCAGCCCTGGCTCAATGCTCCGGATCGCACCCGCACCTCCGCGCGGAGCACGGTGCCGGCGGCCAGCGCCTGGTAGATGTACACCCCGCCCACCTCCCGGGTCGGCCGCTGCTCACCGTCTCCCACGGTGTTGTGCATGCGCAGCGTGAAGGCAGGGGTGACCACCGCCCCCAGGTCCTCTCCTTCCGCCACCAGGTAACCGTCCCGATAAGGCTTGCCCTCCGCGCTGTCTCCGGCCATGCGGTTGCCGACGACGGCTTTCTTGTCGTTCTTCTCGTGCAGGAAGACCCGCGGCACCGGCATCGTGCGCGATCCCGACGGCGACTGCGGCGTGGCGGCCGTGACCACCAGGTCGCCGGTGCGGACGAGGGCGTGCGCCGGACCGCCGAGACGGCGTGCTACCTCGGGCATGAGACACCAACCAGGCAGGTGTGCCTGCCCCTGCACCAGGTTTCCCTGGACGACCGCACCGGCCAGGACCGGTTGCTCGACGGTGATCAGCAGCTCCGCCCTCTCCCATCCTCGCCCGACTGTGCGGGATGGCGACATGGGCGGGTCCGTCACCGCGTACGGCGAACCGGCGGGCGGTGCGGGAACGGGGGTCCGAGCCAGCACGGCGAAGTCCGGGGTGATGCCGCGGAGCACCAGTCGGCATCGGCCAGCTCCCCTGCGTCGCTTACCGCCGACGCGCTCCAGCAGCCGGGCCCCGGCCGTTAGGAACGCGAGCGCCACATCCCGCTGCGGCGGCTCCATCTCGTCGAAACCACGCAGGCACGCACACCCGTTCAGCGTGACGCCCGCCCGGGCCATCTCCTCGAACCGGAGTTTCCCGTTTTCGGCGGTGCCCGTATCGGGATCGATCGCCACGCCCGGCTTGCGGAACGTGGCCGCCCATGCCACACGAGGCCGTTCCCTCAGCATCTTGGGCAGTCGACCGGGGAGCCGAAGGGGACCGTGAAGGGCTAGCGCGGCGGGCCGCACCGGATCCTCGCCCCGTCTGTACTGGCCGCCGAAGAGGAAGTCCAGCCATTCGTGCCATGGCCCTGAGGGACCGCCGTCCAGCGCGTGCGCCGCCAGTTCACAGGAGTCCCGCCACAGACCCACGAGCGTCTTGGCCGGAACAATCGGCGCGTCCGGGGCAGCGCCGCCCTCGCGTGCGTCGCGCTGGACGAGCCGATCGGCGTATCCCCTGATTCCGGTGCCCGTCCCGATCCGCCAGTCGCTCAGCATGAGCAGATCCAGTTCGATGTTCACCCGGACTCTCCCTCGCCGCTGAGGAAGGGCAGTGCCGCCATGGCGTCCACCAGGCCGGTCACCAATCGCCCTTCGTGATCCCACACGAGTCGCCCTGACTCATCGCCAAGTTCATTCAGCGCGCGCAGGCGGTCACGGTCGCCGGCGAACCGGGTACGCAGCAGGCCGACGCGTGCCTCCGCCACGTCCACACCGAGGCACAGCCCTTCCCGCAGGTCGTGCGCGGCACTGCCCGGCACGAGCGGCTCGCCCGAGTCGGCGTCCCTGCGGCGAAGCGCGGCAACCCGCCGTTCCAGATCGGTCCACCGCCGCCCCTCCGCTCTCGCGTCCCTCCCGCCTTGCCCCACGACGTACGGCGAGGCCGTGGCCGCCGCGCCGCAGGACGAGATCACCGATCTGCGGAGCCGGCTCAGGTCGGGGGCGGAACTCTCCAGCAGAACGGTGAACGCCAACGCGGACGCCCACTCCTTGACCTGCTTGGCCTCCGTCGTGATCAGTTCCTCGGCCAGGTCATAGGCGAACCGGAACGGGTAATGACGCTTGACGATGGCCACCCCGGCCGCGGCGTCCAGCCTGGTTCGGTGAGCTGTCGCCAGTACGGGACGCAGCGCGGCGTCGGCTGCGGTCTCCCGTTCGAACGCCTCAAGGTAGTGGCGGGTGAACGGCAGCGCGACCTGTCCCTGGCACAGCACGGTCAGGTCGTCACCCCCGAGCACGAGCGGCAGCACCGGCGGGCTGCCGTCGACGTTCCAAACCGCGTATTCGTCAGCCAGCTGGTCCAGCGCCACGTGGAAGGCGCGTAGCGCACAGCGGTCCGCACCACGCGACAGCGTGCGCAGCTCCTCCATGTACGTGTCGTCGCCCCGCACCCTTGAAGAGACCTCGTCCCTGCTCCCGCCGAGGCCACGGAAGAGTTGGCCGAAGCCGTTCCCGTCGGCATGGACCACCGCCACCCAGTCGGCCTCCAACCCCAGGCGATCGACGATCTTCCTCATCGTCGGCGGTGTGGTCCGCGCATCCACCGCCAGCCGCTCCAGCGCGGCGGGGAAATGGGCCAGCTTCGCCATCGATGCCGCCGACCTCGTGACGAGCGGCTCGTCAGACGCCTCCCGGCGTAGCCCGGCCGCCGGCAGGCCGGTCGACTCGCAGTCCTCCACCAGCGGCAGGCGCGGGAACCTCGCCTGCGGTCCCGGCCTGGCCTCCTGCAGGGCGGCCAACGCCTTGCCCGCCCTTTCCCTGCTCCGAGCCAACGGCTCGGAGCCGCCCACCTCCTGGACCACTCCGCAGACGTCCAGCCCCGGAGCCTCGTGCAGGGCCCGCCGGGTGAGCTCCGTGACCAGGCGCCGTCCCGCGTCCGGCTCTCTCACCAGCACAGTCACTGACCCGGCGCTCGCAGTGATCAACTCGGCGGCGTGGCCGTCCTTCAGCCGCCACTCCAGGCTGAACCCCGGGAACGTCGCCTCCAGCGCGTCCTCAGTCCAGGAGCCGTTAACCCGGGCGATCAGGTCCGAGGCACCGACGATCTCCTTGCGTTTCCGCGAGGAGAAGATGTAGCGCTGCTTGCCCGCCGTATTGATCACGACGAGATACATGGCTCCCCTGCCTTGTCTGTTTGGTACGGATGCGGCACCGCCTTCACCGAGTTGCCGAGCAGCCAGCCCAGCGCGAAGGCGACGCTCGCCGGGGCGGCAATGAACAACCGGGGACGCAGATTCGCGTACTGAGGCCTCGCCTCGACCCAGGTGCGCCATGCCGCGTAGACATGTCGTACGACCAGTTCGAAATAGGCCGTCGTCTCGGGCAGATTGGCCGGGCCGCCGTCAATGACCAGCGCTGCCCGGCATCGTTCCCAGCGCCCGTCGGTGTCGTAGCAGCCGTCGCGCGCGGCTCGCAACGCCTGAGCGACCATCAGCGGGTTGTCCGCGAGGTGCACGACGATCGCCACCGCCGTACCGTCAGGCACCTCCTCGAAGTCCGGCTCCTCGACCACCTCGGCGAGCGCAATCGCCCGCACGGCCTCGGCAGGGCTCAGCGGCTCCTTCAGATGGCTGCTGATGCGGATCGATGGGAAGAAGTCGGACCGTGCTCGCTCCGAACGCTGTGGCAGGACCACCCGGGGGGACACCGCCTGATCACCCTGTTCCCCTGGGAGAGTCTCAGTCTCATCAGACCGCCTCTCAGCCGCCGACTCCGACCCACGACCGGCCGCGGAAAGGGCGCCTGCCGCGTGCAGCCTGCGCTGCACGTTGAACTTGAACATCGCACCCAACTCGAAGGCGTCAGGCAGCGCGGCATTGATGTACAGCGACACCGGCGTGGACGGGTCCGCCTCCGACAGCTCGGTCAGCCGCGCCGTCGCCAGCTCGTATGCCAGTTCCAGTGAGTCCCGCCGTGCTTCGCGGACCGCTGCCCTGTCCGCTTCGTCGTCGCCCGGCCGCGCGGCCGGAACGGTACGCCGTACGACGAAGCACGAGTCGTGGTGGCGCCGCGCGTGGTCGGCGGCAGCCGCCGTCCACTGGTTGCTCCACGGCCCCCGCCAGGTGGTCTGCGGCAGGGAGATCACGATGCCGACGCCCTTGCTGCGCTGCTGCCACAGGTTGATGGCGGCGAACGTCAGCGCCGACACGAAGCAAAGCGCCGTCAGGAACGGCCGCTGATCTCCCAGCCAACCCTTGATCACGTCGGGAACGGTGCCGGCGGCCACCGCACCTGCCACACCGGCGAGGGCCACGATCCCCCAGCCCGACACGACGTCCAGCGGCGATCTTGCCCTGCCCGTCCCGGTCCGCCCCCGGGAAATCCCCATCACATTCCGTCCCCTCACCCACGATTTCGCTCTCACCTTCTACAGATGGACGAAAAGCGAATATCAGGAGGAGAAGCCCACTGGCCTGCAAGAACTCGGAGTCAGCGATCCCCGGGGACGATCCCTCACAGGGGCGATGAGGACAGCGAAGCCGCGCTGCTCGTGCTGTCGCGGGTGATCGCGTTGCGACCTCTTGTAGGGGCGATGAGGACCAGCGCACTCGCCGGCGTCTGCGATCGGGCAAACAGGTTGCGACCCCTCTGAGGGGTGATGAGGACCGCAGATCACCATCAACGGCGACCGGGTACTCACGTTGCGACCCCTCGCAGGGGCGACGCGTTGAAGGCGGCAGGCGTCAAGGTGTTGCGACCCCTCGTAGGGGCGATGAGGACGCCTCTCCCTCCGCGAAACCGCCACCCGTGTTGGCATGTTGCGACCCCTCGTAGGGGCGATGAGGACTCCCCCCAGTCAACGACCCCACCCGCCTTTGGCGGATCATGTTGCGACCCCTCGTAGGGGCGATGAGGACGCAGACACGGAGATCCCCATGGCCTGGGCCCGCCCCGTTGCGACCCCTCGTAGAGGCGATGAGGACCGGCGGGAACGCGCGCTCTGCCACGAGCTGCAGCCGGGGTTGCGACCCCTCGTAGGGGCGATGAGGACCCCGTCGTTCTGCCCGCCCGGCCGGTTGGCGGGCGTGTTGCGACCCCTCGTAGGGGCGATGAGGACCACCAGGCATGAGCCGCCCCCGCAACACCAGTAAGTTGCGACCCCTCGTAGGGGTGATGAGGACTGCCGCGCTGGCGACCCTGTACGAGACGACCGTTATGGGTTGCGACCCCTCGTAGGGGTGATGAGGACAACGGCCTGATCATCGGCCACTCGGACTACACCGTGTTGCGACCCCTCGTAGGGGTGATGAGGACACCGTGGAGCTGTTGCTCGGTGTCGGCGAGTTGGCGGGGTTGCGACCCCTCGTAGGGGTGATGAGGACGGCGCGGGTGCCGATTCGCTCGCTCGGGCTGACCTGTTGCGACCCCTCGTAGGGGTGATGAGGACCCGCGATTCCGGGGCTGGCCTGCTACGGCTACGTGCCGTTGCGACCCCTCGTAGGGGTGATGAGGACTTTCGGTCTGCCCTCCCGAACACATCGTCAAGGCCGTGTTGCGACCCCTCGTACGGGTGATGAGGACTGGTGACGTCGGGGTCGGTGACGTCCCGGTACAGGCTGGGTTGCGACCCCTCGTAGGGGTGATGAGGACGAGCGGCTCGCCGAGTTCGATCAGGTGTGGATGCGCGAGTTGCGACCCCTCGTAGGGGTTGCGACCCCTCGTAGGGGTGATGAGGACCGGGCTGATCACGCAACGGGACGCGCTCGGCTTCCCCAGTTGCGACCCCTCGTAGGGGTGATGAGGACCCCACGGTAAAGGCGCAGGTGAAACCGCGCAAGACCGGCGTCTCGCGGCGGCGTTTTGCAGTGGACCTCCGGTAGTGCAGGAAACACGGGAGGTCTGCTGCAAAACCATGATCGATATCCACTGTCCCGCCACCTCCGCAGCAGGGTAACCGGTTGTCCGGCACACGAGCACCTCACATAAGGCTCCGACTACTTCTCCTGCCTTTGACCTGCGCAGACGCGGACAGGAGCGGTCCGTGCTCGCCTTCGTCCATCTGTAGTTAGTGGAAGGCAGACGCAGGGAGGAAACTGTGAGGTTACGGATAGAGGTCATCACGGCGGCCACCGAGCTCGCGTGGACGAAGGTGCTGGCGCCCGGCCGTTCCCTGGCGTACGACCTGCTCGCCCGGGAGGCGCCCGAGCTGGGACGGCAGCTCCACTCTCAGGGAGCGGGGCCGTACGGCATGGTCCCGCTGGGGCACGGCGCTCCGGTGTTCCCGCAGGCCACTCGGCGACGCGGCGCCTACGCCGTCGGGGGGAGAGGCTGGGTCGAGCTGGGCAGCCCGCTCTTCGAGGTCGTGGCGGCCTTCACACAGGGAATCAAGCAGCGCGAGCTGCTCGACTGGGGTGGGACAGCGTTCCGCATCCTGAATGTCACGCCAGCCGAGCCACCGGCGTACGCCTCCGGACGTGGGCGATTCCGCACCATCACTCCTGTGGTGATGAAGGGCACGGGCCGGGATGAGTCCGGCAGTCGGACCACCCGGCAGGCATGGCTGTTGCCTACCGACCGAGAGTTCCCCGCGTTCTTCCAGCGCAACCTACGGCGGAAGGCCGAGAGCCTGAGGCTGGATCCGGAGGTGTCGCTGACCGAGATCTCCTGGGTTGGGGCGAAGCGCTCCTTCAGCGTGGCGCAGGGGGCGAAGCCGGGAGCACCTGTCGAAGTCGAGCTCTCCGGGCCGCCGGAGACCTTGCAGGCCATCTGGAGCTGGGGCCTGGGACAGGCCAACGCCGCTGGATTCGGCTGGATCGCGGCGTGAGTGAGGCACAGCAGGACGAGCGACCGTCCCTCACACTGACCGCGCATCCGCTGCAAAGGGTCGGTGCGTACGCACTGGCGTCCCTCGGGAAGGCACCGTCGCCGGAGCGTCTGCCCACCGATGGGTTCGACGAGGCCATCAAGACGTTGACGAAGCACGCCGTCAGCGCGGCCCTGGTCCGGGACACCAAGAGCGAGCACGGTTTCTGGCTCAAAGCCAGCATGTCCTTCTTCCCCAATTCGAAGATGAATCATCCGAGCAACTCGAAGAGGGACGACGAGGAGATCCGCACCGCCATACAGATGTGGAGGCGTAAGCCGGAAATCGGCGTCTGGCCTGAGGCAGCGTGCGTGCTGTGCGGTCGTGCAGCCGTCGGTTTCTACGGAAAGGTCGACGTGCCGCTGGCCGAAAGCCATCTCTACCGCAACAGCACTCCGCGGGGACATCTGGGGATGGCGCTGTGCTGGCCGTGCCTGTGCAGCTTCTACGCCCTGCCGTACGGCTGCCACATGACCGGCGGGCCGTCGATCGCCCTGCACAGCTGGGATGAGCGGTTCATGGCGCGAACCGTTTCGCGGCGGGTGGAGCGTAACCGTCAGCTGATCGCCATTGGCCGACCGGACTCCCAGGCGATCCTCGCGAAGGAGGTCGTGGCGCTACAGGCACTACGCCATCACGAGGACCGGTTGACGGCGGGTGTGGATCTGCTCGTCTTCAGCAACAACAACCAAGGTCAGACCCTGGAGATCCAGTCGATGGACCAGCCGCTCGCGGAGTGGCTGCGGCGTTCGGCACGACAGCCCTCGCGGCGACAGGGTTTTCCCGCCTTGCTGCGCGCGCACTCGACGTCAGGCCGGCCCGGCATTGTCGGGCTGGCGCGAAACGCGTTCCGGTCTCCGGAGCTGATCGTCGGAGCCTGCGCCCACTACTTGGCCGGTCATCTCCATCGAGGGGTGATCCGAGCCGATGCGGCCGACCTGGCCGAGCTGACCTTCTCTCTAGTGACCGAGGTGATGCGTATGAACCAGAAGGAGATCGACGAAATCAAAGCGGCCGGAGCGCAGGTGGCGGCCTGGCTGGCGGCGGAGAACTCCGCGGGGAAGCTCCGGGAGTTCAACGCGACGCTCAAGGATCAGAAACGTATGCGGCACTGGCTGATGCGTCGCAACGTCGACGCCTTGCTCTCCCCAGTCCCAGGAGTGGACGGGCCGCTGATCACGGACGACCAGTTCCAGCTGCTCTTCGACCCCGAGGTCGAACAGGCGTGGTTCCACCGGCAGTTGATGGTCGTGTCGGTCGTCCGCCAACTGCACGAGCGGGGATTCGCCCCCGCCGACAGGGCGGAGGTGGTCGCCGATCTGGCGGCCGAGGAAGAGGACAACCCCGATGACATCGCATACATGAAGGGCGAGGAGTCGTAGTGAGCTATCTGGTGGGGAAGATCGTTCTGGATGTCGTGGCCGGCGCACCCAACAACGGACTGGGTGAGGACAACGTCGCCCGCGTGAAGCAACTCCGGGTCGGCCGGGACATCCACCCCTACGTCTCGGCCCAGGCGTTCCGCCGCTGGCTTCGCGAATCGCTGCCTGCCTCCGAACAAGTATCGCCGGTCATCCGCTCAGGGAGCGGGCAGAAGCAGCAGGCGTACACGAAGGGGCGCCCCGATCTCTACCTCGACGACGACCTGTTCGGCTACATGGTGGCCGTCAAAGGCGACAAGGCCAAGACGTGCCAACGGGACACCGTTCTCTCGACCGGTACCTTCGTGTCGGTCGCGCCGCGTCCGCCCGTACGGGATTTCGGCACGATGAGCCGGGGCTTCTCGGCCGGCGAGAACCCGGTGCTGCACGGCCACGAGTTCTACACGGCGGAGCTGGCCGGAGACGTGCTACTGGACCTGCCGCGGATCGGCGTCTTCGAGATCGACGGTAGCGGCCTGAAAGTGGCGCTTCCCGAGCCTGCCGCGGAGGAAGCGCGCGAGGCGGGGGCGGAGCATGTCTCGTTCCGGGGATGCTCGGCACTGAGGCTCGCCATCGCCGAGCGGCGGCGCAGGGCCGCGCTGCTGCTGCGTACGCTCGCGGCCGTACGCGGTGGCGCCAAGCAGTCGATGCACTACGGCGACCGCACCCCTGCTCTTTTCCTGCTCGCCCCCATCAAAGGTGGCGTCAACCCTTTCACCCGTGTGCTCGGAGTCAGGGGTGACCGGACCCGATTCGATTCCGACGTGCTCCGCATGGAGATGGAGGCGTGGGCGGACGAACTGGATGGCCCCATGCTCCTCGGCTGGGCCCCCGGCTTCCTCGGCGACCAGCGGGACCAGGCGCGGTCCGACTTGGCCGATCTGGTCACCTCCGGCGGTCTCGTCATCGATCACCCGCGGAACCTGCTCGGTCGCTTGGCGGACGAGATCGAGCGGGGTGAACGGGACGCCTGGTTCGAGGATCCGAAGGCATGACGACGGCAGAAGTCCGAATGCCAGTGGAAGCGCTCGAGGTCACCGTCACCGCACCTATCGTCTCGTTCCGCAATCCCCTCTACGCCGGGGTGCAGGTTTCGCTGCCCTGCCCGCCTCCGTCGACCGTCGGTGGCATGTTGGCCGCTGCGGCCGGAGGGTGGGACGAGGTCTCTCCGGAGACGCGGTTCGCTATGGCCTTTCATTCGCGCGGCGCCGGCATCGACCTCGAGACCTACCACCCGTTGGACGCCACGGGCAGAAAGGCCGAGCCCACTCCTCGCGAGCGTGAGTTCCTGGCCGACGTCACACTGACGGTGTGGCTCACGCTGCATGTGGAGCTCTGGGAGCGGAGGCTACGCAGACCGGTGTGGCCGCTTCGCCTGGGCAGAAGCCAGGACCTCGTCAGGGTCACCAGCCGCCGGGTGATGCTGCGGCCGGGCTCCGGGCGGCAGGGCCCCGCCGTACTTCCCGAGGGAATCGCTCCTCTGCCGACCGGAATCCTGCTACGACTGCCGACCTCGGTCGCCCTCAATCGGCACCACACCCGCTGGGACGGCTATCACTTCGACGCCTCCGGGCGCAGCGACACGATGGTGGAGTCCGGCTGGGCCGATGAGGCTGGTCAGGCGGTGGCATACCTGCCCTCCGTACACCCAACACGGATGCGCCCCGGCCCACTGCAGGAGGGCTGACATGCCGCTCCGGAACATGCTCGCCAAGAGCGATCCACCAGAGGAGTTGACGGCCCACCTCGAGAACACCTTGTACGGCGCGCTCGCGTTGAGGCGACGAGTGGGTACGGTCGCCGTGGCGGAAGAGGTCACCGAAGGGCTGTTCTGGTCGGCGGCCTGTCTGGCCGCGCTCTGCCACGACGCCGGGAAGATCCCGGATGGATTCCAGGCCATGCTCAGAGGACTCGTCCGGGCGTGGGGCGAACGGCACGAGGTGGTTTCGCTGGGCTTCCTGCCGAGCTTGATCGCCGACGAGCAGTTGCTCACCTGGACCGCTACCGGTGTCGTCACCCACCACCGCTGCCTTGTAGGAGGGCGGGGGCCGCTCATTTCCGCGTACGGCACGGCGCCAGAGGAGGAGTGGCGCGCTCGGCTCGACCCGGTGCCCGATGACGCAACCGCCGAACTCTGCGCATGGCTGGCGGACACGGCCAGACAGGTGGGGCTGCCGGTCGTCGCGGATTTTCGTCAGGGACTGGATGTGATCAGCACTGCGCGGCAGGTGTTCGACCTGCTGCTGGACCGCTGGGATCTCCCGGTGTCCTCGGACGAGGGGCTGACAGCGGTGCTTCTGCAGGGAGCGGTCACGCTCGCCGACCACGTCTCCTCAGCCCATGGCACCCTGAACGCACACCAGCCGCTCGGCACCGAGTTTCGGCCGCTGTTGGAAAAGCAGTTCGCAGAGCAGGGACGAAGCCTGCGCCCGCACCAAATAGAGGCAGGTGCGCTCGACGGCCACCTCCTGCTGCGCGCCCCGACCGGCTCGGGTAAAACCGAAGCGGGCCTGCTGTGGGCTGCGGCGCAGACGGCGGTGATCAGCCGGGTGGCCGGAGGCATCCCGCGGGTTTTCTTCACGCTGCCCTACCTCGCCTCGATCAACGCGATGGCCGTACGGCTCGGCGGCCTGCTGAACGACAAGACACTCGTCGGTGTCATGCACTCCCGGGCAGCCTCCTACCACTTGGCCACCGCTATCTGCCCCGAGGACGGGGAAGAAGATCACGCGGAGAAGGCACTGAAAGCAGTCTCCCGGGCCGCAGCGACCAGGCTGTTCCGTGAGACCGTACGCGTGGGCACGCCGTATCAGATCCTCCGCGGAGTGCTGGCCGGGCCGTCGCACTCCGCGACCGTGATCGACGCGGCGAACTCCGTGTTCGTACTCGACGAGCTGCACGCCTACGACCCTCGACGACTCGGGTACATCCTCGCCACAGCGCAGCTGTGGGAACGGCTCGGCGGGCGGATTGCCGTACTGTCAGCCACGCTCCCGGAGGCGCTGACTCGACTGTTCCGGGAAACACTGCGGCAGAACGTCCATCTCGTGGAAGGAATGGCGCAGCAGGCGCGACCAAGGCACCGGCTGGGGCTGCGCGAGCGGCACCTGACCGATCCGGAGTCGGTCGGAGAGATCGGGGAAAGACTGGCGGCGGAGGAGTCGGTGCTCGTCGTGGCCAACAACGTCGCCGACGCTCAGCACCTGTTCGCCGAGCTGTCATCACAGGCAGAGGTGGCCTTCCTGCTGCACTCGCGGTTCCGCCGCATGGACCGCTCGTCGATAGAAGCCGAAATCGTCGAGCGCTTCGGCACAGGTCGGCCGCGACGGGGCGGTTTGGTCGTCGCCACACAGGTTGTGGAGGTGAGCCTCGACGTCGACTTCGACTGCCTCTTCACCTCGGCCGCGCCGTTGGAGGCCTTGCTGCAGCGGTTCGGCCGGGTCAACCGGGTCGCCCTGCGGCCGCCGGCCGACGTCATCGTGCATGCGGCGGCGTTCGTCTCCCGGCGCGGAGACACCGGGGAGTACGCGGACGGCGTCTATCCACGGGCACCGGTCGAGAAGGGATGGGCCATCCTCAACAGCCAGAACGGTGCGGAGGTCGAGGAGTCTCAGGCCAAGCTGTGGCTCGACGAGGTATACGGAACCGCATGGGGCCAGGAGTGGTACGCCGAGGTCCTGCGGCACCAGGGGGAATTCGCCGAGGCATTCCTCGGCTTCGCGCATCCGTTCGCCAGCCGGGAGGATCTCGCCGAACGATTCGACGAACTCTTCGACGGTACCGTGGCCGTGCTCGCCCAGGACCTGGACGTGTACGAGGCGAGCCTCAACCAGGCGCACGAAAGCCGAGCCGCCGGGCGGCTGCTCGCCGAGCGTTACCTGGTTCCGATGCCGTACTGGGCCGCACCACTCACGACGTGGGAGAAGCGCCTCGGCGTGCGCGTCATCGATGCCGACTACGACGAGCGACTCGGCTTGGGCGCGATCCGGGGCCGGGCCGCCCAGGTCTATGAACCAGGAGAGGTGCTGTGATCAGCGCGAATGACGTTGGCGGTGTGCACATCAAGTACCTCTACCACTGTCGCCGACAGCTCTGGTTGTACGCCCGAGGGGTGCGGCCGGAGCGGCTGAGTGCGACCGTGCAGCTGGGCGAAGCTGTGCACGAAACCTCCTACACCCGTAGTTCACCGATCGACCTCGGGGCCGCGAAGCTCGACCATCTCGACGGCACCGCCTGGGTGCACGAAGTCAAGTCGTCCTCCCGCCCTACTCGGGCAGACGAGGCCCAGGCGATGCACTACTGCTACCGGTTGAACGCCTTGGGGGTCGACGCCCAGGGCGGCATCCTTCACTATCCGAAGACCCGTCGCACCAAACGCCTGCCGTACACCGAGCAGGCCGCCGAGCAAGCGGAAGCCGATGTCGCCGAGGTCCTGGCCGTGGTGTCCGCACCGGGTTCACCGCCCCGGCTCGCTCAATCGGCATGCCGTGGCTGTTCTTACGCCGACTACTGCTGGAACGAATAAATGCCCACCGCCGCCCGTACCTACTGGCTCACGGCCCCTTGCCGGATCCGCCGTAAAGATCAATCACTGCGAATCGAACGAGCCGAGGGCTCGCCCGTACATATCCCGATCACCGATGTTCGGGATATCGTCGCCTGCGAGGCCGTGGACATCAATACGGCCGTCATCAGCCTGCTCAACCAGCACCGCATCAACGTGCACTTTCTCAGCCATTACGGCGACTACGCAGGCTCACTCCTGACTTCGGAGACCAGCGTCTCCGGGCAGACCGTCACCGCCCAGGTCAAACTGGCCGACGATCCGGCCGCCTCCCTGAGGATCGCCCGGGCGATCGTAGGCAGCGCCGCCGCGAACATCCGGCGTGTGGTCGATCGTAAGCTCCTCGCCCGGCCCATGACCGTACTCGAGGCCTCAATTGCCGAGGCAACCACCAGGGAGGAGCTGATGGGTGCCGAAGGCACCTTCCGACGGTCGGCCTGGGCCGTGTTGGACACTCGGCTGCCTGAATGGCTACAACTCGGCGGGCGCAGCCGTCGGCCTCCGCTTAACGCCGGAAATGCCTTCATCAGCTATGTGAACGGGATCGTTTATGCACGCGTGCTGTCGGCGGTCCGATTGACTCCACTGCACTCGGGGATCGCCTTCTTGCACAGCACGATGGAGCGCCAACGCCACTCTCTCGTCCTGGATCTCGCCGAGGTGTTCAAGCCGCTCTTCGCAGAGCGGCTCCTGCTCCGACTCGCCGGACGCGGCAGCTCAAGCCGGCCCACTTCGACATGGACGTCAACCAGGCGATGCTCAGTGAGACCGGGCGCAAGCTGGTAGTGCAGACGGTCCGGGACGAACTGGCCGTGACAATCCAGCATCGGGCGCTGGGTCGCAACGTCGCCTATGACGAGTTGCTGTACCTGGAGGCGCTGCAGCTCACCCGCACTTGCCTGGAAGGCAAGCCGTACAAGCCGTTCCGGATCTGGTGGTGAGGCCCCGTGTACGTGGTGGTGGTTTACGACACACTGGCTAAACGCAACGCCGCCATCCTCCGCCTCTGCCGGCAGTACCTTCATCACGTGCAGCGGAGCGTGTTCGAGGGGGCGCTGAGCCCGGCGCAACTTCGACGCTTCCGACATCGAGTCGAGGACGTGATCGACCAGTCGTACGACAGCGTGCTGGTCTTCACGTTCCCGCCGGGCACGACCCCAGAGCGCCAAGAATGGGGAGTCGCCCAGCCAGCGCCTACCGACATCCTGTGACCGACCCGACTTTTTTGATCATGACTTTGCAGCAAACCTCCAGGGCTTTCTGCACAACCGGAGGTTCGCTGCAAAACGCCGACTCAATCCACCGAGAAACCCCAGCGCGACCTGCGACTTTATAATGGGGTCCTCATCGCCCCTACGAGGGGTCGCAACAAGGTCGCAGCCCGGGAGATGTCCAAGGCGGTCGCGTCCTCATCGCCCCTACGAGGGGTCGCAACGCGCGTTCGCCGAGCCGGTCGCGATCGACGTGCCTGTCCTCATCGCCCCTACGAGGGGTCGCAACATAGCGAAACCGGTCCGCTTCTCGGGCTCCTCCATCTGGTCCTCATCGCCCCTACGAGGGGTCGCAACTAGGTGTCGAGGTAATCCTGAACGATGTCTCCCCAGTCCTCATCGCCCCTACGAGGGGTCGCAACTTGATGTCGTCCTGCATGGCAGTGCGGTGCGCCTCATACGTCCTCATCGCCCCTACGAGGGGTCGCAACACGAAGTCCGCTCCCGGACGGGAGCTGATGGTCCGCAGGGTCCTCATCGCCCCTACGAGGGGTCGCAACCTGTAGGCGAGTTGGGCCTTCGTCCGAAGCCAACCCCCCGTCCTCATCGCCCCTACGAGGGGTCGCAACCCGGAATGCTCGTGGAAGAGGGAAGAGATCTCGGCCCGGTCCTCATCGCT
>BCRI01000110.1 GCA_001552515.1 Sphaerimonospora mesophila NBRC 14179 = JCM 3151
CCCGACTCGCCGTGCTCGACGTAGTCGGTCAGCCGACCGGCCATACCGTCGACCTTGTCGGTGATCGACGAGAGCGCCCGCTCCGCCACCGCCGTCGCCAGGTTCTGCACCTCCCGGCCGAGCCTGCGGGTCGGCATCTCGGGGACCGCCGTCTGCCCGGCTCCCGTCTTCGGTGTCCCCGTCTTTCCGGCTCCCGTCTTCCGCACCCCCGTCGCCAGGGTGGTCGTCTTCCTCAACTGCTCGGTCATCGGGCCTCACCTCCGCCGGAAGACCGGCCGCGACGGGCGCTGGACGCGCGGCCTGGGCCGTTCCTCGGCTGCGATCTCCTCGGGCTCCTCCTCTTCGTACGGCTCCTCCTCGAAGCCCTCCTCTTCCGCGTAGCCCTCTTCTGCCTCGGGTTCCGCGGTCTCCGGAGCGGGCCGCCCCGTGGGGACCTTGGGATGGCGGAGGGCCTCGGCGCGCTCGTGCAGCTTGTCGCTCAGCGCGTCGATCTGCTTGCTGGTCGCGGCCACCACGGCCGCCTTGCCGATGTCCAGCAGGTCGCCGCGCACCCGTTCAGTGATCTTTCCCAGCTCGGGAGATGCGCCGCCGAGGACCTTGACGCCCTGTTGCAGGAGGCCGCCCGCCGTCCCCTCCCCACGCAGCCGGTTCGCCAGAATGATCAGCGCCAGCACGGCCACCAGGCCCAGCTTGCGGCGCCGCCCAAGGTAGTAGCCGGCGAGGACGGCCAGGGCCACCTTCAGTCCGTCTTTCATGATCGCCCCTCCTCGTGGCATCGCCGAGGGCCTGCCGTACGGTGATCCCGGACAAACCGGATGCATGCCCTAGAAGGGGGACTAGAAACGCAAATCTGCACATAACGGACCGCCCGCCGACCAAGTCGTGTTTCGCGCGGTCAGGCGGTGATCAGGGATTCAGGCATGGGCCGTACGGCTCAGCCGGCCCGCTCCGACAGGAGATCGGCGAGTACGGCGGCGTTGCTGTGCGCCACGTCCTTCGTCGCGGTCAGCAGCGTCAGCGGACCCTCTTCGCACAGCCCGCGTAGCCGGTCGAAGGCGGCCCGCCGGGCGGGGTCGGTCAGCTCGTCGAGGTAGCGGTGCCGGAACTCCTCGAACCTCTCCGGCACGTGGCCGTACCACTTGCGCAGCTCAGACGACGGTGCGACGTCCTTGAGCCACTCGTCCAGGTGTGCGGCCTCCTTGCGCAGGCCCCGCGGCCAGATGCGGTCGACGAGCACCCGTGCCCCGTCCCCGGACTCCGGGGCGTCGTAGACGCGGCGTACCGCGATGGACGACGACGGCATCTGTCCCACCCCCTGCTCAGGATATGCCGATCCCCGCCGCCGGGCTCAGCGTACGAGCGGTGCGACGGACAGAATCGCCTCATAGTCCCGCGGATTGTGCGTGGTGGCCAGCAGGCTCCCGACGGCCGCGGCGGCGACGAGCGCGATGGCCACCTGGCGCTTGGTGAGCCTGCCGCTTTCCCTGCTGCGTGCGGCGAGTCGCAGGCCGACCATCGAGGTTCTGAGCAGGACTCCCATGACCACGCTGAGCAGGATGGGCACCACCGTGTCGGGCAGCGGGGTGAAGCCCGCGCACAGGACGCCGACGGCCGGGCTGACGCAGGCCGCGACCAGCCACGGTGCGAGGCGCTGCCGGGCCACGCCCAGCAGCGCGGCCAGCGCCAGCCCCTCGCTCGCCGAATGGACGGCCAGGGCGATGACGACCACCGCGGACGTGGTCAGCGCCGGCGACGCCCCCTCGATCCCGCGTTGCAGGGTGAATGCCGCCGCGGTTCCCAGTGCGCCGAACAGCGCGGCGTCGACGGCCACCCTGACCCGGCGGTGCCGGCCGGGAGCGTGCAGGCCGCCGAGCCGGGAGGCCGGGTGATCGGGTGTCCGATCGGCTCCCCCGCGGGTGAAATAGGTGGTGACGAGGAATCCGAACCCGGCGGCGAGCCCGAGCCACCACAGCGGGGTGCCGGCACGGAATGCCGCGAGCCACGCGCTGGGCAGCAGGTCGACCACGGCCGTGACCAGCATCACCGCCGAAGCCGCCGCCAGCCATACGGCGATGCGCCGGGAATTGCGCCTGGCCGGCCACGCACCCACCATGGTGGCGGCGCAGACGAGCAGCACGGCCGCCCAGGCCTCCCGATCGGCGGCCTGTCCTTCCAGCACCGGCCCCACGGCCCGTGCCCAATCCGAAATCGGCATCGGTGAGACCTTCTGTCGTCGCTTTCCGACACGGACTGAGGGGCTCAGCCCTCTGGAAGTGCGGCGTCCCGTGACCCCGCGGACTGCATGGCCCCCGTCTCGCACCCGTCCGGGTCCTGGAGGCCGTCGAGCAGGTTGTGCAGCCGGTTGAGCTGGCCGTCCAGGCTCTCCTTCAGCTGGTTGCCGAAACCGGCGACGAAGGCGTGCAGGCCCTCGATCCGGCGTTCCAGGGTCGCGTCACGACAGTCTCGGATCTCCTCCCGAAGGGAGGCGGCGCGCTCCCGGGCGTCAGCGAGGATCGCCTGCGCCTCCTGATGGGCCATCGTGATCGTCCGGTCGGCCGCCTCCTGGACGATCTCCACGATGCGCACCGCGTTCTCCCCCGAGAGCGGTGGCTCCTGCTGCGACCGAACCGCCCTGAGCTCCTCGTTCTCCCGCAGGAGCCGGGTCAGCGTGATCTCCACCAGGCCGAGGAACCTGTCCACCTCCGCCAGGTCGTACCCCTCGCGCAGCCGGACGACGGTGAACACCTGGTTGCGTACGGCCGCCGGACTCAGGAATCCCGCCACCGCGTAGGAGTCGGAGCGGGGGCGTAGGGACGGCTCGCTCTCCGCCACGCCCGCCGAGCCGTACCCCTGCCCATGTCCCTGGCCCATGCGCCTCACCGACCTTTCCCCCGGCAGTCGTGCCCCGTGGACTGCTCGTCACCTTCAGTAGTTGTCCAATTACCCGGGGCGTACACATGTGATCGACAGCCGAGGGATTCTTTGCCTTTCTCAGAGTCGGGCGAGGCGCACCGGCGGACTCAGTCGTCGTCCCATTCGCTCTCGAATTTGACGATCTTTCCGGTCTTCCGGGAGACGTAGACCTCGTACTCCCACTGTCCCTTGCGGAGTTCGACCTTCCAGGTGCGGTGACCATGCTCCCGCTCACGCTCGACCTCGGTGACCCGGGCCCCGGGGACGCGCTTCTTGGCGATCTCGACGGCCTTCTCCCGGGAGACGCCGGCGGTGGAGGCCGTCGAAGCGGTGGTGGCCGTCGAAGCGGTCGAGGTGGTCGAGGCGCTCGAAGCGGAGGTGGCGCCCGCGGTGGCGGTCCCGGCGCCGGCCAGCAACGCGATGCCCACGAGGCCGGCGATGCCCGCGAGCGCGATTCCCGTCGTCTTTCCGACAGCTCGATTTCTCATGCCATCAGGATCGCGCCGGGCAGGCTAACACCGCGCTAAGCGAGTCCTAGATTCACGCGAACCTCCGCGCCGCCCAGCGTGGAGCGGCCGAGGTCGAGCGAGCCGCCGGACGACGTCGCGACACGGCGGGCGATGTCCAGGCCGAGCCCGGTCGACCCGGCGCCGCTCTCCCCACGCCGCGGCCCACCCGCCGTCCCGAAGCCGGGTCCGGCGTCGGACACGGTGAGGACGACGGCGCCGCCCGGTCCGCCCGGCGCGAGCCGTACCGCGAAGGACGTCCCCTCGGCGGTGTGCGCGAAGACGTTGCCCAGCAGTGCGTCGACGCAGTCGGCCAGGTCTTCGGCGGACACCGCCACGACGAGCGGGCCGGGAGCGAGGTCGAGCCCGACCTTTCTGGACTGGTCCTCGGCGAGCACCGACCAGAACCTCACCCGATCCGCGACCACGGCGGCCGCGTCGCACGCTGCGCGTTCCCGCGATCGTCGCCGGACGTCGTTGATCACGGCGGTGACCGCTCGTTCCAGGTCGTCCACCCTGGCCTCGATCCGGGCCGCCTCCTCCGGGTCGGTCAGGGACTCCGCCTCGAGACGCAGCCCGGTCAGCGGCGTACGCAGGCGATGGGACACGTCCGCCGCGTTCTCACGTTCCTCGGCGAGCAGGTCGGTGATGCGTCCCGCGAGATGGTTGAGCGCCAGACCGGCCGCCCGGACCTCGGGCGGGCCGTCCGGCCTCGCCCGCGCCGCGAGGTCTCCGGCGGCGAGCCGGTGGGAGACACGGGCGAGGGCGGTGGTCGGCCGGACGATGGCGCGGGCCAGCCGGTCGGCGACCAGGATGCCGAGCCCGACCAGGACCACGCCGAAGATCAGCAGCGCGGTCCAGGTCTCCCGGACCCCCCGGGTCAGGGCGGCGTCGGAGAGGAAGACGCGCACCACAGCCGTGCCGCCCGGCGCGCCGTGCACGGACATCAGGATCACCCGGCCGCCGGGTGCCAGGGCGGTGACGCTGCGTCCCCGTGCCGCGAGATCGACGGCGGGGGTGTGCTCCGCCGGGGCGCCGAGCGTCCGGCCGTCGGCCAGGAAGACCGTCACCGGATCGCCGATCGACGCGCTGACCTGTTCCACGGTCAGCCGCAGCGTCTCCTCGTCGACGGAGCCGGCCGCCACCGCCACCGTCTCCGCCGCCCCGGTCGCCGCGTCGACGGCCTCGGACTCGGCCGTCGTCCGGACGAGCAACGCCAGCGGCACCAGCAGGGACACGAGCACCAGGGAGGTGGTCGCCCCGACCAGTACGGCGAGCCAGCGCCTCACGACGGGGCGCACAGGCGCACGCCGACGCCCCGGACGGTCTGGAGATAACGAGGCTCCTGGGCGCTCTCCCCGAGCTTGCGGCGCAGCCAGGACAGGTGGACGTCGACGGTCTTGTCGGCCCCGCCGTACGGCACCTGCCAGACCTCGGTGAGCAGCTCGCGCTTGGTGACGACCTCCCCCGCACGGGCCGCCAGGTAGTGCAGCAGCTCGAACTCGCGCGGCGTGAGCTCCAGTGTGGTGCCGTCGAGGGTGGCCTCGCGGGTGCGCGGGTCGACCCGCAGCCCGCCGACGGTCACCGTGGTGTCAGCCGAGCCGGCCGTGCCCGCCCGCCGCAGCACGGCCCGGATCCGCGCGTCGAGCTGGGCGGCGCTGTACGGCTTGACCACGTAGTCGTCGGCTCCCGCGTCCAGCAGGCGGATCATCTCGGAGTCGCCGTCCCTCGCGGTCGCCACGATCACCGGGACCCGGCTCACCGCCCGGAGCATGCGCAGCAGATCGGCCCCGTCCAGGTCGGGCAGGCCCAGGTCGAGCACGATGAGATCGGGGCGGTCCGAAACCGCCGCGCGCAGGCCGTCCATCGCGATGTGCGCGGAGGAGACGGCGTGGCCGTGGTCCCGAAGGCCCCGGGTGAGGGTGGCGCGGATCGTCGCGTCGTCTTCGATGAGCAGCACGTGAACCATTTGCCGTTACGGTAGCCCCGGTTCTGCGGCGTGGACAGGTCCGTTATCACGCTCTTAACCATCGTTTAGCCTGGCCGGTGGAAGAGTGGACGATGTGATCGGACGTCTCGCACTCGCGATAGCCGGCTGGCTCGTCGCGGCGGTTCTCGCCTCGGGCGCCGGCGTCATGCTGATCAGCCTGTTCGGCGGGCACTACACGGACGCGGCCAACCGTCCGATGACGCCGGACGAGGTCCGCAGCGCGCTCACCCTGAGCCGAGATCCCCGCGCCGCCTCCGGCTCTCCGGGTTCCCCGAGCCACCCGAGCTCACCGAACGCAGCGAGCTCGCCGAGTCCCTCGGAGCTTCCGGGGAGGCCCTCTCCCGGGCCGGAAACGCGTGTCCGGTTGATCCCCACCGCCGGTGGACACGTGATCGCCGGATGCGAGGGCGATCTGGCCAGGCTGCGTTCGTGGACGCCGGCCCAGGGGTTCCAGGCGGACGACGTCGAACCCGGGCCGGACGACAAGGTCCGGGTGAAATTCGAATCCGACGATCCCGACATCGAAATCGAGGTCGAGGTGCGGTGCGTCGGCGGAGCGCCGGACGCCCGGGTGACAGAACACGACTGAGCGTCGGTCGACGACGAACGGCCAGGCGTTGCGGGGCGACCGGGGGAGACGGCCGGGCGCGTACGTCGGCGATCACCGACGCCGAAGGCCCCGACCCGGATCGGCGTCATCCGTCATCGCTGCTCGCCATCCTGCGGACTTACGTCAGTATGTTAAGACATATGAATATCCTATTGCATTGACCTCATTTCATAGTTACCTTCGCGGTGACATCATCCCCCAACCGAGGAGGCGCGATGCGTCCCCTGCCCGGTCTGTTCCTGGCAGCGATGTCGATCACGTTGGTAGGAGCTCTGGCGGCACCCGCGTCAGGTCAAGGGGTTCCCACGGTGGACCCGGAACTGGAGACCCCCGCCCTGTTCGACGACGAGGCGGGCGGCAATGCCAACGGCGACGACCCCGCCATCTGGGTCGACCCGAACGACTCCGGCAGGAGCGTGGTGATCGGTACGGCCAAGGAGGCCGGGCTGTTCGTCTACGATCTCGACGGACGGCAGCGCCAGCACTTCCCCGCTCCCCCCGGACCGACCCCCGACGACGAGGTCGGCAGGTTCAACAACGTCGACGTCACCTACGGTTTCGACGGCCGCGACCTCGCGGTGGTCTCCGACCGGGGCCGCGACCAGATCAGGATCTACTCCATCTCGCGCGGCGGGCTCACCGACGTGACCGACCCGGCCGCGCCGTTCGTGTTCAACGCCACCCAGGAGCAGGTCAACGACAAGGAGACGGCGTACGGCCTGGCCACCTGGAAGGACTCCACCGGCACCTACGCGCTGGTGAGCCGCCGCCACAGGACCTCCGTCGGACTGGTCAAGCTCCTGGCCAAGCCCGGCGGCAAGGTCGGCTACGAGGTCGTCAGGACACTGGACCTGCCCGCGTCGTTCACCCTGCCCAACGGCCAGGTCTGGACGCCGTGCGATGAGCCCGGCAGGGAGCCCCAGGTCGAGGGCATGGTCGTGGACCAGGAGAGGGACGTCCTCTACGCGGCTCAGGAGGACGTCGGCATCTGGCGGATGCGGGCCGACCTCACCGGCGCACCGGTGCTGGTCGACCGGGTGAAGGAGTACGGCGTGCCGGCCACCTACGACCCGGCCACCGATGAGTGCACGCCCGGTGTGGATCCGGGCTATGGCGGGCGGCACCTCGCGGCGGACGCCGAGGGCCTCACGATCTACTATCGGGAGGACGGCAAGGGCTATCTGCTCGCCTCCAGCCAGGGCGACAACACCTTCGCCGTTTACCGCAGGGAGGGGTCGAACTCCTACCTCGGCCAGTTCCGGATCGGTACCGACGACGGCGTTGACGGCGTCGAGCACAGCGACGGATCGACCGTGCTGAACGTCCCACTGGGCGAGTTCGACGAGGGACTGTTCGTCGCGCACGACGGCGCCAACACGCCCGCGACCCCGGACCGGGAGAACACGAACTTCAAGTTCGTCGGCTGGGACGAGATCGCCGATGAGCTCGACCTGGACGTGGACACCGACGGCTGGGACCCGCGCGACTGACGACGGCCGCGACCCGGTCTCGTCAGGTTCAGCGGCCGCCGCAAAGGCGCCGACGACGAGGTGAGCCCCCGGCGATCACCGGGGGCTCACCGCTTTCCGTTCCGATACGTCACCCGGTCGTCGCACACCGCGTGAACGGGCTGAAGGCCCAGCAGCCGGCCCGGTCCGCCGGCGGCGCCGCGGTCTTGGCCGCCGACTCGGCGCTGGGCGGCGCGAACGCCCAGTTCGGCGTGGCCGACGGGGAGAGCGGTTGACCGGAGACCCAGGCGCTCCGCGGGACGGTACGGCCACGCCAGGGCGCGAGCGTCCAGCACTCCGCTGCGCCCTCGCCGTACCCGCAGGCGTCCGCCTCGGCACCGGAGACGAGGGCGGGCACCGCCCCGGGAATCTTGAGCGGCGGGATGGGCCGGACGTCGAGTACGCGAGCGGGCTGCGACGGCTCGAACGTGGGCGGTGTCGGGAGGAGAGTGGGCAGCGGAGGAACAGGCGCCCGGGTCGGTGTGGGGGCCGGAGGGCTCGTCGTGGGAAGCGGCGTGGCCGGGCCCGTGGGAGTGGCGGTCGACGTCGGGAGCGGCGTCGGGAGCGGCGTCGGCGACACCTCGCCGGACGGGCTCGGTTTCGGCGCCGGCGGCTGTTCCGTCGGTTTGGTGGTGGGCTTCGCCGTCGGTGTGGCGGTCGGCTTGGGGGTGGGCTTCGCCGTCGGCTTCGCGGTGGGCTTCGGTGCAGGCTTGGCCGTCGGCTTGGGGTTGGGCTTGGCCGTCGGCTTCGCGGTGGGTTTCGGTGAAGGCTTGGCGGTGGGAGACGGGCTCGGCGCGGTCGTCGGATTCTGAGTGGGCGTCGGATTCTGGGTTGAGCCGGGCGCCGGGCTGGGCTTCGGGCTGGGCGTGGGATCGGGCTTCGGGCCCGGCGAAGCGGTGGCCACCGGAGTGGCGCTCGGCGTCGCGCTCGCGGTGGGTGCGGGGCTCGCGATGGGCGACGGGGTTGTGGCGGGTTGTCCGCCGGGCTGAGCGGAAGAGGCCGAGGCCGTGTTCGCGGTCCCGCCCGCCGACCCGTCAGCCGGCTGGGATCGTGACCGACGCGCGGTGGCCGTGGAGTCCGAGTCGGAAGTCCGACTCGTGCGTCCGGAGTCGGCGGTGGCCGAATCCCGCCCGTCCGATTCACGGGATCTCGATTCACGAACCCTCGACGTGGACGCGCCGGAGGTCGACTCACCCGACGTGGATCCACTGGAGCCGGAATCGCCGGAACTCGACTCGCTGGAAGACGACTCACCGGAAGACGACTCACCTGACGCGGATTCGCCGGAACTCGACTCGCTGGAGGTCGACGCAGCGGAGGCGGACTCGCCGGAAGACGACTCGCCGGAGGTGGACTCGCTGGAGGTGGACTCACTGGAAGACGACCGGGAGTCGGCTGCGGCGGACCGATCGCCGCCGGTGTCCGCCGACGTCGAGTCGTCGGAGGCCCCGCCGTCCCCGGCCGACGTGCCGTCGTCCGAGGACGCCGAATCGGTGGAGGCCACCGAGTCGGTCGAAGCCCGGGAGCCGCCTCTGGACGCGGTGCCGTCCCCGGCCGAGGTCTCCCCCCGGGGCGTCCTGTCGCCCGTGGCGGCCGGTTCGATCAAGGAGACGGGAGCCGGGGACATCGCGTCGTGAGGTGGAACCGTACCTGGCGTGTTCGACGCCTGTGTCGACCCGAGCGCGGCGGCGCTCCACGGCTGGGCGACGACCGCGCCCGCCGTCGCGGAGACCGCCGCCAGGAGCAGGCCGGAGACCAGGGTCGTACGTCTTGGGGACATGCGAGGGGTCATGTGAGGCTCTTCTCGGTGCGGTGGGGGGTGGTCAGGGAGTCGGCCGGGGGCCGGTGATGGACTTCCAGCCGGCGGCGGCGAATTCGGGAGTTCCGGGGAGGGCCGCGGCGGGCACGGCGGGAGGCGTGGGATCGGGAATGTTGACCCAGTCCCCCTGGCCCGCGCCGCGCGCGTCGGGAAGCCATGTCATGAGCAGGTTCATGGCATACGGACTGGAGTAGACGGACGTGTCGTCGTCTCCTCCCTTGGTGGCGGTCACCAGGACCAGCACGGAGACCTGGACCTGGTCGTCGTCTCGGGCCTGCCACTGGACGCCGATGGTCTGCGTACGCAGCGCCGCCCCTTCGGGGAGTTCCCCTTTGGTGGGCAGTCCGAGGGTCTCCCGCCATCCCCGCACGACGGCCTTGGCGCCCTCGCGGGCGGCCTCGCGCTGGTCCGGCGGGGCGTACAGCACGGCCGCCTGCTCGGCCCGGGCGCCGTCCAGCGTCCAGGCGCCTTCGAGCGTGGCGGAAGCGGCGGACACCGCCCCTATCTCGGTCTGGGGAAAACCGATCGGGAAGCCGGCCGCGCCCTCGCGCCCACCCGGCTCCGCCAGCGCGACGGCGGGTGCCGTACGGACGGGGCCCGGGACCTCCTTCGATTCCGCCCGCCGGGTCTGCAGCACGATCACCACGGCCGCGAGCACGGTGACCAGCCCGACGATCACCAGCAGCACATGGCGCGGATTCCACCGCCGCTGCGGGCTGAGATCCCAGTCGAGATCCGAGTCCCAGTCGAGCATCGGGTCCGGTGGGGGATCGCGATCGATCGTCGCCACTAGCTGCTCCGGTCGGGACGCTGACCGAACGCCTGGCCCGCGGCGGCGGCCAGACGCAGGTAAGCGCCGCGGGTGGTCGGCCGGAGCCGGGTCAGGTCGACCTCGGCCCCCTCCTTCAGGTGCGGGTCGAACGGCACCCGTACGACGGCCCGGCAGCGGTGCGTGAAATGTCGCTCCAGCAGGTCCACGTCGACGTGCGATTTCGGCTCCACCGCGTTCAGCACGACGATGGCGTTCTTGACGAGGCGGCCGTGGCCGTGCGCGGTGAGCCAGTCGAGCGTCGCGGCGGCGGAGCTCGCACCGTCGACCGCGACCATGGTGACGAGCACGATCTGGTCGGCCATCTCCAGCGTCGCGCCCATCGCGCCGTGCAGCAGCCCGGTGCCGCAGTCGGTGATGCAGATCGAGTAGTACCGCTCGATCAACCCGGCGACCGTACGGTAGTCCTCCGCGTCGAACGCCTCGCTGACCGCCGGGTCCGAGTCGGACGCCAGGACCTCCAGCCGGGCCGGCGACTGCGAGGTGAAGGCCCGGGCGTCGGCGTAACGGACGACGTTGGGCGCCTCGGCGAGCAGAGTGCGGATGGTCGCGGCGGTCTCCGACTTGACCTTGAGCCCCAGCGTCCCACGGTCCGGGTTGGCGTCGATGGCGATCACCCGGTCGCCGCGCAGCGACGCCAGCGTGTTGCCTAAGGCGGCCGTCGTCGTGGTCTTGCCGACGCCGCCCTTGAGGCTCATGACCGCTATCCGGTGATGACCACTCGCGACGGGGGTCTGGGCGTGGGCGATCAGCGTACGCCGTTCCAACTCCGCTGTGGACTCCGCCGGGATGATCCTGCCCCCGGTCAGTCGGTACACGAGCCGCCGCCACCCGCCCGCCGGCTCACTGCGGCGGTTCGTGAGCAGATGTTCCGCCGTGAGCGGCACCGTCTCCGGGAAATGCTCGGCTGCCGGAGTCGGCGCAGGGGTGTGGGTCTCGCGCATGGCCGGGGTCCTTTCGCGGAGAAAAGATGAGGGGGGCTGTCAGCATGTACGCCAGTGCACCGTCACGATCGCGCTCTTGGAGCGGGACGACCCGTGCAGGACCAGCGGGGCCGACACGGGCGGAGGGGGGCCGCACCAGTAGCGCACCCGCGCCGCGCGCACGCTCACGGTGTCGCTCCGACCGGGCCGCAGCGTGCCGCTCGACGGCTTGACGTCCAGATCATTCGCCGTTATGCGCCACTTGAGGGGCTTGTCGGAGGTGGTCGAGAGAGTGATCTCACCTCGGCCGAAATCGTCGAGCTCGACCTCTGACGGGATCCGCAGGCCGCCGACCGACAGGATGTCGGTCTCCGCGCCCTCACCCTCGGCCTTCAGGACCTCGGGCTCCGAGGCACCGGGCACCGAGGCGGTGGACTCCGAGATGGCGGGCTCGGCCGTATCGGCATCGGGGGAGGCGGCCGACGTCGGCGCTCCGGTGGTCCCGTCGGCGGTGCCGCCGACGGCGGTGGCTCCCGCGACGGAAGGGTGGAGAGATCCGGTCGCCTCGCCGGTCTGGCCGGCCGGGGCCAGGAGATTGATCCCGGCCACCGTGCCCGCCGCGCCCGCGACCACGATGATCACGATCCGGATGGCGGTCGCACGGATCAGCGCTCCCACCCGTGCGATCATCTCGAGGATCCTGACCGGGGTGCCGCCCTCGAGGTCGAAATCATCGTGATCCCGGCCGCGAGGCAGCGCGTGCCGTGCCGTACGAGCGCCCGGTCCGAGCTCCCTGGGTCGCCTGCCGGCGGCGGGATCGGAGCCCGGGACCGAGAAACTGCTCAGCGCGGGCGCCTCGCTCGGGATCGACACGTGACCCGGCTCGGCAGAGCCGCCCGGGCCCGGCTCGGCCCCCGCCGGGGTCTCGTCACCGGTACGTGCGGGGATCGCGCGAGCTCTGATCTGGGAGAGCAGCGCGTCGTACAGCGGCGTCTCCGCCCGGCCGTCCCCCGCGGGCAGTGCCCGGGGTTTGGGCGGCTGCCGGGGCGTGGGCGGCCGCGGAGTCGTGGGCGGCTGCCGGGGTTCGGGCGGCTGCCGGGCCGGCGCGGCGGCCGCCGGGCTCGCGACGACGGGCGCGGCGAGCGGCACGCCGAACGACGCGGGAGGCCCGTGAGGGGACGGAGACCGCGTGCCGGCGTCGGGCTCGGGCAGTGGTGGTGGATCGGCCTCGGTGAGGCGTTGTCTGATTTCGGGGGTGAGGGCGGCGATCGGCGGGTGGGAGAGGATCTGCGGCACCGTGTATCGAATGTTGATCGGCCGCTTGCACACCAGGCACGTCACGATGTGCCTCAGCAGGGCCGTACGGGCACCCGCGTCCGCGGCGGCCGGGTGAGCCGACCGCGTCATCGATCGCTCCGAGTGGGCGGGGAAGACCGCGGCGGCGAGTGGGCCGAGGTCCGGGCAGAGGGGACGCCCGCGCGCGAGGCCGTCGAGCCCGCTCACCAGGATCTCGACGATGTCCTGCGTCCGGGCGACGAGCCTGCCGACCTCACGGAACGGCAGCGCCAGCACATACGAGAGATCATGGGGGGTCAGCTCGTGGCGGTACAGCAGGCGCAGCGTCTCCGCGCCGAGCGGATCGACCAGGGACCACGCCCGCCTGACCGCCTCGTCGTCGGGTGTACCGGGGCCCGGGCCCGGCCGGAACCCTTCCCTGCGTTCGGGGTCGTCGGCGCACCCACGGCGTACGGCGGCCAGGAGCCGGGCGCGGTCTGTAACGTTCCCGGGCTCGTTCTGACGGACGCAGGCCGCCAGGGCGGCGGTGACCACCGTCATCGTCCGGGCCGGATCGAGGTGATGGGAGGCGTAGTCGACGAGGTGGGCGCCGTGTTCGCCCACCCAAACCGCCACCGTCCCGCGTCCCGGATCGAGCGCGGGATCCCCGGTACCGGTCGGCGGGTTCATCGGCGTCCGGGCACGGGGGCAGTGGCGTATGAGGCATGTTCGGCGTGAGCATCACTGCGACTTTGGAGCCGCACGCACCTTGCTGGAAAATCTGCTACATACCGATACATAGATTGAGATCTTAGACTGACACCCTTCTGTTGGGAAGGAAAAGAACCTCAGAAATCATCACTTCATGATAACCCCAAATAGCGAAGATATGGTCATCCGAAAACGGCATGGCAGGACCATCCGTTTCAATGCCCATGACCTCCGACTTCTCTGGAGACGCTCCTCGCCGGATCACCGGACTCGCCCGGATTCGGAAATATAAGTATGGCGACTCGGCCAGGCCCGGTAACGCCGGTCGCGGATCACACACACCGGGGATGCGAATGTTTTTCATTATCAGTCGAGTGGCGCTGTGAACGGGATTTACCAGCCGATGACGTCATGGTCAGACTCCGCCGTCGGCACCGCCCAGCCCGGGTTATCGACCGGCCGCGGCTCGAGTGACGCGACCGGTCGGCTCGGGTGACGCGACCGGCCTCGGCCGAGACGGGTCCGGCATGCGGATCAGGTCGTCCCGGCGCGGGCCCGGCGGGCGCACTCCCTGACGGCCAGGAAGACGGCGAGGACTTCCGGGCCGAGCAGCAGCGCCGTGCACAGCAGCGAATACCAGAACCGGAGGTCGAACGGTCCGAGGAGCAGGCCGGTCACGGCCCACTCGATCACGGTCACGGCGACGGGGACCACGAAGAAGAGGAACCAGGCGAGGACTCCGGCGAACCCGGCCACCCACAGCCAGCGAAACCAGCGGCCGGTCCGCAGGTCGGCGGGGGCGGCCCCGGCGAGTTCCGCGGCCTGCTCGGAAGTCAGCCGGCCGAACGCACGGCGCAGCGGCAGCGTCTTGACCCGCCACAGGTCGCGGCAGCCGAGGGCGTTGACCGGCACCGCGACCGGGCCGGGACCATGCTCGCCGAATGCATGGAGATGTCCGCCCGCGTCGGCGACGCACTGGGGGAGGCCCTGTCGGCTTACACGCTGGGCGAGGTCTGCCGGTGGCGGGGTGACGAGCGCGCCGCCCTCGACCGTTTCATGGCCTGCTACGCCCTGCTGGGCTCGTATGGCGAGCACGTCTGGTACACCCGCACCCGCGAGCAGATAGCCCGCTCCCGCACCATCCTCGGTCGGCACCGCCCGGCGTCCGCGGGCTTCCGCCCTCCGCGCTCACCGAATGCGATGCCGGGCCGGCCGCTGGGGAGTCAGCCGAGTCAGCAGCCGGGCGACCAGCGCGGTGGCCGGGGTGAGCAGCGCCGCCATCACCAGGGACGCGACGATCACGCCGAGCAGGAACCCCACCGCGACGTCATGGGGGTAGTGGACACCGACGAAGACCCGTGAAGCGGCCGCGATCACGGCCAGCGCCGGCGCGATGACGATCATCCGACGCCAGGCGATGACCAGGGCCGTGGCCGCGGCAGCGGCGAACGTCGCGTGGTTGCTCGGCAGCGACCAGTCCCCCGCTTCCGGACAGGTCGCGATGATGAGCGTCTCACCGGACAGCCAGCACGGCCGGGGCATCCTCAGGATGCTTTTGATCAGCTCGCTGCACAGGTACGCCGTCACCGTCGCGACGGGCCCCAGAAGGGCCAGCGCCAACGCCCGGGGGTCAGGCCGTCCTGCTCCCCCCTGCCCCGCGCCCCCCTGGTCCGAACCCCACCGGTCCGAACCCCACCGGTCCGCGCCCGACCGGCCCACACCAGGCCGGTCCGCACCCCGCCATGCCCGCCACAGGACGACGGCGAACAAGGCCGCCATGAGCGCCGGGATCGCGTCGGTGCCGATCTCGGCCCAGTCCCTGACCCACGACGGTGTCCCCTGGGCGAAGCCGACGACGTCCCGGTACCACCCGATGCTGACATCCGGAACGTCTGGGACGTCATCGATCTCTTTAAGCACGTTTCCTCCGCATTCGCGTTCCCATGGTTTTACAGACCTTAGGGAGTGTCCGACAAACGCGGACCACCGCGAACGCGGATCAGACGGAAGCGCCTCAGGGGGAAGCGGCTCAGGGGGAAGCGGATCAGGTGAAGTCGAGTTCGCCCGTGCGGGTGCGCTTCAGCTCGAAGAAGTACGGATAGCTCGCCATCGCGAGCGCACCGTCGAAGACCTTGACCGCCTCCTCACCACGCGGGATGCGGTTCAGCACCGGTCCGAAGAACGCCACGCCGTCGATGTGGATCGTCGGCGTGCCGACGTCCATGCCGACCGGGTCCATACCCTCGTGGTGGCTCCGGCGCAGCGCCTCGTCGTAGTCGGTCACGTCCGCGGCTTCGGCGAGCTCGGCGGGCAGGCCGATCTCGGCGAGCGCTTCCTTGATCGCGACGCTGTAGTCCTTGATGTCCTGGTTGTGGATCCGGGTGCCGAGCGCCGTGTAGAGGTCGCGCAGCACACCCTCGCCGCTGTGCTCGGCGGCCGCGATGCACACGCGTACGGGGCCCCAGGCACGGCCGAGCAGATCGCGGTACTCCTCGGACAGGTTCTCCCTGTCCTGGTTGAGCACCGACAGGCTCATCACCCGGAACCGCAGGTCGATGTCGCGCTGCTTCTCCACTTCCAGGATCCATCGGGAGGTGATCCAGGCGAAGGGGCAGACGGGGTCGAAGTAGAAGTCGACTTTGGGGCGCTGCACGCTTTCCGTCATCAAATGTTCTCCTGATTCGAACGGCCCTGGGTAGGAGTGGCGTGACCGAGCCAGGCCGGTGCCGGGGTCGCGACCGGCCGCCGTGGTCCGCCATCTGGGTTCGTCTCAAGCAACCTCGGGAGGCCTCTCCTGATTCCCGGCGGCGTTCCCACCGGTTCCCATCGGGTTCCCATGACGTCCCCGTCGGCGTTCCCGTCGGGTCCCGTCGCGGTCCCATCGGGTGCCGTCCGCGGTCCCGTCGGGTGCCGTCCGCGGTCCCATCGGCAGGCCCGTGGACAGGCCGGCGGGCGTCCCGGAGACATCCCGGAAGCATCCCGGATGCGGCATGCGCCTCCGGCGCATGGGCCCCGTCAGGACCGCTTGATGATCTTATAACCGAGACTTATGGTTGCCGCCATGGAGCCATCAGATTTACTGGAGCACGCCCGCTCCCGCTCGTCCGACCCCGCCGATCCCCTGGAGACTCTGTCGGCCGCGATCGCCCTCGGCGTGGAGTCGCCCGGTGACGCGGACCCCCTGATCGACCTGGCCGTACGGGAGGCCCGCGCCGCGGGGCTGTCCTGGATCGCCATCATCGAACGGTTCCGGCGCGTCAGGCATCCGGCCAGGCGACGGCGTTTCACTCCGGCCTTCGCCCACCGCCACCTGGTCAACCGGCAGCGCAAGCGCGACGCCGCCTGCTCCTTCTGCCGGCGTCCGCCCGGCCCCCGGGTCCACATGGTCCACGGCGAGGGCGGCCGCATCTGCGACCGCTGCGTGGCCCTGGCCGGCCAGATCGTCGCGGGGCTCAACCGCCGCCGCGGGTGAACGGCCGCCGTTGAAGAGGCGGCGGCCGCCGCGAGTCCGGCTCACGTGACGGCCAGCCGCCGGCCGTATCGCTCGTCCCGCCAGAGTTCCCCGCCGAGCACTTCCGCCATCGTCGTCGCGGCGTCGTAGACATCGACATGCCGCACGTAGAGCGGAGCGAACCCGAACCGGATGATCTCCGGCTCCCGGTAGTCGCCCACGACCCCGCGATCCGCCAGCGCCCGGATCACCGGATAGCCATCGGCGTGACGGTAGCTGACCTGGCTGCCCCGCCCGGCCGGATCGCGCGGCGTCACCAGCGCCACCTCCGGGCACAGCGCGTCGGTCAGCTCGATGAAGAGGGAGGTCAGCGCCACGCTCTTGGCCCTGACCGCGGCCATGTCGACCCGTTCCCAGATGTCCAGCGATGCGCCCAGCGCGGCGTACGACAACACGGGCGGGCTGCCCACGGCGAACCGCCGCACCCCGGGCGCCGGTCGGTAGTTCGGGTCGAAGTCGAACGGCGCCGCGTGCCCGTGCCAGCCGGACACCACATTGTGCACGGCCTCCTGATGCCGGGGAGCCACGTAGATGTACGCGGGCGCCCCCGGGCCGCCGTTCAGGTACTTGTACGTGCAGCCGACCGCGAGGTCGATCTCGCCCACCTCGACGGGCACGACGCCCGCGCTGTGGCACAGATCCCAGATCATCAACGCGCCCGCCGAGTGGACCCGGGCGGTCACCTCGGCCATGTCGCGCATCGCGCCGGTTCGGTAGTCGACGTGGGAGAGCAGGACCAGCGCCACGTCGTCGTCGAGCGCCTCATCCAGCGATCCGCCGTTCCCGCCGATGTCCCTGATCTCGTACGGCCCCAGCACCCGGGCCGCGCCCTCGACCACATAACGATCGGTCGGAAAGTTGTCCAGGTCGGAGACGATGACGCGGCGGTCCGGCCGCAGCGGCAGCGCCGCCGTCACGGCCTTGAAGATGTTCACCGAGGTGGAGTCGCCGGCGAGCACGTCACCCGGCCGGGCTCCGATCAAGGGCGCGATCCGGTCGCCCGTCGTCTGGGGCAGGTCCCACCAGCCGGCGGTGTTCCAGCTCGCTCCGAGATGCACGCCCCACTCGGTCTCGACGGTGTGGGCGACCCGCTCGGGGGTCCGGCGAGGCAGTGCGCCGAGCGAGTTCCCCAGGAGGTAGATGACTCCTGGAGGCAGCGAGAACTCCTCCCGGAAGTCCTTCAGCGGGTCCTCGGCGTCGAGGGCCTGGCATTCAGCGCGGGTGATGGCCACAGGTCGGCTCCCTTGGTTGCTGCGGTTATGTCCATAAATAACCCTTTATGGGCTGGTCTCGCCAGGTGGCCACGCCGGGTGCGACAGAGGAGGGCGGGCGGAGGATCAATAAGGATCAATGCGGCCAAGACAGCGTCGCGGTAACGGACGGCTATAACCCCCAGAGATCACCACACGAGCACGATGCGCTCAAAATAAGCACGGGATCAACGACAGACTCTGTGCAATCGTGGACAGGACGGGGCAAGTTCTCTGGAGACGCCAATCCCCGTTGGTGACAGAGGGTGATCAAACGTGACGGAGTCCCCCGTGCCCCCACCGCCCCCGGTACCCCCGAGGCATCAGGATTCACCGGTCTATCGCCGCATCGCCGATCGTTTGCGCGATCAGATCCTCTCCGGCGCGCTGGACGACGGGGATCGACTACCCGGCGAGAACGCGCTCATGGCCGAATATGGCATAGCTCGGGCGACAGCACGCCAGGCACTCGCCGTACTGATCAACGAGGGCCTGGCCGTACCGCGGCGTGGTTCGGGAGTGTATGTCCGATTGTTCCGTCCGATCCGGCGGCACGGATCACGGCGGCTCGCCAGAGAGCAGTGGGGTCAGGGCCGGGCCATCTGGGACTCCGACACACCGGGCCGGGCGTACGCCGTGGACGAGCTCGACCTCCGGCGGGAATCCGCGAACGCGCCGGTCTCCCGAGCGCTGAGGTGTGACGAGGTGTGGGTACGGAGCCGTCGCTATTCGGTGGACGGACGGCCCGTGCAGCTCGCGACCTCGTACTTCCCCGCCGACATCGTCGAGGGAAGCGCGATAACGCTGCCGGACACCGGGCCGGGAGGCGTCTACGCCCGCCTCGGCGATCTCGGCTACCCGCCCGTGCATTTCACCGAGGAGGTGCGTGCACGGATGCCGCAGCCGAGGGAGGCGAAGCTGTTGGGGCTCCCGGCGGGCACCCCGATCATCGTCATCTCCAGGGTCGCCTTCGCCTCCGGAGGCGTACCGGTCGAACTGAACGAGATGACCCTCGACTCCGCCTCCTACGTGCTGCAGTACGACTTCGACGCGTGACGCCAGGAGCTTCCAGGCGATCACTCTCCGATGTAGTGGAAGCCCGGCTTGGGGTGCATGAGGAAGTCATGGTGGGAGATGTTCCACGCGTACGCTCCCGCCATGGTGAACTCCACGACGTCGCCGGGCTTCAAACCGACGGGGACGCGCCGGGCCAGTACGTCCTTCGGCGTGCAGAGCTGGCCGACGATCGTGGTCGGTTCGCCGGACTCCGCGATGACCATGGGCTGGCTGTGTCCCCTGGTCGCCGGGGTCCGGATGTGGTGGGTCCCGCCCGCCACCACCGCGAACAGCTCGCCGTGGACGCGCTTGACGTCGATCACGCGGGTCACATAACGCCCGCAGTAGACGGTGAGCGACCGCCCCGGCTCCACCCTGAGCACCTCGCCTGGACGGCGCAGCTCGGCAAGGCCCCTGCCGTACGTCTGCCAGTCGAAGCGCAGGTCGGGATCGGTGTAGGAGACCGACATCCCGCCGCCCAGGTTGATCTCGATCGCCTGGTCGGCCCCGGTGGCCCGGCCGCCCCTGGAGGAGCGGCCGAAGCCCATGGTGTCGTCGACACCCGGGGCGCCGTCGACATCCGTGGCGCCGTCGACACCGGTGCCGCCCACGCCTGCGGAGGGGCCGACACCGTGCTCGACGAGGCCGAGCCCGCGGACATAGTCGAGCGTGGCCGCGGCCAGCTCCAGCATCCGGTGTGCGTCAAGACCACTCGCCAGATGCGCGTGGATCCCCCGGAGCCGGACCGCGTGCTGACGGCCGAGCAGTTCCAGGCATTCCGCTATGCCCCCCGGGTCCATTCCGAAGGGAGTGGCGCCCCCGCCCATCGCCAGCGCCGCACCGTCGACGGGGAGATCGAGGTTGACGCGCAGCAGCACGTCGGCGGAGCGTCCTGACGCGATCAGACGCCGGAGTTCGCCGGTGCTCTCCACATGGAGCCGGGTGACCGGGCTGAGCAGTTCCTCGTCCGTTTTCCCCGGACCGCCGAGCGCGACGGGCATGTCAGGGTGCAGCCCCCGCACATGGGCCAGCTCCCCACCCGAGGAGACTTCGAAGCCGTCCACGTGGCGCGCTAGCACCTTCAGCAACTCGGCGTCGGGATTCGCCTTGACCGCATAATAGAGTTCGACGTCGCCGAGAGCGTCCTTCACGGCCTTCGCGTGGGCGTCCAGCTCCGTCAGGTCGTACACGAAGGCGGGCAGTGGCCCGGCCGACCCCGGTTCGAACGCCCACGACCGCTTCGGAGCCTTCTCCTGAGGCCGACTCTGCCGTTCTGTCGTCATATTTCCCCCGATCGTGTCCGTACGAGATGTGACCGATAGGTTGACCTGACCGTCCCGATCATTGATTTCTCTAGAGATGTCCCGCACCTTGGTGAGAGAAGTCAAGAACAGCCGCACGTTCAGGCGAGGGAAGGTGACGGATGCCCTTTGACCGGCACCTTGCCGAGATTGCCCGAGACTTTCCGGAATGGACAATTTGGCGGAGTGACGTAGGCCGATGGTGGGCCACTCGGCATCGCCCGCTCACGCCGGCCCAGCGAAGTGCCGGATGCGCGATGACGGTCGACGCCGACGAGGCCGACGGGCTGCGTCAGCAGCTTCACGAGCAGGAGCGACGCGCCGCTGCCGCCAATCCATGAGCGCGGAAGCCCCCGACCCGATCGGGGGCGGGGGCTTCCGCTACCAGAGACTCGCTGAATCGCCTTACCAGATCTTTTCGCCAGATCTCCGTGGCAGATCTCCGCGACGGATCTCCGTGCCAGAGCCCCGCGCCGGATCGCCTGCAGATCGTCTGGCGGGAGGCCAACGCGTACGCGTGCACCTCAGCGCCGCGTCAACCGTCGTCAACCATCAACGGCATCGAGGCATCAAGGGCGCATGGACCCCTGTCGGGAGTTTCCGACAAATGCCGCCCCTCGCGGGCGGGGTCCAGGTGGACGCGTCGCAAGGCGGAGGAGGAGCCGACAACAGCGTTGTCGGCGCCGTCTCCGCCGAGTGAGGCAGGCGCCGCCTGGGCCACGCGCAGCACGGCCGGATTCGTCAGACATCACCTAATCGGACGCTCGACGGACCCGACCGAAATCGACGTCGTCCTCTACCACCACGGACTCCGCCGTCACCGCGTCCATCATCACCGGCTCCGCCATCACCTGGTCCGTGTCGACGGACGTCTGCTCCTCCTGCCGCGTGTCCTCCACGATCACCCGCAGATCCATGTCCTCAGCGGCTGCGGCATGCCCCTGGACGTCCGCGACGGCATCGGCCGGCGCCACCGGTACAGACGAGGACTGGGCCTCTTCAGGGGCGACCGATTGGCCCGGCTGATGAGCCTGCTGCTGGTAGGGCTGGTACGGCATGGGCGGCAGGACGGCGGCCTCGTCGATCAGCGGCCCCGCTGCCGTCTCCCGCTGCAGCAGGTCGCCCAGAACCGTACCGATCTCGTTGAGGCGGCGCATCACCTCGGTGTGCGTATCGGTGAGATAGGCCACACGACGGCCCGTGTGTTCGTCGAGCGTCGCCACCCGCTGCTGTGCCGCGCCGAGAATGGCGTCGGCGTGGGAACGCGCCTCGCCGAGAAGACGGTCGGCCTCGGCCCGTGCGTTCTGCCGGGTCTCCTCTGCCTCGGCCCGTGCCGTACCCAGAGCCTCCTCGGCGTCCGCACCGGCCTGTGCCAGCAGCCGTTCTGCGGTGGCGGTGGCATCGGCGATCCGGCGCTCGGCCTCCTCCTGCGCCGCTCCCCTGATGGCCTCGGCCTGCTCTCGCGCCGACGTCACCAGCCGCTCGGCCTCGGCCACCGCGTTGTCGTGCAGCCTGGCCGCCTCCGCCTCGGATGCCTGCTTGTTGGCCGCGGCTTCCTCATGGGCGAGCTTGAGGATCTGGCTCAGCCGCTCGCCGAGTTCGTCGGGGTTCTGTGGCGACTCCGTCAGCTTGCGCCGGGCCTCGGCGAGCTCGAGACGGCTCTGCTCGGCCTGGTCGATCGTACGCGCGAGGCGCTCCTCCAGGTCTCGGATCTGGTTGCGGGTCCGGACCATGTAGTCGTGGACTTGGCGGCGGCTGTACCCGCGCATCACCACTTCGAAGGAGTCGTCGCTCATCAGGTCGGGGAAGTTGTCGGTCTGATTCGTCATCGGCAAGCCCTGGGAGTTGGAAGGTAACGACGGAACGCCCGTCCGGACACGACTTTCCTGCTATCCGACCTCCCTCGCAACCTGAACGCCGCACCTCCCGAAGAATCACCACCGTTCGGGCAACAGACGCGGCGGGTGGAAGACACGACAGGCAGCGGGGGCCGACGAGTGCAGGGGTCGGCCGAGCCCCGCGTCGACGACCGGCAAGGAGCGAGTGCCGGAAGACGCCATCGACCATCCCATAGGTGACGGTGCATGGACGACATTCGACGGACGAACACCCGGTGGAGACACCCCATCTATGGAACCCCGTCTCACCCCGTCCCCCGTCAACCCCGTCTCGTCTCACCCCGTCCCCCATCGTCGTCTCGTCTCGGTGGAAGCCGGTCGGTGGAAGCCGGTCGATGGCGGTGGACAGGTCGGTGGCACGTGATTGTGGAGTCCGCTCTTGACCCGACATATCCACAAGCTCGCACCTCCCCCTGTCCACACCCCGCGGCACGGAGTAAATATCTTCTCCTGATCTGCCATCCCACCTCCTCGATCCCTCATTTCCGACATAACGAGCATCCGTTGCAATCGATATTTATTTCTCATAGTTATTTTCAATTAACCGAGGGAAACTGTTGCCGTTTCCTAACTTGCTGTGAGATTATTAGTACAGACTTTCGATGCGGCAGTGACTCGCGAGAAATCGGGAAGGGGGACGCGTGGAGCCGGCAGAGCTGACCCAGCCAATCGGATCGTTCGATCCGGATCCGTCGCGTTCCGGGGGTCGGTCGCTGCTGGGTCCTGAGTGGTGGGCTGCGGTGCGGGCCGAGGCGTCGGCGCGTGCGGTCGCCAGTTCATCCGGTGGTCGGGGAGGTGCCGCGTCGTGGTCTGGCTGGCCTGACTGGCTTGCCGCCGTTCCCGGCTCGTCCCCGGATGTCGCATTGTCAGACGGAGTGGTCGGGAGCGGCGTGTCTCGGAGCGGCGTGCCCGGGAACGGTGTGCGCCCAGGAGAAGGTGAAGGCGACACGCGTAGCGGCGGTGTGAGCGCTCCTGTGTCCGCTGGTGCGGCTCGTACGGCCGACATTCCCCAGACGCGCATCGACGACCGTGACGATGATGACGCCCGCCGGTGGCGTGTCCCGGAGACTGCGGATGTCCCTTCCGGTGGCTCCTTCAGTGGCTCCTCGAATGGCTTCTCCGATGATGCTTCGGGCGCTTTTAGGGGTGGCGTCTCGGGTGATGCTCCAGGCGGTGTCCTGGACGGCCCCGCAACTGGTGCTTCAAGCGGTCCCGTGGACGGTTCTCCGGGTGACTCCTCAGGTGATCCTTCCGGCGCTGCGACGATCGGCCCTCCGGGTGATGCTCCCAGCGGTGTCCCGGACGGTTCCCCGGATGGTTCCCCGGGCGGTTCCCCGGGTGATGCTTCGGATGCTTTTGACGGCGGCGCCTCGGGTGTCCCTGCAGAGGGGTCCCCGGGTGGTTCTTCGGGTGGTCTGAGCGGTGCGTGTGCGGCGGATTCCGCGGACGCGGACGGGGTGTTG
>BCRI01000111.1 GCA_001552515.1 Sphaerimonospora mesophila NBRC 14179 = JCM 3151
GTTCCCCGGGCAGGCGGTCGCCGTACATCCAGGTCCGGACCACCGGGCCGCCGAGGTCGGCGCGGCCCTCACGGGCGATCAGGTGGAACTCGCGCACCCGGCCGGGACGGCGGGCGGCCTCGGCGACGCCGACCTCGGGGCCGGAGGGCCGTACGAAAGGAGCCCCCTGGGCGGATGCGCTCTGTGTCGGATGGTTCTGCGTCGCTCGGTTCTGTGCGGGCGCGCAGGCGGTGGCGAGGGCTCCTCCGGCGGTGGCCAGACCGGCGCGCAGGAACAGCCGTCGATCAATCGATGACATGGTGATTCGCTCACGGTTCGCGATAGGGAAAAGGGTAGACGGAGAACCGTGCCGGGCGAAGGCGTGCCCGACACGGTCGCCGGCCTCTATACGCGCAGGACCGCGACGCGGCGTAGTGACAGTGCGAACGGCGCGGCCGGCGACCCCCGCGCCGGGGGCAGCCGCCTGGGCCGCTCGCCCGGACTGCGTACGCCTTCGGGGAGGCGGCCGGGCCCCAGCAGGCGCAGCACCAGGACGACGAGGAGCGCGGCGACCGCGGCCAGGCAGAGGACGACCGGATTCGGCTGATCGGAATCCGTGCCGGAGGTCACGATCGACAGGTGCGCCGAGGTGTGCTCGGCCGCGGCGACCATGTGCTCCTCACCGCCGCCGCCGTGGACGTCATCGCAGTGGGCGCACAGCGCGGGCATCGAGGGGGCGGGGCCGCAGAGGTGGGCGGTGACGTGGCCGAGGCTCACGGCCAGCAGCGCGGCCACGAGCAGCACGAGCCGCGGCAGCATCATCGCCGCCGCCGTGCTCCCCCCGGCCTTCGCGGTCTCAGCGGTCCCTGTGGCCTCCGCGGCCGGCGTGCTCCCCATCCGCACGTCCATCACCCTATCGGCGGCCGGACGGGCTCGGGGACTCAGGGACGAGGTGCGGGCGGAGCGGCTGCCGCGTCGGACGTGATCCGGTGGGGAGTGAGTCGGCCGGGGAACGGCCCGCGGCGGAGCGCGACCAGATCGGCGAGGAGCCGTTCCCACCGTGCGCCGATCACGTCGATGTCGTAGCGGGCGGCGGTCGGCGGTCCCTGGGCGGCCAGCCTGGCGCGCAGATCGTCGTCCTCGATGACCGCGCAGATCGCGTCGGCCAGGGCGTGGATCTTCTGGGGTTTGACCAGCAGCCCGTTCACGCCGTGGGCGATCAGCTCGGCGGGCCCGGTCGGGCAGTCGTAGGCGACGACCGGCAGCCCCTTGCTCATGGCCTCGAGCAGCACCATCGGCATGCCTTCGCGGCGCGAGCTCAGCACGAACAGCGACGCCCTGGCCAGTTCGGCGCCGACGTCCTGGATCGGTCCGGCCAGCAGCACCCGATCGGTCAGGCCGCGCCTGTCGATCGCGGCCTGCAGCTTCTCCTGGCGCGGCCCGGCACCGAAGATCCGCAACGTCCAGTCCGGGTGGCGGGCCGCGACGTGTGCCCAGGCGCGGATCAGCAGGTCGTAACCCTTGACGTGGGTCAGCCTGCCGATGGTGACCGCGGTCTTCGCGGTGAGCGGGGATCGGCCGCCGTCCAGCCGGGGCACCGCGTTCGGGATCCGGGCCAGCACGGCGGGACGTGGCCTGCCCGCGCGTTCGAACGCCCGCTCGTAGGCCTTGAGATCGGCCTCGGTGAGCGTGACGACCGCGTCGAGCCTGCCGTACCCGCGGGTGATCCGGGAGCGCACCGACGGCGGGTGTCCGGAGAGATTGCCGTGTTCCTGCCCGATGGCGATGATCTCCGGCGGGGCGAACCTGGCGGCGATCAGGTTGAGGCCGGGCCGGGTGCCGATGAGCACGCCCCTGCGCCGTGACCGGATGTAGCGGACCAGCTTGAGGTCGGTCCCCAGGGTGAACGAGTGATAGGCCGCCTCGTCCCCGGGGACCAGCCTGCTCGGGAGGCGGGACAGCAGGCCCCGGCGCCGGGACACCCGGTCGTCCAGGTAGCGGATGCGGACACCGGGGGGCACCTGGAAGAACGGCTCCTCGCGAGTCCGGACCACGCTGACGATCTCGACATCATGGTCGCGGGCCAGGTGCCCGGCGAGGTTGAAGACCGTGCGGATGGTTCCGCCCATGCCGTTGGCGTGCAGCAGCAGAATGCGCACCTCGTGGTCGTCCGGCGGCGGCGCGGAGCGGGAACGCCGCCGGTCACGTGCCTCGATCGCCTTCACCAGCGCCCGGGCGGCGGCGCGGCGCACGGAGAAGCGGCGTAGTAAAGACAAGACATGCCCCGTTCATGTCGGCTGAAGATCCCCTCTTCCCTGGGACGCATCCGACAGCTCCCGAGGTTTGCGTGATTCAGATCACATCGCCTCGGGCGGCGATCGCGGCGGGTCGCCCGGGCGGGGGCCTCGACGCGCCGTGTCACAGGAGCGTCAGCTGCTCGGGACCGGGGCGGTGCGGTGGCGAGGGCCGGTCGCCGTGGGTCTGATCGCGGTGGGCCTGGGCGCCGGGGGAGTGGTGGCGGGGGGTGATGCGCCGGGCATCGCGTGGGGTGGTGCGGCCGATCCCGTGGCGCTCGGCGAGCTCGGCCACCTGCCGGCTGATCCGCTCCTGGTAGGCCCTGGGAGCGTACGCGCCCCTGCCGTACAGCTCCAGGTAACGGGGGACGAGCCGGGGGTGCTCGCGCGACAGCCAGGCCATGAACCATTCGCGGGCGCCGGGGCGCAGGTGCAGCACGATCGGGGTGACGTGTGTGGCGCCGGCCTCCGCGATCCGCCGGATGGTGTCGGACAACATGGCGGGGGAGTCGGCGAGGTAGGGGAGGATCGGGGCCATCAGCACGCTGCACCGGACGCCGTGGTCGTTGAGCGTGGCGCAGACCTCCAGCCGCTTGCGCGGATGCGGCGTGCCCGGTTCGACCTGCCGCCACAGGGCCTCGTCGACGAAGCCGACCGAGACGGCGGTGCCGACGTCGGTCACCTCGGCGGCCTGGGTGAGCAGGTCGAGGTCGCGCAGGATCAGCGAGCCCTTGGTCAGGATGGAGAAGGGGTTGGCCGCGTCCCGCAGCGCGGCGAGGACGCCGCGCATCAGGCGGTAGCGGCCCTCCGCCCGCTGGTAGCAGTCGACGTTCGTGCCCATGGCGATGTGCTGTCCGGCCCACCTGGGCGCGGCCAGTTCCTTGCGGACGAGCTCGGCCGCGTTCACCTTCACGACGATCCTGGAGTCGAAGTCCAGCCCCGCGTCCAGATCCAGATATTCATGCGTTTTCCGGGCAAAACAGTAGACGCAGGCATGGCTGCAGCCGCGATAGGGATTGATCGTCCACTCGAACGGAACGCGGCTCGCGCCGGGGACGCGATTGATGATCGAGCGCGCGTGGATCTCATAGAACGTGACGCCCTGGAACCCCGGGGTGTCGAACGTCCTGGCGACCGCGCCGCGCGCGATCAGCGGCACGGCCTCGCCGTCCCGCTGATCGGAACGTTCCAGACCGTCGCCGCGTCGCTCGTCAGATCCTTGATCGTCAAGGCGTAGGTTGTCCCAGCGCACGACTCCATTAGAACAAGATTTCGAGCCCGATCGCAAGTTTCAACGCGAGGCAAATAGCGGCCCTGGAAACGGCTAACGATCTTGATCGATGGGCAGAAAGTCGGCACACACCTCGCGTTCTGGAGAGTTGCGCCATGGCCTGGTCGCAGGACGAAGAGCGAATGCTTGCGATGATCGAGCGGCACCTCACCGACGAAGACCCCAAGTTGGCTGCCAGGATCGAGTCCTTCAACCAGCGGGTGGAACGGAGGGAGCACGGCGGCCGGCGACGGTCGACCGATCCGTCCGCCGACGGGGCCGGGAGCCACTGGCCCCGCCGATCCACCGTGATCATCACGTTGAGCTGGGTGCTGATCGTGGTGCTGATCACGGCCCTGCTGATCATGGCGCTCCAGCACAACGCGGCCGCCCTCGCGGGATGACCCGCCGACCGCGGCGACCGGTTTCCGCCGGCGTTCGCCGTCGAGGGGGACGAGTTCTCGTCGGTGATGATCGCGGGGCGTCGCCGAGATCACGGACACGGCGGGCGGTGACCTCGGCCACGCCCCTCTCGTGGACGACGGCCCCGGAGAACGTACCGGTCTATCCGAGGGCCCTGAGGAAGGCGGCCGCGACGGGAGCGGCGACCGCGCCGCCTCCGCCACCGCCCTCGACCACGACGGCGAAGGCGAGATCGCCCCGGTAGCCGGCGAACCAGGCGTGCGAGTCGAGCTTGGGACCGGTGCCGAACTCGGCGGTGCCGGTCTTGCCGGCGGTCCCGGACGGCAGTCTGGCGCCGCGCGCGGTGCCCTTGGTCACGACCGCCTTCATCATCGAACGGAGCTGCTCGGCGACCCCGCCGGGCAGCGGCTTGGGCGAGGACTTCTGCTTGAGGGACGGCACCAGCGTGGGCGGACGCCACGACCCGTCGGCGATCGCCGCGGCCACCCCCGCCATCACCAGCGGGCTCGCGGTGATCCTGCCCTGGCCGAAGGACTCGGCCGCGAGCTCGGCGTCGCTGGTGGCCTTGGGCATGCTGCCCTTCGTCGCCGGCACGCCGATGTCCAGCGGCTGGTTGAACCCGAAGTCGCCCGCCAGGTCGTACAGCTTCTGCGCGCCGAGCTTGGCGGCGGCCAGCGGCGCGAACGTCGTGTTGCACGAGTGGGCGTAGGAGTCGAGGAACGACAGCGACCCGAACGCCTCGTGGTCGGAATTGCGGATCTTCAGGCCGCCGACGTTCGCCTCACGGGGGCAGCTCACCGTCGACGACGGGGTGAGGCCGGCGGCCAGCAGCCCCGCCGCCGTGACGGCCTTGAACGTCGACCCCGGCGGATAGCGGCCGTCCAGCGCCCGGTTGAAGCCGCCCTTGTTGTTGACGACGGCGAGGATCTCACCGGTCGAGGGCCGGACGGCCACCAGGGAGGCGGGCTTCTCCAGGTCGCGTACGGCATCGGCCGCCGCCCGCTGCACGCGGGGGTCGAGGCTGGTGCGCACCTCCTCGCCCGGTTTGCCCTTGAGCGTGTGCAGGGTCTCCCGCTCGTCACCGTCGACCGCCTGGATCTCCGTCGTCGGGGTGCCGGCGAGCCGCCGCTGGAAGGTCTCCTGCAGCCCGCCGCGCCCCACGGCGTCGCCCACACGATAGGCGGCGCCCAGCTTCTTGACGTCCTTGGCGGTGGCCTTGTCCAGGAACCCGACGAGTTGCTGCACAGAACCGCCGTCGTCGCCGTCGTCGATGCGCGCACCGCTCGCGTCGGTGATGGCGCCCCTGGCCGGCCAGGTCGTCTTGATGGCCAGACGGTTGGTCCCGGTCAGCGCGGGATGGACGGCGGACGGAGACCAGTCGACCTTCCAGTGGCGGTCCTCGACCACGAGCTTCAGCTCGCCCTCGTAGGTCCACTCGCCCATGTTCTTCAGCGTCACCGTGGTCGTGTAGGAGGCGGTGGAGCGGTCGTCGACCGGGTCGCTCACGCGCATGCCGCTCACGGCGACCCCCGTCGCGCCGAGGTTCTTCGTCAGCTCGGCATAGGCCGCGTCGAACTTCGGAGCCGGGGCCGCGAGCTCGGCCTTCATGGCCGCGAGATCGCCACGCGACCAGGCGGACGTGAACCGCTGCGCCGTCTCCAGCGGCGTACCCCTGGTGTGCAGCAGGTAGTAGGCGCCCCCGGCCCCGGCTGCCGCCACCACCACGACCGCCGCGGATATGATCACGACCGTACGTCCTCGCGGCACCGCGCGACACCCCCTGAGGTCCGGATCGATCTCCGAGCCTAACGGGACCAGGCGGACATCCGCATCCCGGCGGTGGTCAGGTGGCCGCCTTGACGCTCGCCGCGTACATCGGGACGTACTCCTGCCCTGACAGCCGCTGGATGGCCTCCATGATCCGGTCGGTGACCTCGCGGCGGTCACGTGCCCTGCCGGGGTCGCCGCTGAACGTCATGGGCTCGCCGATCCGTACGCCGATCCGGTGCAGGCGCGGCACGGTGGCCCCGGGCGGCAGCACCTTGTCGCTGTCGATCATCGCGACCGGGATCACCGGGGCGTGGGTGGTCAGCGTGAGCCAGGCCACGCCGATCTTGCCACGGTACAGGCGGCCGTCGGGGGAGCGGGTGCCCTCGGGGTAGATGCCGAACAGATCGCCGGCCTTCAGCACCTCCGCGGCCGAGTCGAGCATGGCCTGGGCGGCCGAGGCGTTCTCCCGGTCGATGGAGACGGTTCCCATGCCGCGCATCCACAGGGCGGTCAGCGGGTTGCCGGTGAAGTATTCGTTCTTGGCCACGAACCGCACCGGGCGGGGCAGCACCGCGGGCAGGAGGAAGGAGTCGAGCACGGACAGGTGGTTGGAGGCGAGGATCGCCGGCCCGTTCGCGGGGACGTTGCGGGCCCCCTCCACCTGCGGCCGCCACAGCAGGCGCATCACCGGAACACTGATGATCTTGCTGGCGCGGTAAAGCACGGGCTCTCCTCGGTCGGGCACGTGCGATCAACCTTAAGCCGCCGCGGACGTCCGTGTGCTGTGGGCCACCTGCAACGCGCCGGGCCGAGATTTGTACGGCACGCCCAACGGGGCGGCCGAGTGGAGGATGAGACGCGAACGCCCCGCGAGAACCAGGTCTCGCGGGGCGTCCGCGCTAAGGCCGATGTGGCGGTCGCCTCCTCGGCGAGAGGCACAACACGGCTCCAGCCGAACGGTATTCCGTGAAGGCGATAATTGCGGCCCGGGGGACACAGACCACATCGACCGGTACCGACTCTAACCGACTCTCGGCCGTTGTTATTCCATCGGTCCCTCATGACTTGGCATATCGCCGGGGAGACTTTCCGGCCGGCCCGGCCGTACGACCAGGCCACCCGGGGGATCGACCGGCCGCGGCGGCTCCGACGGCGCACCGGAAGTTCGACGGAGATTCCGTGCCGATCCGGCTCAATGCAGCTTACGGAAGAACTCGCGGACGTCGGCGACCAGAAGATCTGGGGCCTCCATCGCGAGGAAGTGGCCGCCCCGGCCGAGCTCGGTCCAGTGCACGACGTTGTGGTCGCGCTCCGCCCAGCGGCGGATGGTCACGTCATGGGCGGAGACCAGCACGCCCGTCGGCACCGTCCCGCGCCAGGCCGCCGCCTGGTCGTCCGGGACCTGGTCGTCCGCGCCCGTGCCCCGATCCCCGCCGTACGCCGCGCCGTCCGCCGCGCCGCCCTGACTCCAGTCGGCCGCGGAGATCTCCTCGTAGTAGATCTGCGCGGCCGATCCGGCGGTGCCGGTCAGCCAGTACAGCGAGACGTCGGTCAGGATGCGGTCGCGATCGACGCTGTCTTCTGGCAGCCCCTCCGCCGGGTCGGTGAGCTCCTTGAACTTCTCCACGATCCAGGCGAGCTGACCGACGGGGGAGTCGTGCAGCCCGTACGTCACGGTCTGCGGCCGCTTGGAGTTGCACTGCAGGTAGCCGTCGTTGTGGTTCTGCATCCGATCCCAGCGTGCCCGCTCCACCTCCGACAGGCCGTCCAGCTCGCCTTCCTCGCCGGCGGGGAAGGTGATCAGGGCGTTGACGTGGACGCCGATGACGTGGTCCGCGGCCTGCCTGCCCAGATGCGGGGCCACCCACGCGCCGGTGTCGTAGCCCTGGACGCCGTACCGCTCGTAGCCGAGCCGCGCCATCAGTCGCGCGAGCACCGCGGCCATCTTCGCCGTGTTCATGCCGGGACCGGCCAGCGGCGTGGAGAACCCGAATCCCGGCAGCGACGGAATCACCAGGTGGAACGCGGGGGCGGCGTCGGCGCCGTGCCCGCGGGGGTCGGAGAGCGGGCCGATGACGTCGAGGAAGTCCACGACGCCGCCCGGCCAGCCGTGCAGCAACAGCAACGGCGTGGCGTCGGGCTCGGGGGATCGTACGTGCAGGAAATGGATGTTCTGTCCCTCGACGGCGGTGACGTACTGCGGGTGCTCGTTGAGCGCGGCCTCGTGCGCCCGCCAGTCATAGCCCGTACGCCAGTATTCGGCGAGTTCCTTCAGGTACGCCACCGGAACCCCGCGGCTCCACCCCACGCCCGGCAGCTCGTCCGGCCAGCGGGTCCGGGCGAGCCGCGCGGCCAGGTCGTCGAGCTGGGCCTGCGGGATATCGATGCGGAAGGGGCGAATGTGCACGTTATCTGCCATATGCGCGACGCTACGAGCCTGTTAGGACGGGTTCGTTCCTAAGAATTCGGCAATGTTGGTGACATGTTGGAGACTTCGGCACGGCTGCTGCGGCTGCTGTCGCTTCTGCAGACGCGGTGTGAATGGTCCGGCAAGGAGCTCGCCGCCCACCTGGGCGTCACCACCCGCACGGTGCGCAGGGACGTGGAACGGCTGCGCGACCTCGGTTATCCGGTGCACGCCGACCGGGGCACGGCCGGTTACCGGCTCGGGTCCGGCGCGTCGCTGCCGCCGCTGCTGCTCGACGACGACGAGGCGGTGGCCGTGGCACTCGGGCTGCGTACGGCCGTCGGCATCGAGGAGACCTCTTCGCGGGCGTTGGTCAAGCTCGAGCAGGTCCTGCCGCCCCGGCTGCGCCACCGGGTGAACACGCTGCAGACCGCGACCGTCAGGGTCGGCGGCCCCGGACCCCGGGTGGACCCGGACACGCTGATGACGATCGCCGAGGCCTGCCGCCGCCGTGAGCGGCTGCGCTTCGACTACACCGGCGCCAGCGGCGGCCGGTCACTGCGAACGGTCGAGCCGCAGAGCCTGGTCAGCTTCCACCGGCACTGGTACCTCGTCGCCTGGGACGTCGAACGCGACGACTGGCGCAGCTTCCGGGTGGACCGGATGGACCCCCGCACCCCCACCGGCCCGCGGTTCCCGCCCAGGCAGCCCCCCGACGGCGACGTCGCCGCCTACCTGGCGCGGCGGCTCTCCTCGGGCACCTGGCCGTTCCAGGCGACCGTCACCCTGCACGAGTCCGCCGAGTCGGCGGCCGAGCGGGTGTGGCCGGGCATGGGAGTCGTCGAGGCCGTCGACGACCACAGTTGCCTGCTGCATGTCGGCGCCGACACCCCGTCGGCACTGGTCTGGATGATCACTGCGGTGGACGCCGACTTCACGCTCGTCAGCGGCCCGCCCGAGCTCGCCGCCGCCCTCCGCGTCCAGGCCGCGCGCTGCCTGCGCGCCGTACGATCCGCAGTGCCGCCGCACTGATCGCCACCGGCGATGTGCTGCTGGAGGCCCTAACCGGCCTATCGATCAGATTGGGAGCATACCGTGACGTCCCGCCGTACCACCTGACCGCCAGCGTCCCGAACCGAGCAAGGAGGGACATCGTGCGCGCCAGGCCCAGACGACGCCTCGAGCTCGGCGGTGCCACCTCACAGTTCTCCCTTGCGCCAGGCGTCGGCCTCGGCCCACAGCACGTTCTCGTCCGGCACCGGCGGTAGAGCGTGGTCGGCCCAGTCGTGCAGTAGCCGGGCGAGGAGGTCCGCGTGCTCGGGGCGTGCCAGCCCGTGGACGGCGAAGTAGGCGACGATCGGGTGGCCCGGGTCGCAGCGCGCGCACAGGTGCACCTCGCCGACCCCGCGCACCAGGCGGCCCGACGCGTTCGTCCAGGTGTGCGGCAGGCGCAGGACGGCGAGGAGCTCACCGGTACGGCAGCGGGGGCAGGTCCCGCCGGAGGCAGGCGTGCGGCTCATGCGCCGCCGATCGCAGTGGCTCCCAGGAGTGCCTTGACGTCGCCGTAGAACGCCGGCCCGGGGGTGACCTGGAAGGGGACGAGGTCGAGCAGCAGGTTCTCGGCGTTGCGGCGGCGCAGGCGCAGGTGTACCGGCACGCCGCCGGGATGGGTGGCGAGGATGTGTTTGAGCTCCCGGACGAGCCGGGCATTGAGCAGACCTTCCTGGATCGAGATCACGACCGGCTGCTCGGTACGGGCCGTGGAGACGTCGAGGAGGGTGATCTCCTCGACGTGGACGCTCACCGTCTCGTCGCGTACGTTGATCCGGCCGCGCAGGGAGACCACGCGGTCCTCGGCCAATGCGTCGCCGTACAACGTGTAGGTCTTGGGGAAGACCAGGCACTCCACGGCGGCGTCATGGTCCTCGAGGGTGACGATCGCCCACGGGTCGCCCTGCTTGGTGACCTTGCGCTGCAGGCCGGAGACGATGCCGCTGATCCTGACCGGCCCGTCCTGCCGTCCGGAGGCCAGCAAACCTGCGATCGTGGTGTCGCGGCCCGCGTCCAGGACGCGTTCGGCGCCGTCGAGGGGGTGGCTGGAGACGTACAGTCCGAGCATCTCGCGTTCGTACGCCAGCAGGGTGGGTCTGTCCCACTCTCCCTGCGGGACGGCGATCGAGAAGGCGCCGCTGTGGCCCTGCTCGCCGAAGAGCGTGTTCTGGCCGTGGGCCTCGTTGCGCTTGACGTCGCTGATCGTGTCGATGGCCTGCTCATGCACCGCGACCAGGCCCTTGCGGGGGTGTCCGAGGCCGTCGAACGCCCCGGCCTTGGCCAGCGACTCGATCACGCGCTTGTTGCAGACGATGGACGGGACCTTGGTGAGGAAGTCGTCGAAGTCCCCGTAGGGACCCTTGGCCTCGCGGGTGGCGACGATGGCGTCCACCACCGCGGCGCCGACGTTGCGTACCGCGCCGAGGCCGAAGCGGATGTCGGAGCCGACAGCGGCGAAGTCGAGCCTGCTGGCGTTGACGTCGGGCGGCAGCACCTTGATGCCGAGGCGGCGGCAGTCGGACAGGTAGACGGCCATCTTGTCCTTGTCGTCGCCGACGGAGGTGAGCAGGGCGGCCAGGTACTCGCTGGGGTGGTTGGCCTTGAGATAAGCCGTCCAGTACGAGACCAGGCCGTAGCCGGCGGTGTGCGACTTGTTGAAGCCGTACCCGCTGAAGGGCACCAGCACGTCCCAGACGGCCGTGATCGCCTCTTCGGAGAAGCCGCGGCCGCGCATGCCGGCCGAGAACCTGTCCCACTCGGCGTCCAGGACCTCTTTCTTCTTCTTGCCCATGGCGCGGCGCAGCAGGTCGGCGGCGCCGAGGGAGTAGCCGGCGAGCTGCTGGGCGATGGCCATGACCTGCTCCTGGAAGACCACCAGGTGATAGGTGTCGCCGAGGATGGGTTCGAGCACCTCCGCCAATGACGGATGGATCGGCTCGACCTTCTGTTTGCCGGTCTTGCGCAGCGCGTAGTTGGTATGGGCGTTCATCTCCATCGGGCCGGGCCGGTAGAGCGCGTTGACGGCCGCGATGTCGGTGAACGTGGTGGGCTGCATGAGCCTCAGCAGCACCCGCATGCCACCGCTGTCCAGTTGGAAGACGCCGAGCGTGTCACCGCGGGCCAGCAGTTCGTACGTCTTGGCGTCGTCGAGCGGGACTTCGAAGATGTCGATGTCGATGCCCGTGTTGGCGCGTACGTTCGCGATCGTGTCGCCGATCACCGTCAGGTTGCGCAGGCCGAGGAAGTCCATCTTCAGCAGGCCCATGTCCTCGGCCTGGGTGAAGGGGAACCCGGTGACGACCGGGCCGTCGGCCTTGGGCCTGACCAGCGGGATCACGTCGATGAGCGGCTCGCTGGACAGAATGACGCCCGCGGCGTGGACGCCGGTGCCGCGGGTGAGGCCCTCGATGCCGGCCGCGGTGTCGATCACGCGTTTGACATCGGGGTCCTGCTCGTACATGGCACGCAGCTCGGCCGCCTCGCCGTGGCGGGGGTGGCTTTTGCCGTGGATGGCGGCCAGCGGAATCTCCTTGCCGCCGACCGCGGCGGGGAACGCCTTGGTGATGCGGTCGCCCAGCGCGTACGGCAGGCCCAGCACGCGGCAGGCGTCCTTGACGGCGGCCTTGGCCTTGATGGTGTTGAACGTGACGATCTGGCAGACACGGTCCTCGCCGTACTTGCGGGTGACGTAGTCGATCATCTCGTCCCGCCGCCGGTCATCGAAGTCGAGGTCGACGTCCGGCATGGTGATGCGCTCGGGGTTGAGGAAGCGTTCGAAGATGAGCTTGTGCTCGATCGGGTCGAGCTGGGTGATGCCCGTGCAGTACGCGACCATCGATCCGGTGGCCGAGCCCCGTCCCGGCCCCAGGCCGATGCCGTGATCGCGGGCGTACCGGCAGATGTCGGCCACCACCAGGAAGTAGCCGGGGAAGCCCATGGCGTCGATGACCGACAGCTCGTAGTCGATGCGGTCGAGCACCTCCCGCGGCGGGTCGCCGCCGTAGCGGTGGCCGGCGCCGGCGAGGGTCTCCTTGCGCAGCCAGCTCGACTCGGTCTCCCCCTCGGGCACCGGAAAGCGCGGCGTCAGGTCCCGATGGGCGAACACCTCGCCGTAGTCACCGACCCGTTCGGCGATCAGCAGCGTGTTGTCGCACGCGCCGGGCACCTCGGCATCCCACAGCGCCCGCATCTCACTGGAGGGCTTGATGAAGTAGCCACTGCCGCCGAACCGGAAGCGGTCGGCGTCCGCCAGCCGCTTGCCCGTGCCCACGCACAGCAGCGCGTCGTGCGCCTGGGCCTGGCCCTCGGTGACGTAGTGGGAGTCGTTGGTGGCCAGCGGCGGCAGGCCGAGCCGCCTGCCCAGTCTCAGCAGGTCGTCGCGGACCCGGCGCTCGATGGCCAGGCCGTGGTCCATCAGCTCCAGGTAGTAGTTCTCCTCGCCGAAGAGGTCGCGGTAACGGGCGGCGGCCTCGACAGCCTGCTCGTACTGGCCGAGCCGGAGCCGGGTCTGCACCTCTCCCGACGGACAGCCGGTGGTGGCGATGATGCCCGTGCCGTGCTCGGCGAGCAGCTCGTCATCCATGCGCGGATATTTCTGGACGTGTCCTTCCAGCCAGGCCTGGGACTGGAGCCGAAACAGGTTCCGCAGACCTCGCGCGTCGGCCGCCCACATCGTCATGTGCGTGTACAGGCCGCGGCCGGAGACGTCGCCGCCCTCGCCGGTGTCGTCGTTCGAGCGGCGCAGCGCCAGGTTGTCGCTGTAGTACACCGGCTGCCGATGGTACCGGGAGGCCGGGGCGACGTACGCCTCGATGCCGATGATCGGTTTGACGTCGGACCCGCGCGCTGACCGGTAGAACTCGTACGCCCCGTGCACGTTGCCGTGATCGGTCATCGCCACGGCGGGCATCCCCTGCCGGGACACCTCGTGTAGCAGCGGGCCGATCTTCGCGGCGCCGTCGAGCATGCTGTACTCGGTGTGCACATGCAGATGGACGAAGGACCCCACCGGCTGACCACCCCTCCTGGTTGTAGGCTCTTGGACGGCTCGCGCAATTCGACCCGAGGGCAGGTGGGGTTGTCCAACAATCGACACGCCGATCCATCACAACCACCGGTTGTCGCTGAAGGTGGAGGGGACCTCGATCTCGGCGCGGTGCGCGCGTTCGTCGCCGTCATCGAGGAGCGGTACTTCAGCGAGGCCGCGGCCCGGCTGGGGATCACCCAGCAGGCGGTCTCCAAGCGGATCGCGCGGCTGGAGTCCGATCTCGGCCTGCGGCTGTGCTCCCGCTCCCGCAACGGGGCCGAGCCGACCGATGACGGCCTGGCGTTTCTGCCGCACGCCCGCGCCCTGATCGGGATCGCCGACCGGGCGCGGGAGGTGCTGCGGGGGCGGCGGCGCGCGCTGCGGGTGGACGTCCTGGACACCCGGCTGGCCCCGGTCATCGACTTGATCAGAACCTTCCACGAGCGGAGCGAAGACGTGGACGTCGAGCTCATCACCTCCAACGGCCTCAGGACCGCTCGCACCACGCTCGCTCGGGGATCGGTGGACGCGGCCTTCTGCCGCGTGAGCGGCCCGCTGGAGGACCTCGGCAGCGTGCCGGCCGACCTGGAGCCGCTGCACCTGCTCGTCGCCCGCGGCCATCCGCTCGCGGGCCGGCAGGCGATCCGTACGGCGGAGCTGGCCGGATCCACCGTGTGGATGCCCGGCAACGCTCCGGGCAGCGAGTGGGCCGACTACTACCGTCTGCTCGGCGCCGCATTCGACATCGGGATCGACACCTCGGGGCCCGACTTCGGCTGGGAGCACTTCGTGGCCGACGTCGCCGCCGGCAGGGGAGTGAGCCTGGTCGGGGAGGGGACGCTCATACCGCGGCATCCGGACACCAGGCGGATCCCGCTGGTCGACCCGACGCCCGTCTATCCGTGCTCGCTGCTCTTCCACCGGCGCAACCGCCACCCGGTGCTGGAGGCGTTCATCGGTTTCGTCGCGGCCCGCCACTGTCGCTTCGACCCGGACCGTCAGTGGCTTCCGGAACCCGACCGGGACGCATTCAGCTGATCGGCCATCGGCCCCGCCCGAAGCCCGCCCCCGGCGATTACGGCGGCATCGGCCTTGGGCGCATGACGCACAGAGTGGCCGCCTGGTCGTTACGCACGCATCCTGGCCGCCCGATGCGCCATAGTCGAACGTCACGGACATTTGGGGTAATCCACATTTATTACTCGTATTTTCGTTGAATTAATCGGCGCATGAGATTGTCATTTATCTGCTGAACATGAGATTATTCAGATAGATTTTCGAATGCTCAGGACTCGCCGAGAGGGAGCTCGTAGAGCGGGGTTCCGTGGAGCCAAAGGGGGGCGTGTGGGTCTCGTGACGTCGGGACGGTCGAGGCGGATGGCGCTGCGTTTGGCGGAGCCGAGGCCGACCGAGCCGGTGGAGCGGGCCATCCTCCTGGGGTTGTCCGGTCCGGGTGCGCTGCCTTCTCGCGATCCTTCCCCGCTGGGGCCGCCTTCGCCGGAAGGGGAGGAGCGGGGCCGGACGCGGGCGGAAGCACCGGCGGAGGCGGATGCAGAGGTGTGGGCGGAGGCGCAGGAAAAGGCGCCGGATCGTGTGGAGGTGTGCTCCGCGGGCGGTCCGCGTGTGCGTCGCCCACGGTCACACCGGCCCGCCGACCTCGCCGGTCCCGCCTCCTTGCGCGGCGATTCCCCGGCCGTCCACGCATACGGTTGCCGTACTGCTCGGCGACGGCGTTCCGGAAGATCACGGATGCGCATCGTCTGCCCGGCCGTGCAGGCCAGGCGTGTCGGGCATGCCCGGCACCCGATGGGTCTGGTCCGCCCGCCGCCTTGTCCCGCATGTCGGTCGTCGCTTCCGGGCAGTACGGGAGAGCCGCTTTCGTTAATCGGCGATCGAGCGTGAGCAGGGCATCGGATGCCCGGGAAAGGCCGCAGGCCGGCGTCGCGGCACCGGCTATCTCTTCGCACGCCGGCCCGGCCGCGCCACTGCAATGAGGGCGGACGACAATGCCGGGACCGCCGCCAGTACGAAGCACAGCGCCAGCGGCAGGCCATCGACCATGAGACCGACGGCCGCCACGCCCAGGGAGTCACCGATATTGAAGGCGGTGTTCACCCAGGCGCCCGCCTGGGTCCGGTGCTCCGGTCTGACGAATTCGTCGGCGAGGAGATAGGCGGTTGTCAGGGCAGGTGCCACGAACAGGCCGATGAGGCCCGCCATCGCGCCCAGGGCGTAGAGATTGGGCGAAGCCCCGGCGGCGGCGAGGGCGAGACCGAGCACGGTGGACAGCACCGGTAGCCGTACGACCCCGGACACGCGCCAGGAGACCGCGCCATAGGCCAGGCCGCCCACAGCGCTGCCCGCCGACAGCGAGGCCTGGGCCCATGCCACCGCGGCGGCTTGATGGTGTCGTTCGGCGAAGACCACCATGAGCAGGCTCAGCGCCCCCAGACACAGACCCACCGCGGCCGACGTCGCGATCGGCAGGGTCAGCGCGCCCGTGCCGAGCCTTCGCCGGGTCGGCACCGGCTCCGCCCCGGGTTCGGCCGGCCGGGCCGACGCCCTCGATGGGGTGCGCAACGCCGGTGACGACACGAAAGCGAAGACGCCGATCGCGATCAAGGCCGCGCTCAGGACGACTCCGGCCGCAGGGGTGGCCAGGGCCGCCAGCAGTCCGGCCAGAAGTGGCCCGACGACGAACACCAGCTCCTCGGCAACGGTGTCCAGGCTGTAGGCGCGCTGCAACGCCTGCCGGTCGGGGAGTAGATCGCTCCACAGCGTGCGCATGACAGGCCCCAGCGGGGGAGCGCAGCCGCCCGCCGCGACGGCCAGAGTTCCCAGCAGCCACCCGGAGGCCCCGGGTTGCCAGGTGAGAGCGGCCAGGCAGACCAGCAGCAGCGCGTACGGGACGGTCAGCGCGGGCAGCACCCTGCGCGGTCCGTAGCGGTCGATCAGCCCGGCCCGCAGCGGGGAGAGCAGGGAGTAAGCGAGCCCCTCAAGGGCGATGACGGTGCCGGCGACGGCGTATGAGCCGGTGGCGGCGGTGAGCGCCAACGTCAGAGACAGGAAGACCATCCCGTAGGACAGCCTGCCCAGCAGTGCCGCGCCGAAGGCACGCCCGGCCGAGGGGAGACGGAGGACAGCAAGGTATGACAAGGGCCGCGTAGGCGAAGACATGGGGATGTTCCTCATGAAAGCAGCGCGGATCACGGCGCTGCGAACAGCACGGACACCGAGGTGCCGCACCTGATCGATGCGGCTGGTCCGGTGTCCTAGGCACGGGGGAGGAACATGGCCGTCACCCTAGCAGCCGGGCAGTCGTACGGAAGTGCCCGCGGGTGGGAGCATTGATTTGAAGAGCATCTAACTTGACACCTATCGAATTGAGGTTCATGCTTGCGATGTGGCGCTGATTAGATATTCATCTAATCAGGGTGTGGTGACCGCCACCGCCGGTCCGTACAGAGGAGGAGCATCATGTCCCGTGTCCAACTCGCCCTGCGCGTCTCCGATCTGGAAGGCTCGATCGCGTTCTATTCCAAGCTGTTCGGCGTGGAGCCGGCCAAGCGACGTCCCGGCTACGCGAACTTCGCCATCGCAGAGCCTCCGCTGAAGCTCGTGCTCCTCGAAGGCGAGCCCGGCCAGGACACGCGCCTGGACCACCTCGGGGTGGAGGTCGGCGGCACCGACGAGGTCACGGCCGCCACCGAGCGCTTGAAGGAGGCGGGCCTGGCCACCTTCGAGGAGAACGACACCTCCTGCTGTTACGCCCTGCAGGACAAGGTCTGGGTTCAGGGGCCCGGCCGCGAGCCGTGGGAGGTCTATGTGGTCAAGGCCGACGCCGACACCCTCGGCAAGTCCGCAGCGGCGGAGTCGTCCGCGGCCTGCGTCTGCGGCCCGGAGGCCGAACCCGACCGGGCCCGGGCCGCCACCGCGACGGCCGGCGGGAACTGCTGCTGACGGACGCGGGTCGCTGCCGAAGCCCCTTCGCGGGCGATCGGCTTCCGGTCCGCGGCATTGACGACCGGGAGGAGGCCCAGCGGGAGATTCCGGTCGGATGCGGTCGGCACCTCCAGGACGGCCAGGGACTCCGAAGACGACCGGGTCAGCGCGCCGCTGGGGGAATGTTCAGTCGGTCGACGGCCTCGCGGCGGCGGCGTTCCGGACGGCGGTCATAACGTGCGGTGGTGGCGGGGGACGCGTGGCCGACCAGGGCCTGGGCGGTGGCGAGATCGACCCCGGCGTCGAGGAGTTCGCCGATGAACGTGCGGCGGAAGTCATGGGGCGTCCGCTTCGACGTACCGGCCGAGGACAGGCGGCGGGAGACGATGTCGGCGACCGCCTGTCCGGTCATATGGGCGTGCCGCAGCCGCCCCGCCTTGTTGATCGGGCAGAACAGCGGGCCGGCCGCCCGGCCTCGCACCTCCAGCCACAGCTCAAGCCGTTCGACCGCCTCGGCCGTGAGGTAGACCAGACGCTCCTTGTCGCCCTTGCCGCGCACGCGCAGGGATCTCGCGTCGAGGTCGAGGTCCGCCAGCGTGAGGCCGGCGATCTCCGCCCGCCGGCAGCCGGTCGAGTACAGGGCCGCGAGCAGGGCGCCGTCCCGCCTCCCGGCGGGGGAGGGGTCCTCGTCGCATACGGTGAGCGTCGCGGTGAGGATCTCGGCCTGGACGTGCCGCCCGGCGGGCATCCTGGTGTGGGCGTAGGCCGGCAGGTCGGCCGCCCGCTGGAAGTCCTCGCCGCTCATCAGCCCGAGCCGCCACGCCTCCTTGAGCACTCGGCGCAGGGCCACCAGGTGCTTGTTCACGTGTGCCGGCGACCACCCCTGCTCACGCATCAGCGTGCGCAGCTTGACCGTGTGCTCGTACCGCAGCAGTTCCCAGGGCTGGCCTGCTCCGGTGGCCTGCGGGTCGCCGGTGATGAGGCGGGCGATGCGATCGAGGCAGCCCCGCATCGTGCGCCGGGACTCGGGGCTGGGCAGGCCGTCGAGGTACACGTGATAGGGATCTCGTGCTGCCTGCGCGGGGGACTTGCGCTCAGGTACGGCAGGCGGCGTGGCAGGCACGTTCACACCAGTCGATCATAATCTAAATCTACAAAGTAAAGGGCCGGGGATCGGTGATCAAACTCTCCAACATCCCAAACCTCTCACCTGAGCGGCGGCCCGCGCCTCGAACCTGAGTCGAACGGATCACTCTTCCCGCCGAATCGGCAGGTGGCGTTCCGACCCCGGAGCGCCACCTGCCGAGCATGTCGCGGCACTCGCGGGGGAGAGGCCGGGATGCGGCTGTCGATCCGGTTCTTACGTGTTCACGCGTGCGCTGAACCGCTCGTGAGCGGCCTGCTTGGAGATCCCCATCGCCTCACCCACCTCCGCCCATGAGGCCCCGGCCTCCCGTGCTTGGGTGACAGCCTGGTCGAACAGTGTGCGCTGCCAGCTCTCCACGTGAGACAGCAGGGTGAGAGCGGCGAGAGGGCGCTCGACCGCCAGCTTCACGATCTGCTCGGACAGCAGGTTCGACTTGATCACCAACCAGCTTGGGGGAGCGGCGGCGAGCAGCGCGGGGGCGTGCATGCTCCACCATCGACCCTCCGCCTCCTTGACTCCCTCCGGAGTGGGGGGAAATCGGCGCCGGTCGGTCCATCCACAAGAACATGCCGCCTGGTAGCCGATGAAGGTCTTGGTGAAGGCGCTGGCGGACGAGGCCGGCTCGCCGCTGGGGAGCACCGGTGCGGCGAAGCCCTCGTGGTCGGGGATGTCGGGAAACCTCAACGTCATAGTCGTCAAGGTTTCCTGACGGATGCCGTGGGCGCAAGAGCCCTGGCGAAATCACGGAGATCATCTCGTCATCACCGAGCGATGATCTCCGTTCCGTACGGTCGTCCAGGATCGCCCTGAGATCACCGTCGTCGGTTTCCCGGCCCGCAGCACGATCGGGCCCAGGGCCCGAGCGGTCAGGCCCCTCGCTGCGGTAACGCCCGCCTCGGGCCAGCAACCGTACGGATGCCGGGCCACGCGGACTAGGGTCGTCATTCGTGATCGAGTCTTCCTCCCTGGACGCCACCCGGGCGGCCTACAACGCCGTCGCCACCCTTTACGCCGAGCTGTTCCGCGACTCAGTCGAAGGCATGCCGCTGGACCGCGCCCTGGTCACCGCGTTCGCCGAGTCCGTACGGGCCGCGGGCGCCGGGCCGGTGGCCGACCTCGGATGCGGCCCCGGTGGCGTCACGGCGCGTCTGGCCTCCCTCGGCGTGACCGCCTTCGGCGTCGACGCGTCGCCGGCGATGATCGAGCTGGCCCGTCAGGAGTACCCGGACCTGCGGTTCGAGGAGGGTTCGATGCTCGCGCTGGACATCGCGGACGGCACACTGGGCGGCGTGCTCGCCTGGTACTCCATCATCCACACGCCTCCGGAGGACCTGCCGGTGATCTTCGCGGAGTTCGCACGGGTGCTGGCGCCGGGCGGTCACCTGCTCCTCGGGTTCTTCGCGACAGGCGACGACTCACCACACCCGGCCGAGCCGTTCGATCACAAGGTCTCCCTCGCCTACCGGCTCTCCATCGACCACGTCGCGGGTCTGGCGTCCAAGGCCGGCCTCACGGAGGTCGCCCGGCTACGTCGCGAGCCGGGCGAGAACGAGAGGTTCCAGCACGGCCGTCTCCTCGCCCGCAAGCCGACAGAGCCGTAGGCCCGGCCGACAGGTCGACGAACGCCGGATCGGGTGCCGCCGGAGGACGTCCAGGCATGGTCCCGGGAGACGGTGAAACCGGTCCACGTTTTTGCCGTGAACGCCGATCCGGGATTTGACCCTGACGTTGCGTCAGGCTTCACGATGAACGCATGACCGACTACTACGAAGCGTTCGATATGAGCCCCGTCCCTCCGCCCGGGCCCGACGTGACACCACCGGAAATCTTCCGGGGCATCTACGGCATGCCGATGTTCGTCACCGTGCCGACGTCTGACCTGGCCGCGTCCGTGGACTTCTGGGTCCGCGGGCTCGGTTTCGTCGACCTGTTCACGGTTCCCGGCCAGATCACGCACCTGCGGCGGTGGGCGTTCCAAGACGTTCTGCTCGTCCCGACCGGAGCCCCGCCGGCCCCTCCAACGGTGAGCATCAGCTTCTCCTGCGTACTGAGCCAGGTCGACGAGATCGCGCAGGCGTGCACCGCGCTGGTGCCCGGATGCACGACGGGACCGCGACAGACTCCATGGAGCACCGTAGATCTGGAGGTCATCACACCGGAGAACGCTCGCGTGATCATGACCGCGGCCCGTCTCCTCGACCCTGACAGCGCCGAGGCACACAGCCTCGAAGCAGCCGGCTTCATCATCCCCAAGGGGGGAAGCCGCGCAGATCGGACGCGCATGTCAGACTCGCCGGCGTGACCGACACCGCGATGGACGACACCGCGATGGACGATGCCGCGGGACCCGGCGGGCTGACCGTCGGGGCCGCGGCATCGCACGTGGGAGTCACCGTGCGTACCCTCCATCATTGGGACGCGATCGGGCTCGTCCGCCCGTCCGGGCGAACCTCCGGCGGTTACCGGCTCTACTCGGCGGCGGACGTCGCACGTATCCACCGGGTGCTCATCTACCGCGAACTCGGTCTGCCCCTCGACGACATCGGTGAACTTCTCGATGCTCCGACGGTCGACATGACCGTGCCGCTGAGACAACAGCGCGCCCAGCTCCTCGATCGCATCTCCCGTTTGCGGGCAATGGTCGATGCGGTCGATCGCATGATCGAAGCCGCGAGCGCCGGCATCCTGCTCTCCGCGGAGGAACAGGTCGCGATCTTCGGGCAGCGCTGGAAGCCGTCATTGGTCGCGGGCGCGCGTGATCGATGGGGCGACACGGCTCAATGGGTGCAGTACGCCGAGCGCGCCGCGGGCATGACCCCCGAGGACTGGCGGCAGATCGCCGTCAGCGTCGCAACGCTCGAGGACGACCTGGCAGCAGCCAAGCGCGCCGGTGTCAGGCCAGGTGGTGCCGAAGCCAACGCTCTGGCGGAACGACACAGGGCCTCCATCGGCGCGTACTTCGACTGCACCCCTTCGATGCATGTCTGCCTGGGAAGGAAGTACGCCGCCGATCCCGGCTTCGCGGCCTACTTCGACGCAATCGAGCCAGGCCTGGCCGGCTGGCTCCGTGACATCATCGACGCCAACGCCCGCGATCGAGGCATCGACCCGGATTCGGCGACGTGGACCTGACCCGCATCGAGGCCGAGGCTCTCCCACCCGGCCGTTCTCGTGGTCGTCCGGACCACCGGCGGGCCGGGGTAACGCCCCGAGCCCGCCGGAGCTCGAGCCGGTCGGCGACGCCGGTCAGTGGAACTGCCCGGGCTCGTAGTCGCCGGCCGGCTGCCGGGTGAGGATGTTCAGCCGGTTCACCATGTTCATGAAGGAGACGAGAATCACCAGGGCGGTGAGCTGCTCGTCGTCGTAGTGCTTGGCGGCGTTCGCCCAGACCTCGTCGCCGACCCCACCGGCCGCATCCGCGACCCGGGTCCCCTCCTCCGCGAACTCCAGCGCGGCGCGCTCGGCCTCGGTGAAGACCGTGGCCTCCCGCCACGCCGCCACCAGGTTCAGCCGCACCGGGGTCTCGCCCGCGGCGGTGGCCTCCTTGGTGTGCATGTCGATGCAGACGGCGCAGCCGTTGATCTGGCTGACGCGAAGCGCCACCAGCTCCTGTGTCGTGGCCGGCAGCGACGAGTCCTTGATCGCCTTGCCCGCTGACATCACGTACTTCACGATCTTTGGGGCGGTCGTGCCGGTGGCGTAGTTCAGGCGCGCGTCCATGTGTGCTCCTCCGTGGTCGTCAGTGGCTACACCCTCTGAGACGAGGCAGCCCGACCCCCTGTGACATGGACGAATGTGACGTGCGTCTCTCTGTAAGCCGAGCCGGCCCCACGTGGTGGACGCGCATCAGATGGATCGGCCTCGTGGGTCGCACTGTCAGATCACGGACGAGGCGTCCGGTCAGGGGCGGGTTCGGATGTTGACCGTCTTGAGACGGGTGTAGGCGTCGACGCCGGCGTGGCGGGGACCGTTCCAGTCGGGTGCGAAGTGGCGGTTCACATCGACCTCGCCGCAGTCGAGGGCGTCGGCGAAGCGGCAGGCACGTTCGATGTCCCGAGTGAAGACGGTGCCGCTGAGGCCATGGGCGGCAGCGCCGTTCGCGAGGGCGAGCGCTTCCTCCTCTGAGGAGAACGGCGTGGCGGCCAGCACCGGGCCGAACACCTCATGCCGCTCGGTCTCGCCGCCCGGCCGGACCCGGCCGAGGACGGTCGGCGGCACGTACGTGGCCCGGCTGCTGCACGGGACGGACGGTGCGCCGACCACCGTCGCGTCGCCGGACGAGACGGCTCGGGAGACGAGCTCTCGGACCCGGTTCGCGTGGGTCACGCTGATCAGCGGGCCGATGAGCGTGGCGGGGTCGAGCGCGTCGCCGACGCGCAGGTTCGCCGCGGCCTCGGCCATGCCCTTGACCACGTCGTCGTAGACCGGTTCCTCCACGAGGAGCCGATTGCCCGCCACGCGGCCCTCGCCCGTGTTGACGAACGCCGCCATCGTCGCCCAGCGCACCGCCTGGTCCAGGTCGGCGTCCGCGAAGACGATCATGGGGGACTTGCCGCGGAGGTTCAGGTGGGTGGGGGTGCGGTTGCGGGCGGCCGACTCCATGACACGGCGACCGGTCTCGGGACCGCCGGTCAGGCTGACCAGGTCGACGCGGGGGTCGGTGACGAGCTGTTCGCCGACGGTCTCGCCGGAGCCGAGCACGATGTTGAGCACACCCGCCGGGAGCCCCGCGCGGGTCAGGACCCGGCCGAGTTCGACGAGCGTGACGACGGCCTCCTCCGGAGGCTTGGCCACGATCGAACATCCGGCGGCGAGTGCCATCGCGATCCGCCGGCCGCCGGTCATCAGCGGCCCGTTCCACGGCAGCAGTTCGACCACCACGCCCGCCGACGCGCGCAGGCGCATCGTGAGCAGTTCCGGGCCGCCCCCGGGCAGCGGTTCAGGGGGGAACGCGCTGCGCCGTACATCCCCGGGCATCGTCCGCGCGACCGCCGCGGCGTGGGAGAAGGCGCCCGCGGCCTCGTACACGTCGTTCATGAGCACGCCGCCGATCGCCCTGCCGGTGTCGAGTGCCTCCAACACGGCCAGGCGCCGCGCATCGGCGCGGATCGCCGTCGCCGCCGCCTCCAGCAGTTCGGCCCGGACCGCGGCGGGCATGCGCCGCCACTCGCCCTCGTCATGGCTGCGGCGTGCCGCG
>BCRI01000112.1 GCA_001552515.1 Sphaerimonospora mesophila NBRC 14179 = JCM 3151
CACGGGCGGCTGGCAGAGCTGGCGCACCGTGCCGGCGAACATCTCCGCCGTGACCGGCACGCACACCGTCTACCTCACGTTCAGCAGCGGCCAGCCCGCCGACTTCGTCAACGTCAACTGGTTCACGTTCTCGACGTCGTAACCGCACGTCCACACCGGTGCCAGGATCGGTCGAATGGCCGGTTCCGGTACGGCGAGGCCCGCCGTACCGGAACCGGCCCCTGTCGTCTCTGGGCCGTCACCCTTTCCTTCGTCAGTCGGTCGGCTCGACCGTCTCGGGGCCGGCCGTCTCCTCCGGACCCGGGGTCCCGGTCCCGTGCGGCGACGGCGCGGTCTCCGAAGGCACCGGCGCTCCCGGGCCGGTCGGCGCCGGTGAAGCCGGGCCTCCCGCGCCGTGTCCGAGCCACTGCGGCCGGGTCAGGTCCGTGATCATGAAAGCGGCCGGCCGCTGCCCCTGGGCCGAGCCGATCACCCAGACCTTGTCACCGTTCCTGATCCCGGAGATGCCCTCCGGTCCGGCGCAGACGCGGGTCGAGCCGTTGACGGCGTAGGTACGCGCACCGCCGTCGTCCCCGCGCACCGAGATGGAGTTCTGCCCGACCGAGGTGGCGACCCCGGTCTGGGTGGTGAAGGTCTGGTACCCGCCGCCGGGTGTCGCGCTGGCTCCGGGAGTGGGCTGGATCCGCGGTGGCTGGGCCGCGGGGTGAATACCTGGCGAGTTGCCCGCGGTGGCCAGGCCCGCGCCGGTGGCGACCAACGCGGCCGCCGCGACGCCGAGAACGAGCCGGCGGCCTCCAGGCCTGCGCCGGGTGGGCTCCCGCGACGGGAACTCGGGCGGGCGGATTTCGGAATCAGTCATCGGACGCTCCCTCCACCTCCACTCGTCGCCGTGCGGGGGGTGCGAGGGCGGGACGCCAGGCAGCATGACGCATGGCGCGGCGCGGCATGACGCGTCGTGGGCGGTGTGGCTGGTCTGTGTCTTATCGAACCTGTGTCTTTTGGGACTGTCTGTGCTGCGGCCTGCGCTGGGCCGTGGCCGGATGTGACGAGAACGCGCGCGAGCGTCGCGGCGGAGATGTGCGTCGGCGCGCTCCGGCCGTACGGATCGTCACCGGTCAGCCGCCGCTCGGCCGCCGCGCCGAGACGGTCGGCATGCCGGCGGATCCTTTGGCCGCCCTACCCCCTCCCGCACCACGCTCACCGCTCTGTCCGTAAAGTCCTCGGTGGCGTCTGACAAACAGGGTCCTGCCCACGCGCGGCCGGGATTTCCGGGGGCCGGAGGGGCCGTACGGACCCAGGTCCGCGGCCCGTCTCTCCCGGCGAGTGGGGTGCGGGACGCGGTGCTCCTCGCCCGGGTCCGACCGGCCACCGCAGCGCCCGGAAAGATTGATTGACGCAGATAACCTGCCGCCGTATCGTCCATCCGGCCATGTATGCCTGAACCGTGAACTTGGGGATTCCGCACCACTTCCCGGGGGGGTACGGCGAAAACAGGAGGGGGACATTGGCACTTAAGATCCTTGGACCGCTTGAACTGGTCGCCGGAGGTGATTCGCTCGACCTCGGCGGCCCCAGACAGCAGGTGGTTCTCGCCATGCTGGGCCTGAATGTGAACAGCGTGACTTCGATGGATCAGCTGATCGAGGCCGTTTGGGGCGAGCACCCGCCGCTCACCGCACGCGGACAGGTTCAGGTATGCATTTCGGAAATCCGAAAGCTGTTGACCAGGGCCGGATATCCGCGCGCCGTCCGCACCCTGAATCCCGGATATGTGCTGGAACTCGGCGAAGCCGATCTGGACAGTTTGGCCTTCACCAGCAGAATCGCCGCGGTGAAGAAGCAGATCGACGCCGGGCACGCGGCGGGGGCGGTCGCCGGGTTGCAGGCGGCATTGGCGCTGTGGCGTGGTGACGCCCTGGTGGGGGTGCAGAGCGATCTGGTCCAGCGGGCGGCCACCGCGCTCGACGAGAAGCGGCTGGTGGCCGTCGAGGAGTACATGCGACTCCGGCTGGAACTGGGTCCGCAAGAAGAGCTGATCTCGGAGCTGCTGGCGCTGGCCGCCAAGCACCCGTTGCGGGAGCGGCTGCACGGCTTCCTCATGCGTGCGCTGTACAAATCGGGCCGGCAGGCGGACGCGCTGAAGGCCTACCAGCGGGTGCGCGCCACCCTGGTCGAGCAGATGGGGATCGAACCGGGACAGGAACTGCAGGACCTGCACCGGGCGATCCTCGCCCAGGACGCGTCGCTCGACGGTCCCCGGACCAGGACCACCCCGACCGGAGACACCCGGCCCGGAAACACGCGGACCAGAAGCTCGCAGCCCAGAGGCGCACAGTCGGAAAGCACGTCCGGGAGCACGTCACCCGGCACGGGGTTCGACGATCACGCTCAGGGCGCGGAGACGCGGCGGGGGGTGCTCGGCTGGACACCGCCGCGGCAGCTGCCGGCCAGCATCGCCGACTTCACCGGGAGGTCGGAGGAGATAGCGGAGATCAGGCGGCTGCTCGTCACGGGCAGAAGCATGGAGTTCGCCGGATACGCCATGCCCATCGTCGCCATATCCGGGCGGGGAGGGGTGGGCAAGTCCACCCTCGCCATCCGGGTGGCCCATGAGATCCATGAGTCCTTCGAAGACGGCGTCCTCTACGCGGAACTGCGCAGTCTGACCTCGTCGGACCAGATCTCGACCCAGCTCGCGCGTTTCCTGCGGGCTCTCGGCGTCCCGGGTCCGGCGATCCCCGACGGTGTGGGAGAGCGGACGGAGCTGTACCGCAGCTGCCTGTCGGCCAAGCGCGTCCTGGTGGTGCTGGACGACGTGCTGGACGAGGACCAGGTGCGGCCGCTGCTGCCGGGCAGCCCGACCTGTGCGGTGATCACGACCAGCAGGAACAAGCTGACCGGTCTGCCGGGCGCCTATCACGTCGCCGTCGAGGCGTTCGACGACGCCGAGTCCTTCGACATGCTGGCGAAGATCCTCGGCAGCGAACGCGTGCTGGCGGAGGAGGCGGCGGCCAGGGAGCTGTACCGCCTGTGCGACGGCCTGCCGCTGGCGCTGCGCATCTCGGGCGCGCGGCTGGTGTCGCGCAAACGATGGCCCATCGGCCGGCTCGTCGACCGCATGCGGGACGAGGTGCGCCGGCTGGACGAACTGGAGCACCGGGGGTGGGAGCTCCGCTCCAGCATCGGCCTCACCTATCGGAGCCTCGACGGATCGGCGAAGCGGCTGTTCCGTCTGCTCGCGATGCTCCAGGCGCCCGACGTCCCCTCCTGGGCGGCCGCCGCGCTGCTCGACACGGACGTCGCCTCCGCGGAGGACGTGCTTGAGCGGCTGATCGACGCGCACGTCCTGCAGACCGTCGACTATCCGAACGCCCGGCACCTGCGGTACCGGTTCCACGACCTGATCCAGGTGTACGCCCGCGAGCGGCTGGCCGAGACCGAGACACCCGGCGAGCGGGCCGCCGCGCTGAGCAGGGCGCTCGGGGCGTGGCTCGGGCTCGCCGAGGTGGCGCACCGCAAGGAGTACGGCGGTGACTACACCCTCATCCACGGCGACGCGCCACGCTGGCGGCCCCCGGACGCGGACCTCACGGCCATGGTCGGCGATCCGGCCGAATGGTGGGACGGCGAACGCTCGGCTCTCGTGGCCGCCGTACACCAAGCGGCCGAGGCCGGGCTCGACGAACTCTGCTGGGATCTGGCGCTCACCTGTGTGACGCTGTTCGAGGCCAGGGCCTACCTCGACGACTGGTGGGAGGTCGCGCACACCGCGCAGGAGGCGGCGCTCCGGGCGGGGAACCCGACCGGCGTCGCGGCCATGGCCTACTCGATCGGCACGCTGCACATGTTCCAGGGCCGGCTGACCGAGGCGGAGGAGTCCTTCCGGACCGCGATGGAGCTGTTCGAGGCCGGCGGCAACGAGCACGGCCTGGCCCTGGTGCTGCGCAACGCGGCGAACGTGGACGGGCTTCGCGGGAACGACGACGAGATGATCGCGAAGTACGACAGGGCGCTCAAGCTGCTGCGCGAGGTGGGCGATCACATCGGCGCGGCCCACGTCATGCGGACGCAGGCGAAGCACTGGCTGCGGCTCGGCTACACCGACAGGGCCCACGTGCTGCTGGAGCAGGCCCTGGAGACCTGCCGGGAGGTGGGCTGCGTCCGGGTCGAGGCGCAGGTGCTGCACAGCTTCGCCGAACTGCATCTGATGACCGGCGAGCTCGACCTGGCCCGGCAGGAGCTGTACCAGGTGCTGCGCGTGGTGCGGGACGGCGGTGACAGGATCGGCGAGGCGCACGCCCTCTACAGCCTGGGCCTGGTCCGCTATCGGGAGGGCCGCCTGGACAACGCGGAGACCACGATGGCGCACACGCTGGAGCTCGCCAGGAGCACGGGCGAACGGATGATCGAGGCCAAGGCCGGCTACACGCTGGGGGAGATCGCGCTGGCCCGCGGCAACAACGCGTCGGGGGCCAGGCACATCGAGAAGGCCAGGAGCACGTTCCAGGAGCTCGGCTCCGCTGTGTGGACGGCGAAGGCGTACGTTCTCCTCGCCGACTCACACGCGGCCGACGGCGATCTGGAGCTGGCCCGCCGGGAGCTGGACGAGGCGGTGGCGCTGCTCACCGCCGACGGGTCGGCCGAGGCTCGCCGGATGCTCGGCACGTGGTCGGATCGCGGCCCGTACTTCGAGGTCGGCACTTCGAGCTGACCGGCCGCCGCCCCGATCACCAGTGCGTGTCGGCCGGGCCGGTGCCGGGCGAGGGGGCCGCACTGGGTGACGGGGCCGGAGAGGCGGCGCCGGGACTCCAGTGGGTGTCCGCCGCGGATGTCGTCTGCGCCATCGCGACCGCACCGGTCGTGCCGATCAGCAGCACGAGTGCGTACGCGGTGAACCTGCGCTTCGTGATCATCGTTTCCCCTCCAGAGGCTTCGGCCGGCGACCGGGAGGCGGTACCGGACGCCGCCATTCCATCCGGCGCGGTTTCCGATCAGCTTCTCGTCGGCTATCGGCCCGCAGAAGCGGACCAGAAGCGAACCAGAAGCGGCGGCGGAGAAAGTGGCGGCAGATGACACACCCGCCCGGTTCCGTGAGGGGACATGATGAGTCCGGTGCTCCAGATCAGCTGGGAGGACATGCATCAGGCCCTCGACGATTTCGATCCGGTCACCGTGGTCGTGGACGAGCTGACAGGGGAGGCGGTCGGCGACGTCGCCGACCTCGTCGACGTCGGCGGGTTCGTCAAGGTCGAGGACCCGGCGTCGGCCGACTGCTTCCTGCTGCCGGCGGGTGCGCTGCGTACCGTCCGCGGTTCCTGTCTGACGGTCGCGGCCGCGCAGCTGCTCCTGCCGCCCGGCGCGGCCACGGTCTGCGTGCTGGGGTCGGCGCCCGAGGCCGCCGTGCTACTGAAAATGATCATTCAGTACGTGCGGGACGTCGGCCACGTGGCGGTGTGCGTCATGGACGGCCCCCCGGACCCGGCGGTGACCCGCCGGGTCCGAGACGAGCTCGTCCTGGCCGGGATCGACCTCACCGTGGGCACCGACGCGGGTGAGGCGCTCTTCGGGGCGAATCTGGTCGCCGTGGGCCGGTCCCGCGTCGACCCCGGGATCGGGAAGATCTCGAAAGGCGCGATTCTCGTCAACGCCGGCGGACGGGATCTCCCCACGGCCGTGGTCGCCGGCGCGGCGGCCATCTACGTCGACGACATGCGGCTGATCGGGGAGAGCGCGCACCGGTATTTCGTCAGGGAGCACCTGGCCTGCCTGGAGACCCCTACCACCAGTCGATACCTCCAACCCCGTGCCCAGCGCGTCACCGGAGACCTCGGTGACCTGCTGAGCGGCGACTCCGTCCCACGCAGACACCCGGCGGAGCACATCCTGGTCGAACTCCTCAGCACGGAGGCGGTGAGCGTCCGGCTCGCCTGCGAGCTGGGCCTGGCCGCGCGCCGGCTCGGCCTGGGAAAAGAGATCGATCATCTCTGTAAAGATCAGCACGGAAGGTGACCATATGCTGTGCGAATCACCAGACTGCTCGCATCGTCCCGCGGCCGGTTTCCGGCTCTGCGCGGAGTGCCGGGAGGCGGTGCGCGGGGAGCTGCGGAGCCTGCCCGGCCTTCACCGGGAGTGCGCGCTGAGGCTCGTCGACGTCCCCGACGGGATCGCCCAGCGGGTCACCTGGACCAGACAGCCGGGCCTCGACCTCAACGAGGCCGTGGTCGAGGTGCGGTCCGACATCATCGGGGTCCTGTCCTCCTGGTGCGGACTGGTCGCCCATGAGCGCGGGGTCGCGGCGCCCGGCCCGCGGTCCGCGGACGTGCTGGCCGCCTTCCTCGACGGGCACCTCGCCTGGCTGGCGCGACACCCGGCCGCCCGGGACTTCGCGGCCGAGATCCGCCGGCTCGCAGAGAAAGCGCGCGCCGCGATCGAGCGCGGATCCGGACGGCCGCGGCCCCTCGGCCCGTGCGACCGGCCCGAGTGCGGGCAGATCGTCTACGCGGCCCGCCTTTCCGACGGCCGCCGGCAGGTGCGGTGCGACGGAGGCCATGTCTGGCAGCCGCACGAGTGGCTCTCGCTGAGCCTGCGCATCGATCAGGCCGCCGCCGGTGAGCTGAGGCGGGAGCGGGTGGCGTGAGCGGTGCCCGTCGGCGGACCCGTCGTACGGTGCCCACCCGGCTGGCGGCACTGGCCCTGGGGGTCTCGGAGGCCACCATCAGGAAATGGGCCAGCCGTGGAAAGCTCAGCCGGTACGGCAGCCCGGGACGCGCCGAATACGACCTGGACGAACTGTTCCACGTCGCCGCCGCGACGGCGGATCCGGAAAAGCAGGTAGAGAATACGCTGACCGCATAGTTTTCGTTTCGTTCGCCAGATATTCGCAGCCCGTTCGGCATCGGAGGCGCCGAACGGGCCGGCGGCGTTTCCGGAGAATTCTTCCGGTCCGCCGGGAGAATCTCCGACGGTCCTCCTCCGGTGCCGCCACCGGGCCGGAACGTCGTCGATCCGGATGCCTCCTGAAGTGGCGCGGAGAATGTCGCAGATATTTCTCGTGAGAGTGTTGACCCGGTACCGAAAGAGGTGTCACGCTTTCCCCGTGGCACTCATGTGCCCGAAACGGTCCGATCCCCTTCTTCTCGCCTGGGCCGTCCTTCACTCCTAACCGTCGCGGACGTTTCCGGCCATTGGCCTGAATTACCGGCGATCTCGTTGATACGGTGTGCTGCCCGATCAGAGAAGACAGCGTTTCAGGAGTTCGACGATGACACTGGCACAGGCGGCCGACCGGTCTTCCGCACGGCCGAGCGTGGACTTCTACTTCGACCCGATCTGCCCCTTCGCATGGGTCACCTCGAGATGGATCCTCGAGGTCGAGCGCGTCCGCGACATCGACCTCCGCTTCCGGGTGATGAGCCTGTCCGTGCTCAACGAGCACAGGGAGATCGACGCGTGGTACCGGGAGTTCTGCGACAACGGCTGGGGACCGGTGCGCGTCGCGATCGCCGCCGCCCGCGAGCACGGCGACGGCGTGCTGCGCGACCTCTACACCGCCATGGGGACGCGGATCCACAACAAGAAGAACGAGGACTACGCGGTGGTCATCGCCGAGTCCCTCGCGGAGGTGGGCCTGCCCGCCTCGCTCGCCGCCGCCGCGGACGGCACCGATCACGACGAGGCGCTGCGCGAGAGCCACCGCGCCGGCATGGAGCCGGTGGGCGACGAGGTCGGCACCCCGACGATCCACATCGACGGGGTCGCGTTCTTCGGTCCCGTCCTGACCGCCATCCCCAGGGGCGAGCAGGCGGGACGGCTGTTCGACGCGGCACGGGAACTGGCCGCCTATCCGAAGTTCTTCGAGCTGAAGCGCTCCAGGACGGGCGGGTTCGACTTCGACTGAGGTCTCGGCCGCCGGGGACGGGCCTCGGCCCGTCCCGCCGACCGATCAAGGAGGCGATTGTGCACCGTGGCGGCGTCCCGTACACGAAGGCCCACAGAAGGCTCGATCCCGGTGGAACGCCCGTCGGGCTCCCCACCGGCGAGTGCTGTCCCGAACTGCTGTGGGAGCAGGTCTGGGCGCAGCCGGAAGGCACGGCCGTCATCAGCGGGGACGAGGTCCTCACCTTCCGCGAGCTGGCGGAGCGCGGTTCTGATCTCGCCGTCCACCTGAGGCATCTCGGGGTGGCGGCCGACGACCGCGTCGGCGTGTTCGCCGACCCCACGACCGAGCTGATGGTGGCGGTCTGGGGGATCCTGTTCGCGGGCGGCGCGTATGTGCCGCTCTCGCCGGAGTATCCGCGCGAACGGCTGCGCTACATGATCGAGGACAGCGGCGTCTCGATCATCGTGGCCCAGGAGGGACTCGCCGCGCGGCTGGCCGAGCTGGCGCCGCGCGGCACGAGGATCGTCACCCCGGCGCAGGCGGCGGAGTTCGCCGCGGCGCACGGCCGGGCCGGGGAGTGGGAGCTACGCGGCGGCCTGCGGCCGGGCGACCTGGCGTACGTCATCTACACCTCGGGCAGCACCGGCAGGCCGAAGGGCGTGATGATCGAGCATCGCGCCATCGTGAACCAGATGCGGTGGCTGAACACCGCCCAGGGGCTCGGCCGCCGCAGCGTGGTCCTGCAGAAGACCCCGATCAGCTTCGACGCGGCGCAGTGGGAGCTGCTCGCGCCCGGCTGCGGCGCCACGGTGGTGATGGGGACCGCGGGCCTGTACCGCGACCCGGAGCGGCTGATCGACGCCATCGTCACCCACGGGGTCACCACGCTGCAGTGCGTTCCCACGCTGCTGCAGGCGCTGCTCGACACCGAGGCGTTCCACACCTGCGCCTCGCTCACGAGGATCTTCAGCGGCGGGGAGGCCCTGTCCAAGGCGCTCGCGCTGCGGTGTCTGGAGACGCTGCCCGGCTGCGAGCTGATCAATCTCTACGGGCCGACCGAATGCACGATCAACTCGTCCGCCTGCGCCGTCGACGTGGCCATGGCCGTGGCCGGTCCGCAGACGGTCTCGATCGGCATGCCGGCGCGCGATGTCAGGTATCACATCCTCGACGACCGGCTCTCTCCCGTAGCGGTCGGCGAGGTGGGGGAGCTGTACATCGGAGGGGTCCAGCTCGCCCGCGGGTACCTGAACCGGCCCGACCTCACCGCGATGAGCTTCGTCGACAACCCGTTCCCCGCGGACTACGGCTGCCCGAAGCTCTACCGGACCGGCGATCTGGTCTACCGGACGCCCGACGGCGCCGTCCAGTTCGTCGGCCGGGCGGACAACCAGGTGAAGGTGCGCGGCTTCCGGATCGAGCTCGACGAGATCAGGCACGCCATCGAGGTGCACGACTGGGTCAGGAACGCCGCCGTCGTCGTCAGGAGCGACCCCCGCACCGGATCACGGCTCCTGGTCGCCTTCATCGAGCTGAACCCCAGGGAGGCGGCTCTGATGGACCAGGGCCACCCCGCCGCGCACCATCAGTCGAAGGAGAGCAAGCTCCAGGTCAGGGCGCAGCTGTCCAACGGGGGGTGCCGGGAGGACACGGAGCTGCAGGGCCGGCCCGTGGTCGACCTTCCCGGCGGGACGCCGACCCCGAAACAGTGGCGGCGGGTGTTCGCGCGCAAGAGCTACCGCTTCTTCGAAGGCGGCGCCGTCACCCGGGCCGACGTGCTGAGGCTGCTGGCCCGCCGCCCCGGCGCCGAGGCCCGCCCCGGAAGCCCCGCCGCTCCCGGGCTGAGCGAGCTCGGCGAGATCCTGCGGTACTTCGGGCAGTTCGCCGGCCCGGAGCGGCTGCTGCCGAAGTACGGCTACGCCTCACCGGGGGCGCTCTACGCCACGCAGCTCTACCTGGAGGTGAACGGGATCGCCGGCCTCGAGCCGGGGCGCTACTACTACCACCCGGTACGGCACCGGCTGGTCCTGATCGACAAGGGCGCCGACGCGGCGGCGCCCGCGGTGCGCGTCCACTTCGTGGGGAAGCGACGGGCGATCGAGCCGGTCTACCGGAGCAACGTCCGCGAGGTCCTGGAGATCGAGACCGGTCACATGGTCGGCCTGTTCGAGGAGATCCTGCCCGACTTCGGGCTCGGCATCCGGCCCGTGGCGTACGAACCGGCGGTCATGGCGGGCCTGGAGTGCGCGGACGACGACGAGTATCTCGGGACGTTCGAGCTCGTCCCCTATCGCGGCCCGGCGGACGTCCCGGTCGACCTCTATGTGCAGTCCCACCCGGGCCGGATCCCGGACCTGCCGGCGGGGCTGTACCGCTACGCGGACGGCGACCTGCTGCGGATCTCGGACGAGATCATCCTGAGGCGGCACGTCATCGCGATCAACCAGCAGGTCTACCGGCGGGCGAGCCTCGGCATCTCGATGGTCGGCAGGAGGGCCGACGCGTGGCTGAGGTACATCGACCTCGGCCGGACGCTCCACCGCCTGCAGGCGAGCGACCTCGGCCTCGGGTTCATGTCCTCCGGATACAGCTCAGAGACCGGCGACGACCTGCCGACGGCACGCGCGTTGACGGACATCCTGCGCTCCTGCGGCCGGCCGACCGGTCCGTCCTATTTCTGCATCGGCGGGCGGGTCAGCGACGAGCAGGTGCGCAGCCGGGGGATGAAGGAGGACGCGGTCCACATGAAGGGGCCAACGGAGATGATCAGGGACGACCTGGCCGACCTCCTGCCCGACTACATGATCCCGAACAGGGTCGTCATCCTCGACCGGCTGCCGCTGACCCCGAGCGGAAAGATCGACGGCTCGGCGCTCGAAGCGCTGGACATCACGGGCTCACCGCACGACGGACGGCCCTTCGTCGCGCCGCGGACGCCGACCGAGGAGCGGATCGCCGCCATCTGGCGCAGGCTCATGAAGACGGAGACCGCCTCGGTGCACGACGACTTCTTCGAGTGCGGCGGCGACTCGCTGGTCGCGGTGGCGTTCGTCAACGCTCTGAACAGGGAGTTCTCCTGTGAGCTGCCTCTGCAGGTGATGTTCGAGGCGCCGACGGTCGAGCGGCTCGCGAGCAGGATAGACGGCACGGCGGGAGCCCGGCCCGTCTCCCGGCTGGTACGGCTCAGCCCGGGCGAGGCGGGCGCACCCGTCTACTGCTGGCCCGGCCTCGGCGGGTACACGATGAACCTGCGGCCGCTCGCTGGGCGGGTCGGCGCGGACCGGCCCTTCTACGGTGTGCAGGCCCACGGGATCAACCCCGGCGAGACGCCGTACGCCACCATCGAGGAGATGGCGGCCGCCGACGTCCGGCTCATCCGAGAACTCCAGCCCGCGGGGCCGTACACGCTGTGGGGGTACTCCTTCGGCGCCCGCGTCGCCTTCGAGGCGGCCTGCCAGATCGAAGGCGCGGGGGAGCGGGTGGACGAGCTGTTCCTGATCGCCCCGGGCTCGCCGCGCATCGGCCGGGACCGGCCCGCCGCACCGGAGCATCCGTACGTCGACCCGGCGTACCTGACCATCCTCTTCTCGGTCTTCGCCGGCGCCGTGAGCGGCCCGCTGCTCGAGGAATGCCTGCGGACCGTACGGGACGAGGAGGGGTTCACGTCCTTCATCACCGGCAGGTTCGAGGACCTCGACCCCGACCTGGTGCGCAGGATCGTCCGGATCGTGGGGCGGACGTACGGCTTCGCCTACACCCGCAGAGACCCGGTCGAGCACCGTCTCGCCGCTCCCCTGACGATCTACCGGGCCAGGGGCGACGAGCTCTCGTTCTTCGAGAGCGGCGGGATCCGCCCGATCACGGCGCCCACGGTCGTCGACCTCGGCGCCGACCACTACGGCGTGCTCAGGGAACCGGACGTCGGCGGGCTCGTGCGGGCGATCGAAGACCGCAGGAGAGCCGCCGCGTGACAGGCCGCGATACCAGGCGGCAGGACGACAGGCCGCGATAGAGGCGGCGAAACAGGCAGGAACGACGGGAACACGGTGAGGAGGCCGAGATGCCGCACGTGTCCATCAGGCACTTTCCCGCAGAGCTCACACCCGAGCAGGAGTCGTCCCTGGTCGCCGCGGTGACCAGGGCGGTGAAGGACGCCTTCGGCTGCGACGAGGGAGTCGTCTCGATCGCGCTCGAAGCGGTCGAGCCGGACGTCTGGAACGAGCAGGTCTACCTCCCCGAGATCGTCGCGCGCAGCCATCTGCTGCGGAAGACGCCGAACTACTGATCCCTCCAACCCAGCGGAGAAGCCCATGCCAAGCCCGATCCCCGCATATCCGGACGTCGCACCCCGGATCGCCGACAGCATCGAGGAACTGGTCGGCAACACCCCCCTGCTCCGGCTGCCCGTGGACGACGCGGCGCCGGGAGTCCAGGTGCTGGCCAAACTGGAGTCGGCCAACCCGTTGTCGAGCATCAAGGACCGGGCCGCGCTGTGGATGCTCCGCGCCGCCGAGGCGGCCGGGCACCTGGCGCCGGGCGGGACCGTGATCGAGGCCACCTCCGGTAACACCGGCATCGCCCTGGCCGCCCTGGCGGCAGCGCGCGGCTACCGCTGCGTGATCGTGCTGCCGGACAACGCGACCGCCGAGCGGATCGGACTGCTGCGGGCGCTGGGCGCCGAGGTGGAGCTGACCCCGTGTGACCTGCGCTACCAGGGGGCCGTCGACCGGGCGGAGGAACTGCTGCGCACCACGCCTGGCGCCTGGTTCGCCCGCCAGCATGAAAACGCGGACAACGTGCGGGCCCATCGGGAGACCACCGGCCCGGAGATCTGGGCCGACACGGCCGGCCGGGTCGACGTGCTGGTGTGCGGCGTCGGCACCGGCGGGACGCTGAGCGGGACGGCGGGCTACCTCAAGGAGCGCAACCCGCTGCTGTGGTCGGTCGCGGTCGAGCCGGAGGCCTCCCCGCTGCTCTCGAAGGGGTACGCGGGAACGCACGCCATTCCCGGGCTCAACGGCGGTTTCATCGCCGACACCACCGATCGCGACCTCATCGACGAGGTGCTGACCGTGACCGACGACGAGGCCATGGACACCGCGCGCCGGCTCGCCCGCCGGGCGGGCGTGCTCGCCGGCGTCTCCTCCGGGGCCGCGGTCTGCGCCGCCCTACGGCTGGCCCGGCGCCCGGAGAACGCGGACAAGACCATCGTCACGATCCTGCCCGACACCGGCGAGCGCTATCTCAGCGTCTGGTTCCCGCCGGAGCGGGAGGCGAGCGAAGGAGCGGATCGATGAAGCGGGACGCGACCCTTCTGCTGGTCGGCGGCCACGACGAGACCGTGCGCAAGGCCAAGGAACTCGGCCTGCGCCTGCTGCTGCTCCAGCACCCCGACAAGGTCACGGCGGAGCAGGAGGGGCTCGCCGACGTTCTGCGGGTCGTCGACTACACCGACTGGACCGCGGTCGAGCCGGTCGCCCGGGAGCTGTGGCGCACACCGGGCTTCGACGTGGCCCTCTCCCTCACCGAGCCGGGGCTGGACAACGCGGGCCTGGTCAACGATCTGTTCGCCCTGGGCGGCACCGGTTACGAGGTCACCCGGAGGTTCCGCGACAAGCTCGCCATGCGACGGCACCTCGCCGGGCTCGAACCGGGCGGGCCGCACGCCGCGCCGCTGCGGCGGCGCGAGGAGCTGGACGAGTTCGGCGCGCGCCACGGTCATCCGTTCATCGTCAAGCCGACCGACGCGACCGCCAGCATCGGGGTCTTCCGGGTCGACGGGCCCGAGGACGCCGAGCGGGTCTGGGCCGCGGTCGAAGGGCTGCGCGGCACCCGCACCGACCGCGTCTCGACGCTGTACGTGCTGGAAGAGTTCCTGATGGAGGAGTACGTCGACGGGCGCGAGTTCAGCGTCGAGTGCTTCAGCTTCGCGGGCCGCCACGTCATGGTGACGATCACGGAGAAGTTCGTCGACGAGACCTGCTTCGCCGAGCTCGGCCATGCCGTACCCGCCCGGCTGGAGGAGCCGGTGCGGGAGCGGGTGCGGGAGTGCGTGAGCCGCTTCCTCGACCTGGTCGGGCTGCGCGACGGCGTGTCCCACACCGAGGTGCGGATCGGCGCCCGCGGTCCGGTGGTCATCGAGAGCCACAACCGCGTCGCCGGCGACGCCATCCCGGAGCTGGTGCGCGGCGCGTACGGCATCGACCTCACCACGTACGCGCTCGGCTGGCCGTTCGGCCTGGTCCCGGAGCTTCCCGACCGGCCGCAGGCGCACGCGGGGGCGAGCGCCCGCTTCCTCGTGAGCGGGCCGGGACGGGTGGAGTCGATCGACGGCGTCGGCGACGCGCTGGCGCTGCCGGACGTGCTGGACGTCCGCATAACCGCCAAACCCGGCGACGTCGTGCACTCCCTGAGGGACAACTGGGACCGTCTCGGCCTGGTGGCGGTGACCGGACAGGACACCGCCGACGCGATCCGTCGCGGCGCCGAGGTCATCCGCGACCTCGTCCACATCCGGGTGGCCGGCGACGACGGGGAGAGCCGTCTCGCCCACCCGGCCGAGGTCGCGTCGCCGGCGTCGCCCGCATCACCGGCGGTGCCGGTATGAGCCTGCTCATCCTGCACCGCAACCCGCTGGAACCCTTTCCGTACGACCGGTGGCTGAGCGGGTACGAGGGCGACGTGGTGATCCTCGCGGCCCGCGACCGGATCGAGGCGGCCGGCGAGGAGGTGCCCGCCGGCGCTCTCGGCCGCGCGCGGCTGGAGGTCCTCGACGACTTCCACGACGAGGCGCTGGTGGCCCGGCGGGCGCTGGAGCTCGCGGCCGAGCACGGCGTACGGGACCTGATCGCCCACCACGAGGCCGACGTGCTGTTGGCGGCCACCCTGCGCGAGCGGCTCGGGCTGCCCGGTTCCTGGTCGGCCGACGTGCTGCCGTTCCGCGACAAGGCGCTGATGAAGCAGCGCGCCATGCTGGGCGGCATCGAGGTGGCGCCGCACGCGGTGCCGCGTACCCGCGCGGACGCGTCGGAGTTCGCGGCACGTCACGGGTTCCCCCTGGTCCTGAAGGACCGGGCGGGCTACAACTCCATCGGGCTGCGCATCATGCGCGACGCCGGCGAGCTGGAGGACGGCCTCGCCGCCGCCTACGGCGCGGGCTCCCCGCGGGACGACCTCCTGATCGAGGCGTACGTCCCCGGCCGCATGTGCCACGTCGACGGGCTGGTGGTGGACGGCAGGACCGTGCTGGTGTGGGCCTCCCAGTACCAGTACGACCTCGCCTCCTACGGCACCGACCCGGGGGCCAGGGTGGACCTCACGCTGGATCCCGGCGACCCGCTCACCGGCCGCCTGACGGAGCTGACCGACCGGATCCTCGCCGCGCTGCGGTCACCGGGCGGACGCCTGCGCGACCACGCCTTCCACGCCGAGATCTTCCACACCCCGGACGACCGGCTGGTGCTGTGCGAGATCGCGTGCCGTACCGGAGGCGGGAAGGTACGCGAGCTCCTCGAGGTCGCCTTCGGGCTCAACATCGGGGAGTACGCCACGCGCGCGCATCTGGGCCTGCCCATGCCCGCGCTGGAGCCGACCCTGCGCGGCGGCCCGCGTCCGGAACCGGCCCGCATGGCCGGGCAGGTGCTGCTGATGAAGCGGCCGGGGCTGGTGCGGGCGGTGCCCGAAGTGCCGACGGAGCCCTGGGTGGAGCGCTTCTGGTTGTACGCCAGGCCCGGCGAGGTGATCCCGCCCGCCGCCGGCTCGGCCGACTTCCTGACCGTCGCGATCGCGTCGGCCCCCAGCCGGGCGGAGTGCGAACGCCGGTTGCGCTCGCTCGGCGCACGCCTGGAGGAGCAGACCCGGATCGAGACCGGGCAGACCGTGGAGGTGCTGTGAGGGCGCCGTCCGTCAAGGCGCGGTACATGCTGGGCATGGTGGTCGACTCCGCGGGCAGCGGAATGTACCTGCCGCTGTCCCTGCTGTACTTCCACCATGTGACCGGGCTGCCGGTCACGCAGGTCGGGGCCATCATGAGCGCCGCCGCGCTGCTGGCCCTGGTCGGCAACCCGGTCGCTGGGGTGCTCATCGACCGGTGGGGTCCCCGCACCATCGTCGTCGGCGGCTACCTGGTGCGCGCCGCCGGGTTCGCCGCCTATCCACTGGTCGACGGACCGGTGGTGATGTTCGCCGCGGTGGCGCTGGTCGCGTTCGGGGACGTGTCGTTCCCGCCGTCGATCCAGTCGTTCGTCGCCGAGATCGTCCAGGGGGCCGAGCGGGACAAGCTCCTGGCCGCGCAGCGCAGCCTGCGCAACGCCGGGCTCGGGGCCGGCGGTCTCCTCGCCGGCTCCGTCCTCGCGCTGGACAGTGACACCGGCTACTACGCGATCGTCCTCGGCACGGGCGCCGCGTACGTGGTGGCAGCGGTGTTCCTCCGGACGATCCCCACCGTCGCGGCGGCGGCCCGGCGGCCCGCCGCCGCGACCTCGCGCAGGGGCGGCTACCGGCTGGTGGCGCGCAACCGCCCGTTCCTCGTGCTGGGCCTGCTGAACGTGCCGATCGCGTTCGGCTACATGGTGCTGTCGGTGAGCCTGCCCGTCTACGTCACCGGGGAGCTGGGCGCGCCCGACTCCCTGGTGGGCGTGCTGTACGCGGTCAACACCGTCGGGATCGCGGTGCTGCAGATTCCGGTCACCCGGATGCTCGTACGGTATCGGCGCACCCGGACCACCGCGCTCGGGGCGCTGGTGTTCTCGCTGGCCTTCCTGGCGTTCGCGGCGCTGGGCGCGGTCTCCACCGGTACGGTCCTGCTGACCGGGGTGTTCGCCGCCACGGCGCTGTTCACCCTCGGGGAGCTGCTGCACGGCGCCACCGCGTCGGCCCTGGTGGCCAGCGCGGCCCCCGAGGACACGCGCGGCCGGCATCTCGCCGCCTACCAGCTGTCCTGGGCGCTCCCGACCGCCCTGGCCCCGGCCGTGCTGACCGCGCTGCTCACGCTCTCCGCGACCGGCATGTGGCTGGTGCTCGCCGCGGGTGTCGTGGGCTCGGCCATCACCATGGTCCGGCTGGAGCCCCGGCTGCCCGCGCAGGCCGTACGGCCGTCCCCGCCTCCCGGGTCACCGGAGTCGGAGTCGCGGACCGCCGACGCCGCCACAGGCTGACGCCGCCATCTCCTGACGCCCCCTCCTCCTGTTCAACAGCTCCGCGTCCTCAGAGGAAGAAGCATGCAATCGGACGCCTTTATCCTCACCGGGTCATTCCTGGTCATCAGCCGTACACCCCGCTATATTCGCGAACTGGTTCGCCGGAACCTCAAGATCCTGGTGATCACACCCTCGGCCTGGCGGGAGGAGGCGCTCCGCGCCGCCGCCGACCCCGGGAATCCGGCGTCGGCGATCGCGGATTTCGCCTTCGTCGACGGCGACGTCAAACAAGAGAACTCCTACCTCCCCGGGGTGGCCGCCGCCGTCCAGAACTGGCGGCGCGAGTACCGCGTCGCCGGCGTGTGCGCCGTCGGGGAGACCCTGGTCGAGCCGACCGGCGTGGTGGCCGACGTGCTGGGGCTGCCCTCGCCGGGCCTGCGCGCCACGCGCGCCTGCCGGAGCAAGTATCTGCAGCGTCTCTACCTGCCGGAGTTCAGCCCCGCCTCGTGCACCATCCCGCCCGGCGCGCGGGCGGGCTTCGACACCCGCGACGTCGTCTTCCCGGCGGTCGTCAAGCCCGCCGCCCGGCACTCCAGCTCGGGGGTGTGGACGGTGCACGACGAAGCGGAGCTGCGAGCCCGGCTGGCCGGCTATCCGGAGTACGAGACGCTCCTCGTCGAGGAGAAGATCGCCGGGCCGGAGTTCTCGGTCGAGAGCCTGGTGCAGGACGGCAAGGTGTTCTTCGCCTCAGTCACGGCCAAGCGGACCACGGCGTCGCACGCCGACACCTTCGTCGAGCTGGGGCACACGGTCGGGGACCGGCCCGGCGCGGAGCAGGAGATCCTGCTGGAAGCCAACCATCGGATGCTGGAGCGGCTCGACTTCCGGGCCGGCATCGCCCACGCCGAGTGGCGGCTGGACGGCGCCGGACGGCCCCGGCTGATGGAGGTCGCGGCGCGCACGCCCGGCGACGGGATCACCGTGCTCTACCACCTCGCGACCGGGCGGCCGCTGGAACCGGAGATCATCCGCATCGCGCTCGGCGAGGACGCCGCCTACCCCCGGCCGCTCCGGCACGCCCGCGAGGTCTATCTGGAGCACGAGACCGGGGTGCTCGACGAGGTGACCGTCGACTGGCCCGGGGTCGTGCCGCACCTGGTCCGCCCGGGCGATCAGTGGCCGGAACTGACACCGGGGGCGGACGACGACCCGCCCACGCTGCGCGCCGTGTTCGTGCAGAAGGAGCGGGGCCGGCGGCTGGGGCCGCTGCACAGCTCAGAGGACCGGCTGGCGAACTTCTTCATCGACGCGTCGACGCTCGCCGAGCTCGACGCGCTGGAGCGCCGGGTCAGGGACGCCGTCACGGTGCGTCTGCTGCCCGACGGCGACGGCCGGTCGGCCCCCGCGCGTGAGGAGACCTAGGAGACATGACCACCCCAGAGCGGCGGCAGCAGGTCACGATCATCTCCACCTGGCGGGAGTCGCCCCTGGCCGTGAAGACGCTGCTGGCCGGGGTCTTCGTCAATCGGCTCAGCGGCTTCCTGAACATCTTCCTGGTCCTGTACTTGACCTCCAAGGGACACTCGGCCGAGGCGGCGGCGCTCGCGCTGGGCGCGTACGGCGCCGGCGCGATGGTCGGCGTCCTCATCGGCGGATCACTGACGGCCCGGATGGGCACGAGGAACACCACGATCGTCAGCATGGCGGGGTCGAGCCTGCTGATCGCGTCCCTGCTCTACCTCGACGGCTACGCCCTGGTCCTGGTGGCGGTGGCGCTGGCCGGCCTGATGGGGCAGATGTTCCGCCCCGCCTCGGCCGTACTGCTGTCGCAGCTGACCCGGGACGACCGGCAGGTCATGGTGTTCGCCATGTCGAGGTTCGGGCTGAACCTCGGGGCGATGGCCGCGCCGCTGATCGGTTTCGGGCTGTACAACCTCGACGAGCAACGCTACGACCTGCTGTTCCTCGGTGAGGCGCTGATCGCGCTGGTCTTCGCGGTCGTCGCGTGGGCCACGCTGCCCGCCCGTGACGAGCAGGACCCGGAGGCGGCCTCCGCCGGGACCGGCCGGCACGGCGGCTATCTCGCGGTGCTGCGGGACCGGCGGTACGTGGTGTTCCTGGTGTCGACCCTGGCGCACACCGCCGTCTACGGACAGTATCTGTCCACCCTGCCACTGGACGTCGAGACCTCCGGCCTGGAGATCTTCTGGTACACGATGGCGGTATCGCTCAACGGCTTCGTGGTCATCGCCTTCGAGCTGCTGACCACGAAGTTGACGCAGAACTGGCCGTTCCGGGTGACGATCGGCCTGGGCTTCGCCCTCATGGGCGTCGGGATCGCCGTGTACGCGCTCCCGCTGACGCCCGCCGTCATCGTCATCGGCACCCTCGTCTGGTCGCTGGGGGAGATCGTCGGCGGTCCGGCGATCTTCGCCTATCCGGCCGTCATCGCCCCGGCCCAGCTGAAGAGCCACTACCTCGGCGGATTCCATTTCGTCTTCGGCCTCGGCTCGGCGATCGGCCCGGTGGCGGGCGGCTGGCTGCTGGTCAGGCTCGGCCACGGCGTCTGGCTTCCCCTGGCGGCGGTGTCGCTGGCCGCCACCCTGCTCGTACTGACCGCGATCCGCGACCCCCGCGGGCCCGGCCAGGACCCCGCGGGATCGGACGACCCCGGCGGCCCGGAACCCGTGGACGCCGGGACCGCCGCCGAAGCGGAGGCGCCGCCGGCCCGGCGGTCATGACCCACGCTCACCCATCCATCTGCCCGGAGGGGACCACTTCTCATGCCCGAAACCCTTGTCGGACAAGAAATCGCAGTGGTCGGCATCGGCTGCCGCTTTCCCGGAGCCGCGGGGCCCGCCGAGTTCTGGCGGCTCCTGCGTACGGGCACCGAGGCGGTCACCGTGTTCTCGGCCGCCGAGCTGGCCGAGGCCGGAGTGCCGCGGGAGCTCGTCGACGACCCGCACTATGTGCCCGCCGCCGGAGTGGTGGCCGATTCCGACATGTTCGACGCCCGGCTGTTCGGCATCAATCCCAGGGAAGCGACCCTGATGGACCCGCAGCACCGGATCATGCTCGAGTGCGCGTGGGAGGCGCTGGAGGACGGGGGCCGCGACCCCCGCGACCTCAAGGAAAGGGTGGGCGTCTTCGCCGGGTCCTACAAGAACGACTACCGGAGACTGCTCGGCCCGCTCACCGAGCCGTCCGAGCAGTTCCTGGCCGGGGTGTCCAACGACGCCGACTACCTGGCCACCAGGATCTCCTTCAAGCTCGACCTCACCGGACCGTCGGTGTCGGTGCAGACGGCCTGCTCCACCGCTCTCGTCGCGGTGCACCTGGCCTGCGAGTCGCTGCTGGCGGGGTCCTGCGACCTCGCGCTCGCCGGCGGGGTGACGATCCGCTCCGGCGAGGCCCCCGGCTACCTGTTCCACCGGGGCGGCATCTACTCGCCCGACGGCCACTGCCGGGCGTTCGACGCAGGCGCGGAGGGCACCGTGATCGGCGAGGGCGCCGGGCTCGTCGTGCTGAAGCGGCTGGCCGACGCCCTGGCCGACGGCGACCGGATCCGCGCGGTCATCAAGGGATCGGCAGCGGGCAACGACGGCGCCGACCGGGTCGGCTTCTCCGCGCCCGGCGTGGCGGGCCAGTCCAGGATCGTACGGGCGGCGCTGGAGCGCTCCGGGGTCGACCCGGACACCATCGGTTACGTCGAGACCCACGGAAGCGGGACGCCGCTGGGCGACAGGATCGAGATCGACGCGCTGACCCGGGCGTTCCGCGCCGCCGGATGGTCGGGCGGCACCCGGGCGATCGGATCGGTCAAGACCAACATCGGCCACACGCACGCCGCCGCCGGCATCGCCGGGCTGATCAAGACGATCCTGACCCTGGAGAACCGGGAGATCCCGCCGAGCCTGCACTTCGCCGAGCCCAACCCGAGGATCGACTTCGCCGCCTCGCCGTTCCACGTCGCCACCGGGCTCACGCCGTGGCACACGGACGGCGCCCCGCGACGGGCCGGGGTGAGCTCCTTCGGCATGGGCGGCACCGGCGTCCATCTCGTGCTGGAAGAGGCCCCGCCCGCTCCGCCGGTAGCCGAGCCGGAGGGGCAGGGAGCGCGCCCGGACTCCGCGCGGGCCTGGCACGTCCTGCCGCTGTCCGCCGCCGACCCGCAGGCCCTGGAGGCGGCAACGGACCGGCTCGCCGATCACCTCGCCGCCCATCCCGGCGTCGAGATGGCGGCGGTCGCCCGGACCCTGCAGACCGGCCGGCACGCCTTCGACCACCGCAGGGTGCTGGCGGTGCGGGACCGCGACGACGCGGTCGAGACGCTGCGCGCCCGCACCCCCCAGCGTGTCCACACGCTCGGCTCGGCCGCGACCGCCCGGCGGGTCGCTTTCCTGCTGCCGGGGCTGGGCGAGCAGTACGAGAACATGGGCCTGGAGCTGTACGAGGCCGACCCCGTCTTCCGCGATCGGCTCGACCACTGCCTGGAGATCCTCAGGGAGCGAGCCGGCCTCGACCTGCGGCCCGTCCTGTTCACGCCCGAGCGGCGGGACCGGGCCACGGAGAGAACCGGCCTGCGTGCGATGCTCGGCCGCTCCGGGCCGGAGCCCGGCCCGTCCGCGCTGGACGAGACCCGCCACGCCCAGCCGGCGATGTTCGCCGTCGAGTACGCGCTCGCGCAGGTGTGGCTGTCGCGCGGCGTCCGCCCGGACGCGCTGATCGGCTACAGCCTCGGCGAGTACGTCGCCGCCACGCTGGCGGGGGTGTTCTCGCTGGAGGACGCGCTGTCGCTGGTGGCGGAGCGGGCCCGGATGATCGACGGGCTGCCCGGCGGCGCGATGCTCGCCGTACAACTGCCGGAGAAGGACGTGATCGGGCTGCTGGACGGGGAGACGTCCCTCGCCGCGGTCAACGGGCCCGACCTCTCCGTGATCGCGGGGCCAGATCGGTCGATCGCGGCCCTGCGTGAGCGGCTCGCGGCGGAGGGCGTCGCGGCCCGGCCGCTGCGCACCACCCACGCGTTCCACTCCACGATGATGGAGCCGATCTGCGCCGCCTTCACCGAACTCGTCGGGAGCGTCGCGCGCAACCGCCCGGAGCTGCCCTACCTGTCGAACGTGACGGGCGACTGGATCACCGACGCCGACGCGACCGACCCCGCCTACTACGCCCGCCACCTGCGCGAGGCGGTCCGGTTCTCCGACGGGGTGCGCAGGCTCTGGGAGCAGCCGGGACGGCTGCTCCTGGAGGTGGGGGTCGGCCAGTCGCTGGGATCGATGGCGCAGCAGGCCAGGCCGCGTACGGCCGATGCCGGGTCGCTGGTGCTCGGCACGCTGCCCGGCGCGGCCGAGCGGGACTCGGACGCGGCGGCCATCGCGGCCACGACCGGCAAGCTCTGGCTGTGCGGCGTCGACGTCGACTGGGACGGCGTACAGCCCGGGCGGCGCAGAGCGCCGCTGCCGACCTATCCCTTCCAGCGCCGCAGGTTCTGGCCGGCCGGAGGTCTCGCCGTGGCCGCCGCGGGGGAGGGCGGCCGGGCCGCCGACGGCGCATCGGCCGGTGGGCGGCAGGAACTCGCCGACTGGTTCCATGTCCCGCGCTGGGAGTCCCTGCCGCCGGCTTCCCCCGGCCGCCGCGACGCCGGTGCAGGTGACGGCGCCGGGCCCGAGCGGTGGCTGCTCTTCGCCGACGAGCTCGGCGTCGCCGAGCGGCTCGGCCGGGAGCTGGCGGGCCGCGGCGACGAGGTGATCACGGTGCGGCGTGGCGCCGGCTTCGCCGCGACCGACGAACGGTCGTACCGCATCGACCCCGGCAACGACGACGACTACGTCGAGCTGCTCCGGCGGGTCAGGGCCGACGGCGGCCCGCCGACCAGGATCGCCCACCTGTGGCTGGTCACCGAGCGGCCCGACGACCCGACGGACCCCGCCGTGGTCGACGAGGTCACCCGGGACGGTTTCACCGGCCTGCTCGCGCTCGCCCGGGCGATCGGCAGGGAGACCCTCGCCGACGGCGTCGACGTCGCGGTGGTCTCCAGCGAGATGCACGCCATCGCCGACGGAGACGTGTCGCAGCCGGCGAAGGCCCTGGCGCTCGGGCCGTGCCGGGTGTGGCCGCTGGAGAATCCCGCGCTGACCTGCCGGAGCATCGACATCGGCCGCCCGGCGCCCGCGATCGCGGCGCGGCTCCTGACGGAGCTGGACCGGCCCGTGACGGCGGACACCGGCGCCGAGGTCGTGGCGATCAGGGGACGACTGCACCTGAGGCAGGAGTTCCACCCGGTCCGGCTCGACCACCCGGCCGAGCCCCGGCACTTCCGCGCCGGAGGCACCTACCTGATCACGGGTGGGCTGGGCGAGGTCGGCGAAGCGGTCTTCGGCGACGATGTGGTCGGCGGCGGCGAGGCAC
>BCRI01000113.1 GCA_001552515.1 Sphaerimonospora mesophila NBRC 14179 = JCM 3151
CGAGGGCGAGTCCGCACTCCTCCGGAAGGGCTTCGAGCGCCTGCTCGACCGTGTTGATGACGCTGGTCTCGTACCGGTTGAGCGGTTCGACGCCGATCCGGACCCCGCGTTCGGCGGCGTAGGCGACCACCGGTCGCAGGTTCTCCCTCAGCTCGGCGTAGAGCGTGCGCCGCTCGTCGGGGCTCATCCGCCAGGCCCGGCCGACGGAGGCGTAGGCGGGCCCGCTGACCGCGGGCGCACCCACGGTCACCGCCACGTCCACGCAGTGCCGCAGGTAGTCCTGGGTCTCCCGGACGCCCTGCGGCGATGCGGCGACCAGCTCACGTCCCGGCGGCATCGTGAGCACGACCGACGCGCCGAGCCCGAGCCCGGCCAGGAGGGCCGCAGCCCTGCCCGGATCCCAGTCGCCGGGGTGCTCGACCGGCAGCTCCACGACGTCGAATCCCCATTCCGCGATCCTCGGCGCGAGGGCGGCCAGGGAGTCGTCGGTGAGCGGGGAGACCCAGACCCACGTGTTGACGCCGATCACGACGTGCCGCCCCACTTCTCCGGGTAGCCGGGCAGGTCCTCGCAGCCGCACAGGGCGTAGTGCAGCGGCGGCATGCCGGGCTTGAGGTAGGTGGCGAGGTTCTCCTGGGTGATCGCCGGCTGCGGCAGGTTCCAGATCTTCGGCACCTGCTCCCCCTTGAGGATCTTGAGCGCCGCGATGACGGGGGTGCGCCACTGGTACGTCGGATAGGTCGGGGCGATCGCGGTCAGCTTCGCGTCGCTCCACTTCTGCAGGAAGTCCTGCTGGTCCTCGCCGTTGATCGGCGGTACGGGCAGGCCCGCGTCCTCGAACGCCTCGACGGCGGCGACCGCGGTGGCGCCCGAGTCCATCCAGACTCCGTCGATCTTGCCGTAGCGCTGGATGTAGTCACCGACGATGCTCTTGGTCTTCGCGGCGTCGCCGTCGGTGAACTCCACGCCCACGACATCGAGGTCGCTGCTGTCGAACGCGACCTTCGCCGCCGACCACCGGGTCTCCAGCACGTCGACCCCGGGCAGGATGCGCAGCGCCAGGATCTTCCCGCCGGACGGCACCTTGTCGACGAGGAATTCGGCCGCCTCTGCGCCGAAGGCGTATCCGCCGACCGGCTTGATGAAGGTGACCGGGCAGTCGGTCTCGACCCCCCGGTCGAACACGATGACGGGGACCTTGGGGCAGGCCCCGGACACCGCGGGAGTCAGCGTGGCCGTGGTGTTGGGCGAGACGATCAGCACGTCGCAGCCCTTGCCCTGCAGCTCCGCGATGTCGGAGATCTGCTTGTCGTCCTTGCCCTCGGCGTCCAGGGCGGTGAAGCGCTCGATCTCCTTGTGCAGGGCGACCTCCGCCTGCATGGTCTTCCAGCCGACCTGCCGCCAGGGGTTGTCGATAGCGGCATTGGAGAAGCACAGGTGGTACGGCGCCGCCTTCTTGTACGCGGCGGTGTCGATGAGCTGCGGGTCGATGCTCTGCTCCCACGGCTTGTCCGCCGGGCCGGTGGGCTCTGCCCGGCGCATCGTCATCTGAGCGTCGTAGTCGGCCTGCACGAAGAACTTCGACTGCGCTCCGGTGCCCCTGTCCCCCGGCCCGGCGGACTCGGCCGGCCCGGAGGACCCTGCCGGCGCGGCGGAGGGCGCAGGTTCGTCGGTGGTGCACGCGGCCGTCGCCGTCGTCAGCACGGCCAGTGCCGCCACGGCGAGGAACCGCCGCGAATATGAACGCATCGTCTTCCTTCCATCACGAGGCGGCCGCGGTTCTCCTGCGCGGGAAGCGCACGGCTCCCAGCGCCACCGCGGCGATAATGATCACACCCTGTACGGCCGGCTCCAGCGCCCCCGAGATGCCGTACAGGTTGAGGAGGGTGAACAGGGCCTCCAGGGTGAAGGCGCCCGCCATGGCGGCGACCACTGAGCCGCGGCCGCCGCCGAGGACCACTCCGCCGAGCACAACGGCGGTGATGGCCTGGAACTCCAGGCCGTTGCCGGCCTGCGCGGACACCCCTGCGAAGCCACCGAGCAGGATCGCGGCGACCGCCGCGGACAGCCCGGAGATCATGAATGCCGCCGTCCGCACCCGGGCGAGCCGGACACCGGACAGGGCCGCGGCCCGGTCGTTGTCGCCGGCCGCGATCAGCGTGTGGCCGAAACCCGCGCGCATCGCGTAGACGGCGGCGGCCACGACCGCGACGAGGATCAGGACCGACCAGGGAACCGGGCCCAGGCTCCCCCGGCCCAGCTCGCGGAACTCCGGGGACAGCGCGCCCCGGGGCGCGCCGCCCGTCCAGAGGAAGACCGCCCCGGACAGGATCAGCAGCATGCCGAGCGTCGTGATGAACGACGGGACGCGGAAGATGGTGGTGACGATCCCGTTGACCAGCCCGACGAGCAGGCCGAGGACGAGCAGCAGGGCCAGGACGGGCCAGGTGGCCTCAGCGGAGCCGTCGATGAGCCGGGCGGCGATCACCACCTCGGCGGTGACGAGGGAGCCGACCGACAGGTCGAACTCGCCGGACACGATGACGAAGTACTGCCCGGCCGCGAGGATCACCAGCGGCGCGGCACGTTTGACGAAGGCGAGGAAGGCGGGCGGCTCCAGGAAGTACGGGTTGACGACCGCGATAGCGATCAGCAGCCCGGCCAGCACCACGAAGATCGGCAGCGCGCGTCTCATGCGGTCCGCCTCCTGCGAGCGTAGATCGCCAGGGCCGCCACCAGGACCACTCCCCGCACCACGTCCTTGGCGAAGGAGTTGACCTCCATCTGGTTGAAGATGCTGTCGAGTACGGCCAGGAGCAGGACTCCGCCGACGGTCCCGGCGACCCCGCCGCGGCCTCCGGCCAGGGCGGTCCCGCCGAGCACGACCGCGGCGATCGACTCCAGGTCGTACCCGCCGTCGGTCCCGGCGGTCGGCGTGCCGGCTCCGAGCCGGGAGGCGAGCAGCAGCCCCGCGATCCCGGCGCAGACCGAGCAGAGCACGTGGACGGCGATCATGACCCGCTCGGTGCGAACTCCCGACAGCCGCGCGACCTCGGTGTTCCCGCCCACCGCGTAGATCCGGTATCCCAGCCGCGTCCGGCTGAGCAGGAGCCATGCGGACACCGCCACCGCGGCCCACAGCAGCGCCGACACCGCCAGCGGCCCGATGCGGTCGTACCCGAGATGCCGGAAGGACGCGGGCACGCTGCCGGCCGGCCCGTCGTACCGCGCGTCCAGCACACCTCTGATGATCAGCGCCGTCCCGAGCGTGGCGATGAAGGCGTGCACCTGGAGCCTGGTGACGATCAGCCCGTTCACCAGTCCGACCAACGCGCTCACCGCCAGCACCGCGGCGATCGCGGCGGGCACGTTCGCGCCGGCCCCCGCCATGATCTCGGCCGCGACCAGTGTGGTCAGGCTGATCAGGTAGGCCACCGAGAGGTCGAGGCCCCCGGCCAGGATCACCAGGGTCTGACCGATCGCGACGATGCCCAGTGCCGCCGATCGCTGCTGGATGCCGACGATGTTCTCCTGGCTCAGGAACCGCCCGCCGTCCAGCGTGAACAGCAGCCAGCCCAGCATGATGAGCAGAGCCAGCGCCAGGTAGACGGCACGCGCGGGCTGGTCGGCCGAAAGCCTCCGGAGGAACGAGCCTTCGGCGGCGGCGACGCGCCGGAGCTTCAGCTGCTGGGTCATGACGCGGCCGCCAGGCGCATCACGGACTCCTCGGTGGAGCCGGACGGCAGTTCTCCGGCGATGCCGCCATCACGCATGACCACGATGCGATCGCTCATGCCGATGAGCTCGGGGAGCTCGGAGGAGATCATCAGGACGGCCATGCCGTCCCGGGCGAGTTCACGCATCAGCTCGTGGATCGCGGCCTTGGCGCCGACGTCGACGCCGCGGGTGGGCTCGTCGAGCAGCAGGACGCGCGGCGCGACCGTCATCCATTTGGCCAGCACGACCTTCTGCTGGTTGCCACCGGACAGCAGCCGGATCTCCTGGGCCGGCCGGGGCGGGTTGAGCCGCACCCGCCGGAGCAGCCGCTCGATCGCGGGCGTTCCCGCGGATCTTCTTATGGCCCGCGCGACGAGCAGGGCGTTGTCGCGCACCCGCTGGTGCGGCAGGATTCCCTCGGCCTTGCGGTCCTCGGTCACCAGGCCGATCCCCGCTGCGATGCCCTCGCGCACCGAGCGGGGACGGCAGGGCGTCATCTCGCCGGTGGTGAAGGGCTCGGCGCCGAACAGCGCCTTGGCCAGCTCTGTCCGGCCCGAGCCCTGCAGCCCGGCCACTCCCACGATCTCCCCCGCGCGCAGGTCGAGATCGATACCGCGCAGCCTGGCGTTGCCGCCGCCGCGCACGCTCACCATCACCTCTCCCGGCGGATCCGCCGCGCGGGGAGGGTAGTAGGAGTCCAGCTCCCGGCCGACCATCAGGCGGATCAGGGTCGCGACGTCCAGGCTCGAGGCCTCCGCCGTGGCGACCCGGGCGCCGTCTTTCAGCACGGTGATCCGGTGGGCGAGATCGAAGATCTCGCGGAGCCGGTGGGAGACGTACAGGACCGCGATGCCGCGCTCGGTGAGCCGCCGCACCAGCGTGTAGAGCAGCCCCACCTCGTGGTCGGCCAGGGCGGCCGTCGGCTCGTCCATCACCACGATCCGGGCGTTCAGCGACAACGCCTTGGCGATCTCGACGACCTGCTGCTGCGCGACCGAGAGCCGCCGCACGAGATCGCGCGGCCCGAACGACTCCTCGCCGAGTGAACTCAGCAGCTCACCGGTCGCCGACTCCATCGCGGCCCGGTCGACCAGCCCCCGCCGGACGGGTTCCCGGCCGAGGAAGACGTTCTCGGCCACCGTCCGCTCGGGCAGCAGGGTGAGCTCCTGGTAGATGATCGCCACCCCGGCCCGCTGGGCCTCGATCGGGTGCCCGAACGCCACGCTCCTGCCGTCGATCTCGATCGTCCCCTCGTCCGGGGCGTGCACTCCGGCGAGGATCTTCATGAGCGTCGACTTGCCCGCGCCGTTCTCCCCCACCACCGCGTGGACCTCACCGGCGGCCGCCTCCAGGTCGACTCCGTCGAGGACCCGGACGCCGAGGAAGCTCTTGCCGATGCCGGTCATCTTCAGCACGCGGCCCACCCGGCGAAACGCAGGGCGGGGCCGGGACCGGCGGGCGGCGCCACGGCGGTGGCACCGGCCGGGACCGGCCTTCGCGCCGTACGAGGTGAGGAGTCGTGCACGTGTAGCTCCTAGTGGGGGGTGGGAGTCGTCGGCGGGACGCGGCGCTCTGCACTCGGCGCGCATGGACGCCGGGACCGACCGTGCAAATTGATCGAATCGATTCGCAAGGAAAATAGATCTACCCAACGAACCTGTCAAGCATGCTTATTCCGGTGAGCGGAGGGCGGCTTGCCGACACGCCGGACGAGCGCCCCGCCGTCTCCGGGAGTACGCGCAACGCCAGATGACGCCGATCCATCAGGTCGGCTCGCCTCTCTTCGCCCGGTGAAGGCCGACAGGACATCCGGCGGACACACACGCGATAAGTATGAGTCTTACAAGCGCGGATGTCATGAAAATGTCACATATGTCTTCGCCGGACGGTTGACCCCGTCGGGGCTGCCGGCGACGCCGACCGGCAAACGATGCCGGCCGTGGGCGCCACATGGATGGGGAGTGCATGCATTCTCGTTCTCCTTGTGCGGCCGCACAGGCGATGTTAGCGCTAACATCACACTCGATGAACCCAGCCTCCTCTCCCTCGACTGACGGAGGTGGTGGTGTACTGGAGACAACACGACATGACGAGAATCCGTCAAGCGTTCGGCCGGTTCGTCCGGTAGGGTCCGTCGTGGGCCCGGCCGCCCCCTGAAACGTTCATCTGCGGTGTGACCGGCCGGGCGGGTGACGGCGTGCAGAGCGACAGTGGATCGAAACGATTCGTTCGGTCCCTTGACAGGCGACACCCGAGGTTTCCACACTGAGCACTCAGGCGACCTCTACCTGCCGAGGTCGGTGGTGGGCGGCAGGGGGACGCCGAATGTGACGCGGTTCGACCATGGATCGGACCGTGATCTTGCGACCCTTCCCTCGTGATCCGTCTTTGGAGGCTCACGCATGGCCCGAAATCCTCTATCCACCACAAGATCCCGGCGGCCGCTCTACGGTACTCGCCGGGCCCTGGTCGCCGCGGCTCTCGGCACCCTGGGCATGGCGACGGCTCTGACGGCGGTCCCCACCGCCGCGGGGGCCGCCGAGGGCACCCTGGGCGCGGCGGCCGCGCAGAGTGGCCGCTACTACGGCGCCGCGATCGCGGCCGGCCATCTCGGTGACTCGGCCTATGTGGCGACGTGGGATCGGGAGTTCAACTCGGTCACCGCGGAAAACGAGATGAAATGGGGCCCGATCGAGCCCAACCGCGGCTCCTTCAACTGGGGACCCGCCGACCAGATCGTCAACCACGCCGTGAGCAAGGGCATGAAGGTCCGCGGCCACACCCTGGTGTGGCACGCCCAGCTGCCCGGCTGGGTGAACAGCGGCATGTCCGCCAACGACCTGCGCTCGGCGATGACCAACCACATCAACCAGGTCATGAACCACTACAAGGGCAAGGTATTCGCCTGGGACGTGGTCAACGAGGCCTTCGCCGACGGCGGCGCGGTCGGCACGCTGCGCGACTCGATCTTCACCCAGAAGCTCGGCAACGGCTTCATCGAGGAGGCCTTCCGCGCCGCCCGAGCGGCCGACCCGAACGTCAAGCTCTGCTACAACGACTACAACATCGACGACGCCAACGCCAACAAGACCCGCGGCGTCTACAACATGGTCAGGGACTTCAAGGCGCGCGGCGTGCCCATCGACTGTGTGGGCCTGCAGTCCCACTTCGGGAACCCTCCGTCCAACTACCAGCAGAACATCGCCCAGTTCGCCGCGCTCGGCGTCGACGTGCAGATCACCGAGCTCGACGTCGGCGGCTCCGGTTCGGCTCAGGCCGACGCCTACCGCCGCGTCACCCAGGCCTGCATGGCGGTTCCCCGCTGCACCGGCATCACCGTGTGGGGCGTCACCGACAAGTATTCCTGGCGCAGCGGCGACACCCCGCTGCTGTTCGACGGCAACTACAACAAGAAACCCGCCTACGACGCCGTACTCAACGTGCTCAACGGCGGCGGGACCTCGAGCCCTCCGCCCTCGGGGAGCACGAGCGCGCTGCGGGGCGTCGGGTCCGGCCGGTGCCTGGACGTCGACGGCGCCTCCCAGTCCAACGGCGCGCAGACGCTGATCTGGGACTGCCACGGCGGCGTCAACCAGCAGTGGACCTCCACCAGCGCCGGCGAGCTGCGCGTCTACGGCAACAAGTGCCTGGACGTCAGCGGCGCGGGCACGGCCGACGGCTCCAGCGTGATCATCTGGGACTGCAACGGCCAGAACAACCAGAAGTGGCGCTTCAACTCCGACGGCACCATCACCGCCGTGGGCGCGAACAAGTGCCTGGACGTCGCCGAGTACGGCACGGCCAACGGCAGCAAGGTGCACATCTGGAGCTGCCACGGCGGCACCAACCAGCAGTGGACCCGGGCCTGACGCCCTCCGGCCACCTGTGATCGCAAACCGTTGAGCCGGTCCGCGCCAACCCGCGCGAACCGGCTCGCGGCCCTTGAGCGACCTCCTGATCGGCGACGTCGTCTCCGTGCCGACGCCCGCACCGGTCTCGCATGGCCGGGGCGGCGGGGCAGGGCGGCTCACCAGGAGACGGCCCGCCGATGGCCGCGCCGCTCCCCCACCCCTCTGTCAAGGAGTTATGTGTGGATACACAAGGCAAGAGGCGGCGTACAGGCCGCCGCGGGATCGCCGTTCTGTTCGCCGTCGGCGCGCTCGTCGCGGGTTCCGTCCTGACGACGACGGCGCCGGCTCAGGCCGCGGACCAGTCCATCACCGTGAACTTCTCCGTCACCGACGGCTCCCCGACGTACCGGGCCTCCGGGTGGATCTACGGCATGACGGAGAATGCCGCCAACCCCCCGGACCATTTCTTCACGGACGTGCGGTTCCGCTACATGCGGGCCGGCGGCGCGCAGCTGGACGGCCCGGGTGGCTGGGTGTCGGGCAAGTACGACCGCCGGTGGAACGCCACCCGCGCGCAGTTGCTGCGCACCCGGTCACTGGGCGGTGAGTTCGTCCTGCTCGTGCACGACCTGTGGGGCGCCGACGGCTACCCGATCTCGCGCTTCCCCGGCGACAACGGCAACTGGGCCGACTACGACAGCTTCCTCACCCGGCTGCTCGACGACGTGCGGGCCACCGGCGCCCCCGTCCAGTGGGACCTGTGGAACGAGCCCAACATCACCCTGTTCTGGAACCGTCCCATCTCCCAGTACTTCGAGATGTGGAAGCGCGCCTACCAGCGCATCCGCGCCGCGTTCCCGTCCCACCTGATCGTCGGCCCCAGCTGCGCCTGCGTGCCGTCCACCGGCGGCTTCTGGACCCAGTACCTCGACTACGTCAAGGCCAACAACGTCGTCCCCGACATCGTCAGCTGGCACTCCCTGCCCGGCGACCCGGTCGCCAATGTCGCCACAGCGAACACCACCCTCGACTCCCGCGGCATCCCGCACCCGCGCCCGTACCAGATCAACGAGTACGGCGCGTCCAACGAGCAGAACCCCGGTGACGGAGCCTGGTACATAGCCCGGCTGGAGCGGGCCGGAGCGGACGGCCTGCGGGCCAACTGGGCCGGCGGCGGCAACCTGCACAACGACCTGGCCAACCTGCTCGTCCGCGACTCCGCCGGGCAGTACCAGCCCAAGGGCGAGTGGTGGGTCTACCGCTTCTACGGCTCGCAGACCGGGCAGATCGCCTCGGTCACGCCGAGCTCCGCCTATGACGCGTTCGCGACCAAGGCCAGCGGGGAGGCGAAGGTCCTGGTCGGCGGAGGCAGCACGACCGGCAACATCGCGGTCGCCCTGCAGCGGCTGGACACCACCAGCGGCCTTGTGCAGAACAACCAGGTCCGGGTGGTGGCCGAGCGCATCCCGTACAACGGCGGAGGAGCGGTCGCCGGTCCCGTGACCGTGTCGAACACGGTGGTGACGTTGTCGAACAACGGCACGACGGTGAACCTGCCGCACACCAACGTCGATGAGACCTTCACCATCACGCTGCTGCCCCCCGACACTCCGGGGCCGTCGCCGACCCCCACGCCCTCGGGGAGCACGAGCGCGCTGCGGGGCGTCGGGTCCGGCCGGTGCCTGGACGTCGACGGAGCCTCCCAGACCAACGGCGCGCAGACGCTGATCTGGGACTGCCACGGCGGCGTCAACCAGCAGTGGACCTCCACCAGCGCCGGTGAACTGCGCGTCTACGGCAACAAGTGCCTCGACGTCAACGGCGCCGGCACGGCCGACGGCTCCAGCGTGATCATCTGGGACTGCAACGGCCAGAACAACCAGAAGTGGCGCCTCAACTCCGACGGCACCATCACCGCCGTGGGCGCCAACAAGTGCCTGGACGTGTCCGGGTACGGCACCGCCAACGGCTCCAAGGTGCACATCTGGAGCTGCCACGGCGGCACCAACCAGCAGTGGACCCGGACCTGACCCGCGTCTGACCCGCGTCCCGCTCGGAGCGAACGGCCCTCGCCGGGTGATCGACCGATCCCGGCGAGGGCCGTTCCGATGCGCTCGTGGTCGTCCACGCCGATAAGTCGTCCACGCCGATAAGTGGGACGGTGATCTCCATGGCGTGGTCTGGCCGGGAATCGGAATCGAAGCGATTCGACGGCGGGCGTGGCTCAAGCGGACGCCGCCGTGATGGGCTCCTCCCGGCGTTCGTGGGCGGCGGCGAGGATGAGGTAGGCGCTGGCGGTCCACGTGTAGGCGCGGTCGCGCAGGCCCGTGCCCTTACGGGCGTCGAAGTTCTCCGCGAACCCGGCTTTCTCGCACAGGAGGCGGAAGCGCGTGCTGATCTCGTCGGCCAGGCCCGGGTAACCGGCGCGGCGCAGGCCGTCCTCGATCAGGATGGTCGAGGGCGCCCAGATCGGACCGCGCCAGTAGCCGTCGTCCTGGTAGTGGGATGAGCCGGGCAGCTCGGTGGCCAGCCCGAACTCGGTCAGGTGGGTCTCGATCCGGGCGGCCAGCGACGCCCGGACCGGTTCCGGCAGCTCCGCCCCCAAGACGATCGGCATGAGGTCGAGCAGGCTCGCGCTGGACCAGGTGCGTCCGGTCCTGGCGCTCCTGGCGACGAACCGGTCGCCGTCCCACAGCTCGGCCAGCAGCGCCTGGAGCATGCGGTCGGCCCCCCGGGTCCAGGCGGCGGCCGCGTCCCGCAGGTCGAGCTCGGCGGCCAGGCGGGCGAGTTCGCGCATCTGGAGGACGAGGAAGGCCGCCAGGTCCGCCGTCTCGACGACGCGCTCGGGGTCGAAGGTGGTGGCGTTGTCCCAGCCGCTGTCGTTGCCGTGCTGGTAGTGGGCGAACTCGTGGCCGGGAACGCGCCGGTGGGTCAGCCAGAAGGAGGTCCACCGCTCCAGCAGCCGGTACACCTCGGCGGTCTCGCCGGCGCTCAGCGGGCGCAGCCGCCCCAGGGCCCAGCCGTGGATGGGCGGCTTGACGAAGTTGTACAGAATCTCCGAATGCGTGACCGAGTCGGGCAGCGCGCCGGTGGCGTCCTGGTGGTCGAACACCAGCCGGAACTGGTCCCTGGCCAGCTCCGGCAGCCCGTCGGCGAGGGCGATGGCGTTGAAGCAGTGGTCCCAGCTCCAGACCTTGTCCATCCAGTGCTTGGACATCAGCACCCCGGGCCGGGTGACGAAGCCGGCCGGACGCACCGTGGCCGACCACAGGACGTAGGCGGCCAGCTCGGCGGCGGGCGTCCTGTCGCTGCGCCAGGGCGCCACCGCGTCTCGAAACGATTCGAAGGCGCTCCGCGCGGCTCCCAGAACCTGCTCGAAGCCGGTCCCGCTCCGGTAGGGGGCGCGGGCGGTCTCGTACTCCTCGACGGCGATCTCCCACGACTCGCCGCCGAGGAGCACGACGCCGCGCTCGGCGGTGCCGAGCACCTGCGCGCCCTTCGGCTCCGCCTGCCCGGCGAGGAGGGTCACGCGGTAGCGGCGGCCGGTCTGGTACACCGTGAAGACCCACGAGCCGTCGCCGGGATCGGCGTAGAAGTACGGACCGCTGAACGGCGTCAGGACCGGATCGGCCGCCACGAGGTCCAGCCCCAGGCCCTGACCGCGTATCCGCACGGTGTCGGGGGTCTCGTAGGCGAGCTCGATCCGTCCGGCGTCGTGATCCCAGGCGAGCTTGTGCGGGGTCGCGGACAGGGTCGTCTCTGCGCGGGCTCCGTCGACGGTGGGAACCAGCCGCAGGATCGGATGCATGCCGGTCTGGTGCGACACCAGATGGACATCGGGCGCGTAGATCTTCTCACCGATCACCGGGGAGAAGTCGAACCACGATCCGCGGAAGCTGAACGGGATCTCCCAGAGGGAGAATGCCAGGCCTGCGGCGGCGGTCATGAACGAAGGGTCCCTTCTGTCGGACAGAGAGTCGGGCTAGTTCTTCACCGCACCCGCGGTGACTCCGGCGGCGACGTAACGCTGGGCGATGACGAGCAGCACGGTGGCGGGGATGGAGGCGATGACGGCGGTGGCCATGATGGCGTTCCACTGCTGGTTGTTGTTGCCGATGTAGTGGTAGATGCCGAGCGTGATCGGCTGCAGCGAGCCGCCCTGGTCCAGGGTGCCGGCGAACACGAAGTCCGACCACGCCCACAGGAACGCGAACAGCGACACCGTGATGATCGAGTTGCGGCTGACCGGCACGACCACCGACCAGAAGGTCCGCAGTGCCCCGGCCCCGTCGACCCGGGCCGCCTGCAGCAACTCTTCGGGGATGCCGGACATGAACGTCGTGAAGATCAGCACCGCGAACGGCACCGCCAGCGTCGAGTCCGCCACGATCAGGCCCGGGATCGTGTTGAGCACTCCCACGTTGAGGAAGACGGCGTAGAACCCCATCGCCATGATGATCCCCGGGATCATCTGCGCGATCAGCAGCAGGAAGCTCAGCACCCCGCCGCCTCTCGGGCGCAGCTTCGCCAGCGCGTATCCGGCCGGCGTACCGACCAGCAGCGTGAGCGCGACCGTGCCCAGCCCCACGATCACGCTGACCCCCAGGTAGGGCAGCTGCCGGTCGAGCACCGACCGGTAGCCGTCCAGGGTTCCGTCCAGCGGGAACCAGGAGGGCGGGCTCTTGCGCATGTCCTGTTCCCGGGTGAAGGACACGTTGATCATCCAGTAGACCGGGAACAGCATCACACCGGTCAGCACCAGCCCGGTCGCCGTCTTCCACCAGCTGCGCGCGGCCTTCATGACGCGCCCACGATCCGCTCGATCCGCCCGTTCATGGCAGGGCCAGCCTCCGCTGCACCCGGATGTAGATCAGCCCGGACGCCAGAGCCGCCACGATCAGGAGGTTGCCGACCGCCGCCCCGGGGCCGAAGGCCGGCAGCAGGTTCCCGAAGCCCAGCCGGTACGACCAGGTGGCGAACGTGGTGGAGGAGTCGCTCGGCCCGCCCTTGGTCATGATCCAGATGATGTCGAACACCTTCAGCGTGTAGACCAGCCCGAGCAGCAGCGTGATCGCCGAGACCGGCCGCAGCAGCGGGAAGGTCACCTTCCAGAACCGCTGCCAGCCGGTCGCGCCGTCCAGCGCCGCCGCCTCGTAGACGACCGGGTCGATCGACTGGAGGCCGGAGTACAGCACGACCAGGTTGAACGGGATCCCGATCCAGATGTTGGCGAGGGTCACCGACCACAGCGACCAGTCGGGCGAGGTCAGCCAGTGGACCGGCCCCACGCCGAAGACGCCGAGCGCCGCGTTGACGACGCCGGAGTCGCTGTTGAGCATCCACGACCACGTCGAGGCCGACACGATCAGCGGCAGCAGCCACGGCACCAGGAACAGCGCACGCAACGTGGCCGACAACCGGAAGTTCCGGTAGAAGAACACCGCCAGGGCGAGCCCGATGGCGAACTGGAACCCCAGTGACACCAGCGTGAACACCACCGTGTGCCACAGCGCCGGCCCGAAGGTCATGTCGCCCACGACCTTCGCGTAGTTGGCGAGCCCGATGAACGGCGCGTCCCCCTGAACGAACGAGCGCACCGTGTAGTCGCGCAGGCTCAGATCGACGTTGCGGTACAGCGGATAGGCGTAGAAGACCAGCAGGTAGACGACGACCGGCGCCAGAAAGGCCCAGGCCGCCCACCGACCGGCCCTCGCACCGCGCGCCGCCGCGCTCGCAGCCGCGTGCATCGCCGCTACCGGGTGGCGCTCGCGGCCGCGGCCTGCGCGTCGGCCATCGCCTGCTGCGGGTTCTTCGACCCGCTCAGCGCCGCCTGCACCGCGCCCCACATCGGCTCGGAGATCCTCGGATATTTGGTGCCGAGGTCGTCGCTGGTACGGCCCTTGGCGGCCTTGACCGCCTCGACCCAGACCGCCAGGTCGGGGTTCTCGGCGACCTGCTTGGCCTGCACCTGCTCCGTCGGCGCGACGTACGACAGGGCTGTGGTCGTGGTCAGGGAGTTGTCCGTGCTGGTCAGGCAGGTCACCAGCTTCTGGGAGGTGGCGTAGCGCCCGGTGTCCTTCTGCACCGGGATGCTGACGAACTCGCCCCCGGTCGGCGCGGGCGCCGTCCCGCCGTCCTTGGCGGGGATCGGGATGATGCCGTAGGCGAAGCCGGCCTTCTGGGCGTTGGCCAGCTGCCAGGTCCCGTTCTCGGCGAAGGCGTAGTCGCCGCCGGCGAACTCCTGCCAGCTGGTGGTCTGCGTGTTGTTGATGACCGAGTTGGGGGCGTACCCCTTCCGCAGCCAGTCGGTCCACAACTCGACGGCCGCGACCCCCTGCGGGGAGTCGAGCGCGGTGAGCTGAGCGCCGGCCCCCCAGAACCAGGGCAGGAACTGGAAGCTGCCCTCCTCGGTGCCGATCGCCGAGAACGTGATGCCCTTGTCGCCGGCCGCCTTGACCTTCTCCAGCGCCGCGGTGAGCGAGGCCCAGTCCCGCACCGAGGCGATGTCCACCCCGGCCTTCTCGAGCACGTTCTCGTTGTAGTAGAGGGCCAGGGTGTTGGCCCCGATCGGGACGCCGTACGTCTTGCCGCCGATCTGCCCCGCCCCCAGCAGGTTCGGCGCGATGGCCGAGGTGTCGAGCTTGTTCTCCTCCGTCGTCGTCAGCACCCCCGCCTCGGCCAGCGTGGAGACCACCGGGTTGTCGACGATGAGCACGTCGGGCGCGTTGCCCTGCTGCGCGGCCAGCAGCGTCTTGTTCGTCAGGTCGGTGGTGTCGTAGGCCGTGCGCTGGACCGTGGCACCCGCCTGGGCGCCGCACGTCTCCAGCAGCTCGACCCACTCCGAGCTCTTGTCGTGCTGCGGGTAGGGGTCCCAGATCGTGTAGGTCCCGGCCTGGCTCGCATCCGTGGCGGCGTCTCCGCCGGACGATGAGGAGCATGCGACGAGACCGCCGGCGGCTGCCAGCACCGCCATACTCAGGCCGGCCGCACGCCGACTCGTTGTCCCTGGCCCCATGATCTGACCTCCGCTGACACGCGTTCTGCGGCTATTGTCATCCGATGTCGAATCGATTCGAATCGGTTCGCCTGAAGATAGGGCCGCGGATCGCTCGCGTCAATGGGGTCCGGCGAAAACAGCGCGACTCGTCGGTTCTATCGGTTCGATCTACGATAGTCAGCGGTGGGACGACCGGTTGAGGAGCGGGATGAACATCGGGGAGATCGCCAAGCGATCGGGCGTGTCGCGCAGCACCGTCTCCTACGCGCTGAGCGGCAAGCGCCCGGTGTCGGAGGCGACCCGCCGGCGCATTCAGGCGGTCATCGACGAACTGGGGTACCAGCCCAACGCGACCGCCAAGGCGCTCAAGGAGGGCAGAACCCGCACGATCGGGCTGGTCATCCCTCCGGCCAGCCGGCACTTCACCGACATGCAGCTCGGCTTCGTCGCCAGCGTCGTCGACGCCGCCGCACGCGCCGACCTCGACGTCCTGCTGTCGCCCTCGGGGGGCGAGCACGACCGCTCGTTCGAGCGGGTGGTCGGCGGCAGGCGCGTCGACGGCGTGATCGTCATGGAGATCCGGCTGGAGGACGACCGGGTCGCCCGCCTGCGGCAGACCAGACTGCCCTTCGTCGGCATCGGCCGCACCGACCGCGCCGACGAGATGTCCTGGGTGGACCTCGACTACGAGACGCTGATCTCACAATGCGTGCACCACCTGGCCGATCTGGGTCATCGCCGCATCGCCCTGGTCAACCGCTCCGCCGAGCTGATGGCCGCCGGGTACGGCCCCGCCCACCGGGCTCAGGCCGGTTTCAACCGCGCCACGGCGGAACGCGGCGTGGAAGGCGTCCAGATGTGCTGCGCCGACGATTCCCGCGCCGGATTCTCCTGCGTCGGGCGGCTCCTCGCCGACCATCCCGATCTCACCGCCATCGCCACCATCAACGAGGCCGCCATACCCGGCATGTACCACGCGATCGAGAACGCGGGCCTGACCGTGCCCGGTGACTTCTCCATCGCCGGTGTGGCGGGCCGTCACTGGGCGGAGAATCTGCATCCGCCGCTCACGGCCGCCGACGTGCCCGCCGACGAGCTCGGCGCCCACGCCGTCGAACTGCTCATCCGGCGGATCTCCGATCCCGCCACCCCGCATCACCAGATCCTCCTCTCCCCGCCCATCTCCCTGCGCCGGACGACCGGACCCGCACGCACCCGCTGATCGGCGGACCCCGACGGGTGCACCGGCCGGGCCCGGCGTGGCCCGATCGGGGCCACACCGGGTGTCATGTCGCGGTGAACGGGGCGGATTCCGCGCTTCCCGGGAGGGGAAGATCAGACGCGGGTCCACTGCTGGTTGGTGCCACCGTGGCAGCTCCAGATGTGCACCTTGGAGCCGTTGGCGGTGCCGTACCCGGACACGTCCAGGCACTTGTTCGCGCCCACGGCGGTGATGGTGCCGTTGGAGTTGAGACGCCACTTCTGGTTGTTCTGGCCGTTGCAGTCCCAGATGATCACGCTGGAGCCATCGGCCGTGCCGGCGCCGCTGACGTCGAGGCACTTGTTGCCGTAGACGCGCAGCTCACCGGCGCTGGTGGAGGTCCACTTCTGGTTGTTCTGACCGTTGCAGTCCCAGATCTGCACCTGTGCGCCGTTCGACTGGGAGGCTCCGTTGACGTCCAGGCACCGACCCGATCCCACGCCCCGCAGCGCACTCGTGGTCTCCGACGGCGTCGGAGTCGGCGTGGGCGTGGGCGTCGGGGTGGGTGTCGGAGTGGGCGTCGGCGTGGGTGAGGGAGACGGTCCGGCCAGTTCCTTGATGCGGATGTTGCGGAACGACACCACGTCGCCGGATCCGTGGTTCTGGATGCCGATGTGACCCTGCTGGAGCGAGCGGGCCGAATCGGTGTTCGTGAAGTCGTTGATCTTCGTACCGTTGAGGAACACCTGGAGCCGCTCACCCTCCACCAGCAGCTCGTACGTGTTCCACTGACCCGGCGGATTCAGCGCCGCATCGCGCGCGTTGATGTCCGCGGCTTTGACGCCGTAGACCGCCCCCGTCGTCTTGTCCGGAGTGTCGGTCGCGTCGATCTGCACCTCATACCCGGTAGCGAGCGCCGCGTCGGGATCGCCGGTGGCCGGGAACCCGACGATCACTCCCGAGTTGGAGTCACCCGTCAGTTTCCAGTCGAGCTTGAGCGAGTAGGAATGGAACTCCTTGGCGCTGTACCACAGCATGCCCATGCCGCCCTGGGAGGTCAGCGTGGCGTCGCTGTTGCCGAACGACCCCGGCCCGGCCTGCGACCAGCCCGTCGTCGACCCGTTGTACAACGCCGTGTACCCGGTCTCCGGACGGCAGTCCGCGTTGGCGGCCCCGGCCGCGTACCGGATCCCGCCCAGCAGGAGCGTGCGGAAGTTCGTGTCGGTGTACGACTCCTGGGTGTGCCCCAGGCCGGTGTAGAACGCGCGGCCGGAGGACTGGGGGTGGCACCAGGTGATCGGGTGGTCCCCCATGCCGCCGCCGCTGTAGCTGCTCTCGTCCAGGCTCTGCAGCACCCGCACGTTCGAGCGGGGGTTGGTGCGGTAGCTGTACCACTCGTCCGTACGCGTCCAGGTCGTCCCCAGGTGGGCCGTCGCGGCGTGCGCCCGATCCTCGTTCCGTACGGTCGCCTGCTGGATCGCCGGGTGGCTGTTGAACCAGGCTCCCATCAGCTGTCCGTAGTACGGCCAGCCGTACTCGGTGTCGGCGGCCGCATGCACCCCCACATAACCGCCCCCGCCGTCCACGTACGCCTGGAAGGCGGCCTGCTGGGTGTTGTTCAGCACGTCACCGGTGGTGCTGAGGAAGACCACCGCCTTGTACTGGGCGAGGTTGGCGGCGCTGAAGGCGTTCGAGTCCTCGGTCGCGTCGACCGCGAAGTCGTTCGCGGCCCCCAGGTCGCGAATGGCCTGGACTCCGTTGGGGATCGAGTCGTGCCGGAACCCGGCCGTCTTGGAGAACACCAGCACCTTGAAGTCGGCGGCCTGGGCGGGGACGGCGGGGATCACCATCGCGGCGGCGGCGGTGAGGGCCGCCGCGGTCACCGACAGGCGCCGTAACACGGATGTCCTGCGGTCGCGCCCCGCGATGCGCCCGGGCGCGGCGGGGAAGAGATGTCGAAGCATGGGTGTCCTTCCGTCGCGATGCCCGGCGCGGCCTCTTCCGACATCGAAAGCTGGGCCGCGCCGGGAGTCACATGATTGGTGATCGTGGTGGGTCGAGATTGGACACCGGCGGCAGATGTCAGACGCGGGTCCACTGCTGGTTCGTGCCGCCGTGGCAGCTCCAGATGTGCACCTTGCTGCCGTTGGCGGTGCCGTACCCGGACACGTCCAGGCACTTGTTCGCCCCGACAGCGGTGATCGTGCCGTTGGAGTTGAAACGCCACTTCTGGTTGTTCTGCCCGTTGCAGTCCCAGATGATCACGTTGGAGCCGTCGGCCGTGCCCGCGCCGCTGACGTCCAGGCACTTGTTGCCGTAGACGCGCAGCTCACCGGCGCTGGTGGAGGTCCACTGCTGGTTGACGCCGCCGTGGCAGTCCCAGATCTGCACCTGCGCGCCGTTCGACTGGGAGGCCCCGTCGACGTCCAGGCACCGCGCCGATCCCACGCCCCGCAGCGCACTCGTGGTCGCCGACGGCGTCGGGGTCGGTGTCGGAGTGGGCGTCGGGGTGGGCGTCGGAGTAGGTGTCGGAGTGGGTGAGGGAGACGTGCCGGTGTCGAAGGTGAAGGCGTCCACGTCGAACAGGTAGCCCTGTCCGGTCGCGCCGCGGAAGACCAGGTACAGCGTCGTCGTGCCGGCCGGCGCGCCGCTCAGATTCGCCGAGACGTCGGTGAAGGTGTCCCAGCTCCCGGTGCTCGCGACGTTCACCGTGCCGAGCAGCGTGCCCGTGGTCGAGCCAGCCCGCACCTCGATCCGGCCGCCCGCGCCCGCCGAGGACACCCGGGCGGTGATCCTCGTCGCGTTGCTCAGGACGTACGGCTGGAAGGAGATCCAGTCGCCGTCGTCGATGAAACCGGCCGTCCTGCCGCCTTCGGCGGTGGTGTGGTCGGCCGTCTGGATGCCCTGCTGGGCGCCGAAGTGCTCGGCCTGCCGGTGGCGCGGCTGGAGCGTACGGCGACTGGTGGAGGTCAGGCCGCCCTTATCGGTGTAGGACGCCTCGAAGACGCCGAAGATGTTGGCCGCGGCGTCGTGCTCGCCGTCCACCGGCACAGCGATGGAGCCGCTGCAGCCGCTCTTCGAAGTGATCTGGTGCGCGTGGCTGTCGTGGCCGAGGAAGTAGGCGACGGTGACCTCGGTGCAGTCGATCGTGCCGTCTTCCGGATCGCTCACCTGCACCTGGTAGGGCACGGTGTCACCGAAGGAGAACAACTGGCCGTCGGCCGGCAGGGTCAGGGCGACCGTCGGCGCGGTGTTGCCGACGGTCACGATCACACTCGCCGTGCCGGTCAGCCCCTGCGGGTCGCGGACGGTGAGCGTGACGGTGTAGGTGCCGTTCGCCGTGTAGGTCTTGCTCGGGTTGGCCGCCGTGGAGGTGGTGCCGTCGCCGAAGTTCCACGAATACGTCAGCGCGCCCCCCTCGGGGTCGGAGCTGCCGGCGGAGGAGAAGCTCACGGCGAGCGGACCCGGTCCCGACGTCTTGTCGGCGGAGGCCTTGGCGATCGGGTTGCGGTTGGCCTCGCCGATGTACTCGATCCGGTACAGCGCCTGGTTGTTGCTGCCGGTGCCGTAGTCGAGGACGTACAGGGCCCCGTCGGGGCCGAAGGCCATGTCCATCACCTGCGTCCCCGACCAGGGGAACGACGAGATCTCCCCGTAGCCGCCGTCGGTCTTGACCTCGATCGCCTTGATCCACCGCCGGCCGTACTCACCGGCGAAGTACCGCCCGTCCAGCGCCTGCGGGAACTTGACGGCCGAGTTCAGGTTCGGGTCGTAGCGGTAGACCGGCCCGCCCATCGGCGATTCCGACCCGGCGCCGAACTCCGGCGGCGAGCCCGAGTCACCGGCGTACTTGATCCACGCCGGCTTGGCCCCCGGCAGCGTGGTCAGCCCGGTGTTGCGGAAGGAGTTGTTGATCGGCCCGCCCGCGCAGTTGTACTTCGGGCCGGTGCTGTTGGTGGCGAAGTTCCACTCGTTGTAGGTCTCTGCGGTGGTGTTGCCACCCGTGCAGTACGGCCAGCCGAAGAACCCCGGCCCGGTGATGCGGTTGAACTCCACCTGCCCGCTCGGCCCGCGGTTGGAGTTGGTCACTCCCGCGTCCGGCCCGTAGTCGCCCAGGTAGACGATGCCGGTGGCCTTGTCCACGCTCATCCGGAACGGGTTGCGCAACCCCATCGCGTAGATCTCCGGCCGGGTCTTCGCCGTTCCCGGCGGGAACAGGTTGCCGCTGGGGATCGTGTACGAGCCGTCCGGCTGCGGCTTGATCCGCAGCACCTTGCCGCGCAGGTCGTTGGTGTTGGCGGCGGTACGCTGGGCGTCGTACTGCGGGTTGCGGTTGGTCCGCTCGTCCAGCGGGGAATAGCCGCTCGACTCGAACGGGTTGCTGTCGTCGCCGGTCGTCAGGTACAGGTTGCCGGCCGCGTCGAAGTCGATGTCGCCGCCAACGTGACAGCACATCCCCCGGTCGTTCGGCACCTCCAGCACGACCTTCTCACTGCTCAGGTCGAGCGTGTCGTCGGACTTCAGCGTGAAGCGGGACAGGTTCAGGTGCCCCTTCCACTGGTCGAACTGCGACTGCGTGCCGGTGCCGGGCGCATCACCGTTCGGCGTGCTCAGCCGTGGTGAGTAGTAGAGCCAGACGTACCGGTTCGACGCGAAGCCCGGGTCGACCGCCACACCCTGCAGGCCCTCCTCATCGTGGGTGTAGACGTTGAGCTTGCCGGCCACCTTCGTGTTGCCGTTGGCGTCGGTGACGCGCACCGTGCCGTCGCGGGCCGTGTGGACGACCGATCGGTTGGGCATCACGGCCAGCGACATCGCCTCACCCAGCTCCGCGCCGCCGGACGCGAGCGACACCTGCTGGTAGTCGGACGCCGGGATGGTCAGCGCGTTCGCCGGGGAGGCGGTGAGCGTGAAGGCTCCGGGGATGATCAGCGCCATCGTGGTCAGCGATGTGAGCCACGGACGTCGGGGCATCGGTGTTCCTTCCTGACATATGGAGGTCAGTCAGGGCAAGGCGCGCGCCGCCGCGCTGTTGCCAGATCGTGTGCCAGAGTTCTGCTTCGCGTCCAGGGGGTGCCGCCCCCTGGTCGCCTATCCGGCCGGCATGTGCGCGGCCGGCACGGGGAGGAGGGTCTCGCCCTCGCCGGTGACAGCGACGAGGGCAGACCCTCAGACGGTGTCAGGCCCGGGTCCACTGCTGGTTGGTGCCGCCGTGGCAGGTCCAGATGTGCACCTTGCTGCCGTTGGTGGTGCCGTACCCGGCGACGTCCAGGCACTTGTTGGCGCCCACGGCGGTGATGGTGCCGTCGGAGTTGAGGCGCCACTTCTGGTTGTTCTGGCCGTTGCAGTCCCAGATGATCACGCTGGAGCCGTCGGCCGTGCCGGCGCCGCTGACGTCCAGGCACTTGTTGCCGTAGACACGCAGCTCACCGGCGCTGGTGGAGGTCCACTGCTGGTTGACGCCGCCGTGGCAGTCCCAGATCAGCGTCTGCGCGCCGTTGGACTGGGAGGCGCCGTCGACGTCCAGGCACCGGCCGGACCCGACGCCCCGCAGCGCGCTCGTCGCCGGCGGATTGCCCGTAGGAGTGCTCGTGGGAGTCGCCGTCGGCGTCGGGTTACCACCGCCGAGCCGCGTGAAGAAATCCCACACGGCATGCCTGGTCCAGGAGTTCTCGCCCGGTTCGAAGTCGCCGGACCTCCCGTCCACGGGGTTGGGGGTGTGACCCGCGTCGAACGCCGCCCACGCGACCGGATACCCGGCCTGGCATCCCGAGTAGTAGGTGATGACGTGGGTCAGGCTGCCCTGCGCCGGCTCCGGCGGGTTCTGCGGCGTGCAGCCGTTGTTCCTGACGAACCGGTCACGCAGCGACCGGCCGGCGGAGATGTTGAGCACCGGGTCCCTGAGGCCGTGCAGGCCGATGTACGCGACGGGCTGGGTGCCGCCGCTGCATCCGCTGAGCTGCGCACCGGAGTAGACCGCCACAGCGCGGAAGGTCGTCGCCCGGGCGCACGCGAGCGCGTAGCTCATGCCGCCGCCGTAGCTGAAGCCCAGGGCGAAGCGCTGGGCGGTGTCGACGCAGAGATCCGCCTCGATCCGCTGGATCATGTCGTCGACGAAGGTGATGTCCTCACCGCCGGGGTTGGCCCAGCCGTTGTTCGTTCCCTGTGGGGCGACGAAAATCGCGGTGTTGTTCGACAATGCCCTGAGTCCGTAGTAGGACCAGACATAACCGCTGGTTCCGCCCGAATCTACGTCATTGGCGGTGCCGCCGTTCCAATGGAACCCGAAGATCAATCGATAGGGGGTGGTGTTGTTGTAGTTGTCGGGAATCCTCAGGATATAGCTGCGATTCTTCCCGCTGGTCGTGATCGACTGCGTACCGCTTCTCAGCGTCGGAGTCTTGCCGCATCCCGCGGTGGCCGCGAGAGCGCTCGCCTCGGTGCGCGACGTGGTCGTGCTGTCGCCGAGCGCCGTCTGTGCCGAGGTCAGGAGGAGCAGCGCGGTGGTCGCGATAACGGTGAAGAGAGACCTGTGCCGCGACATCACGCGATTTCCTTTTCGAATCTTCTGGTGACACACGTGCGTGGGGGAGTCATTTCTTCCGCCTTCTCCGGGGGGTGCGGGAGTCGGCCGGCCGGCTTTTCCGGTCGCCGGCTCGGCGGATACCGGTTCGCCGCACACGGCGCGTTCTGCCAGTCGAAACCCGCCGGCCCGGGGGTGTTATCGACCGGCCGGTCGAGAGGCTCGATGTTAACGCTAACTCATCACCGCCGAACCGGATCTCCTTTCTTCCGGGTGGCTGGAGTGCGGTGGTTCAGCGAAGCAAATATGACCGTGACCGGACCTGTCAAGGTTCGGCCGTTCCGACGGTGCGGGCCGCCACCCGGCACACTCCGCCCCTCCTGTCGCTTGGCCAGGGAAAGCGGCCGTGATCACCGCCGAAACACTCCTATGAAACTTTCAGCGTCGCCGGTCGAATCGTTTGCGCCGATGCGAACACGCGATCAGGTCGGGCCGGGGGCGCCGGACGCGATCTAACGCTGCAGCCGGACGGGATCGGCCTGTCCGCTGCGGCGGACGAGCCAGGCCTCGGTGATGTGATTGAACATCGCCTCGGCGGCGCCCTCAGGATCGTGGGCGGCGATGCGCTCGTAGATGCGCCGGTGGCCGCGGTTCGACGCCACGCAAAGGGCCCGCTCGGTCCGGCCCATGTACCGGGCGGTGTTGACGACCTGGCTCTCCAGCGCCCGCACGACGCCACGAGCGATGCGGTTTCCCGACGCCTGCATAATCGTGTCGTGGAAGGCACGGTCGCTCTCGGCGTACATGACGTGGTCGTCCACGAGCTCGTCCATCCGGTCCACCAACGCGCGCAGCCGCTCCACGGTGTCCGGCCCGGCCAGACGGGCGGCGACGTTCGCCATGTCGCACTCCAGAACACGCCGGGTGACGACGAGGTCGTCGAGAATCGCCAGACTCT
>BCRI01000114.1 GCA_001552515.1 Sphaerimonospora mesophila NBRC 14179 = JCM 3151
CCTGCCAGGTGACGATGTTGACGAGGCCGTAGAAGATCAGGTTGCTGCTGAAGATGTCCGGAGCGGTGGCGCCGAACAGGCCGAAGATGTCGGAGAGCGGCCCGAAGCTCCTGCTGTACAGGAACCCCCACATGACGGCCCCGATGACCGTGGGAATCGCGTACGGCAGGAAGATCATCAGCCGCGAGAACCGGGTGAAAAGGGAGGTGACGGCATCCAGGATGAGGGCCAACGCGAGCGCGACGATGATCTGCAGCGGAATGGCGACGAGGGAGAAGCGTACGACGAACCACGCCCCGGAGAGAAAACTCGGGTCGGTGAACGCCTTCACGTAGTTGTCGAGGAAGACGAAGCTGGTGCCGCCGATCAGTTTCTTCTGGAAGAGGCTGAGATAAAGCGCGTACACGAGCGGCGCGATGAGCAACGCCAGAAAGACGATCCCGAACGGCCCGACGAAGAGCCACCCCATCAGGTGCTCACGAAGGCGCACCTTGCCGCGGACCTTGTGCGGTTTCTCTTGACTGCTCGGCACACTTTCCTCGATCAGGAGGGTCATCTTGGGCTCCGAGATGTCGATGCTGGGAGTCTCGGGTGGGCCAGACGGTCGAGGACGGCCTGGCCCACCCTGCTTGTCACTGAACGGTGAAGCCCTGTTCCTTGGCGTACTTCACCACGTCCTCCTGAATGCGGTCGGCGGCCTGCGCACCGGTGACAGAACCCTCGATGATGGCACTGACCTGCTTCGTCATGGCCTCGAAGTAGTACTGGCCGAACGGGCTGTAGGTGACGCCCTTGTAGGCGTTCGCCGCGGGGACGTAGACCTCCTTGTTCGCCTGCTGACCATCGAAGAACGACACCTTCAGGTCCACGAATTCGGGATCGTTGAGCGCCTTGAGGTTCATCGGGAAGATGATCTGGTTGGTCCAGCCGTCGGTGAGCGACTTCTCGTCGGCGTAGAGGCCGTACGCCGCCTTAGCGGCCAGTTCCGGGTTCTTCGCCTGACTCGTCACGGAGAAGGCCGACCCGCCCCAGTTCACCTGCACCGGGTTGTCGGCGTCCCACTGCGGGAGCGGCGCCACCGCGAACTTGCCGGTGTCCTTGCCCTTGCCGACGCCGGCACCGGTGAGGTAGCCGGGCGCCCAGGCCGCCGAGATGTACGTCGCGTACTTACCGTTGATCACACCGGAGATGTACTCCGGCGTGAACTGGTTCTGCGTTCCGACCAGCCCCTTGCGCACGAGGCCCGCCCAGTAGTCGAGCACGTCCTTGGACGCCTGGTCGTTCAGGTTGATACCGATCAGCTCCGGCTGCGCCGGGTCGTAGGTGAACGGCACGGCGCCCTTCTGGATCTGCAGCGCCATCGTGACGGCCGACACGTTCGCCCCCAGGTCGCCGAACAGCGGGCCCCCCGCGTCCTTCACCTTCTGCGCCGCATGCTCGTACTCGGCCCACGTCTTCGGCGGCGTGATGTCGTACTTGTCGAAGATGTCCTTCCGGTAGATCATCGCCATCGGGCCGCCGTCCACGGGCACGCCGTAGACCGCGTCACCGATCGAGACGTCCTTCCACGCGCCCTCGCTGTAGTTCTCCTTCACGCTGTCAAAGCCGTACTTCTTGATGTCGACGAGCGCGTTCTGGATCTGGAAGGTCGGGATCCGGTCCATCTCGATCATGATCACGTCTGGCGCACCGGTGCCCGCCGAGATGGCCGTCTGGAACTTGCGGTACTGGTCACCGCCCTGGCCGACGTTGGTCCAGCAGACCTGCACCTCGTTGCTCAGTTCGTTGAAGTTGTCGACGACGAGTTCCATGTTGGGGTACCAGCCCCAGAAGGTCACGACCGGCAGGTCCTTCTTGCTGATCGTGTTCGTGCAGTTGCTCGCGTCGTTTCCGGTCACGTCGTTTCCGGTCGCTTCGCTTCCACCGTTGCTCGCGCTCGCGTTGCTCGCGCCGCCTCCCCCAGTGGAGGAACAGGCGGCGAGCACGCACGCGACGGCGAGCATGGCTGCGGTGGCCAGTGGTCTTCTCGTCTTCGTTGACATGATTTCCCCTCCGGGATCGCTGCGCACACGGGTCATGCGCCGCCGCTGAGGCCGAGCGATCGACCGGAACGGGGCACGGGTGATACGACCCCGCGCCCCGTTCTTCGTGCCGATCCTCATGTGAGCGCTCACATGCCGCCGATGCCCGATGAGCACCACCTGGGGCGGGAGCGTGGCACCCCCGGCGGCGTGGCCTCGAACGGGCGGGCCCGGCTAGCGCTTGAACAGGCGCGGAGCCAGGTCGATGAGGTTCTTCTGCCACACGTCCCAGCCGTGCGGCCCGGGGGTCACCCCGTCGAACTCGTAGCGGATACCGAGGTCGTTCAAGGTGTTCAGGGACGCCATGAACGACGGGTACACGAAGTCGGTCTGGTCACCGACGTACAGACGCAGCAGCTTGGTCCCGTTGTTGATCGCCTCGGCGTCGACGCCGGCACCACTGCCGAACCCGGCCGAGAACGCCGCGATGTAGGCGAACTCGCCCGGATGCGCCTTGAGCACCCCGAAGGTATGTCCACCGCCCATCGAGAGGCCGGCGAGCGCCTGCTGCGACGGGTCGCTGGAGATGTTGTAGCGGGCACGGGCCGCCGGGGCGATGTTCTCCCGCAGTTCCTTCGTGAAGTTGGACACGTTGCCGTTGCCCATCACGACGACCATCGGCACCAGGTCCCCGTCGAGGAACTGGTGGTCGAGGATCTGCTTGGCGCGTCCCATCTCGACCCAGTCCGTGTAGCTCTGGCCGCCACCGTGCTGGAGGTAGAAGACGGGGTACGGCTCAGCGCGGTCGGGGTCGTATCCGGGTGGGGTCCACACCAACGCGGTCCGGTCCTGGTTCGCGACGTTGCTCCGGTACGTCAGGCTTTCGACCTTTCCGCCCTGGCCGTCGGGAACGTCCGAGAGCAGACGCGACGCCTCTCCGGGGATGAGGAAGGTGCTCCAGGTCGGCTCGGTGGTCACCTTCGTCGGGTTCGACACGTCCTTGACCGCGACCCGATCCACGATCACCCGGTAGTAGTAGAACCACGGGTCCAGCGGACCCACGGTCGCCCGCCACCGGTCGCCGTCGCGGGACAGCGGAACGCGCAGCCAACTCCCGCCGGGAGCCCAGTTCGCCCACACCGTGACGTGCTGAGCGTCCTTGAAGTCGGTCGTGGTCTCGAAGGTGACGAAGCCGTCCTCGGTCAGGAACGGCGTCGGGGTGGTGCCGGCGGCCGGCGGGTCGAACTCGCCCTTCAGCGGCCCGTGACCGGCGCTCGGACCGTGATCCGACACCGTACGGAACAGCCGCGGCACGAAATCGATCAGGTTCTCCTGCCAGGCGCTCCAGTTCGCCCCGGCGTCGGGGTTGACCCCATCGAACTCGTAGTCGATGCCGGCCTCGTCCAGCGCCTTCGTCAGGCGGTTGGTCGCGTTGTACGCGGGATCGGTCACGTTCCCGGTGTACAGACGCACCAGCTTGACCTCGCGGTTGATCGCGTTGGCGTCCGCACGGCTGACGCTCTCCTCCAGAAGACCCGAGAACGAGCCGACGTAGGCGAACCGACCGGGGGTGGTCAGCGCGGCACGCAGCGCCCGCGTCCCACCCTCGGACACACCGGCGATCGCCTGGTGCGCCGGGTCGCGGAGGACGTGGTACTTGTCCGCGGCCGCCTTCCGGAGGTCCTTCAGCTCCTTGTCGTCGTCCGACGCGTCGCCGTCGCCGATCACGACCACCATCGGCGCCATGGCACCCTGGGCCGACAGGTTGTCGAAGATCTGCTTGGCCCGGCCGAGGTCGAGCCAGTCGGTGGCGGTCCCGTCATCACCGGACCGCAGGAACAGCACCGGGTAACCCTTGGGCCCCTTGGCCTGGTACCCCGGCGGCGTCCATACCAGAGCCGACCGCTCCTTGTTCTTTACGCGGTAGGTCAGGGTCTCGACCTTGCCACCCTGCCCCTGAGGCGCGTCCGCCAGCAGGCGCGCCGAGTCACCCTGGACGAGGAACGTGCTCCAGAGAGGCTTGGACGCCACACCGGTGCCGTTCGTCGGATCCTTGAGCCCCTTGGTGTCATCGCCCGTGACCTGGTAGTAGTACAGCCCCGGCTTGAGTGGGCCGAGAACCCCCGACCAGGCATCGCCACGACGGGTGAGACCGAACTCCGCCCAGGTGAAGGAGGGGCCGAAGTTCCCCTCGATGACGACCTGCGACACCTGGCCCACGTTGGCCTGGACGTAGGCCGCCGGGACGGTGAACGACGCGTAGCCGTCCTCGGAAACATCCAGCCACGGCGTGTCCGCCGCCGCCGGTCGCGGCGCGAGCAGCACCGCCGCGATCGCCATGACTCCGGCGACGATCGCCGCCGAGAGCCGGCGCACGCCCGTGGGGCGCACGCCGCCGTGATACTGTAACGTCATAGAAAAGCTCCTTTGACGGCCGGCAGCGGATGGCCCCGACTTGCCGGCCCGGCTTATCAGTCGGATGTGTTGTGGACTCTGTGTCTACACCTCCGTCCGTCGTGGGTCTGCCTTCTTCACCTGAACCTCAGGTGAGCCTGCGTGCCACGCTGTGAGCGTGTGTCACGGTTCGGTCGTGACCCTCGGTGCTGCGGTGGAGCCGCGGACCACCAGGCGGGTCGGGAGCAGTATTTGCCGGGGGCCCTCCCACTCACCGGTCACGAGCGACTTCAGCATGCGTGCGGCCTCGTACCCGAGTCGGTACATCGACTGGTCCACCGTGGTCAGCCCCGGCTCGGCCAACGCGGCCTCCGGAATGTTGTCGAAACCGACCACCGACAGGTCGCCGGGGACGCTGAGCCCCAACTCCTTCGCGACCTCCAGAACCTTCAGGGCCATCCCGTCGCTCGCCGCGAAGATCGCCGTCGGACGGTCCGCCCTTCTCAGCAACTCGCGCGCCAAGGGGACCGCGGACTCGGGGTTGAAGTCCCCTCTGCCGATCAAGGCGGGATCGACGGGAACACCGGCTTCGGCCAGTGCCCTGCGGTAACCCTCCTCACGCGACCATGCCGCAGCCAGGCTGGAACGGCCCGCGATGAATCCGATACGCCGGTGCCCCAGGTCGAGCAGATGCTCGACCACCGTGGTGGCACCCGTGAGGTTGTCCGCCGTCACCGACGGCACCGTCGAGTCCCGCACCGGATCGATGACCACGACCGGAGTGCTGGTCCGCACCTCGCCCCAGGGGGTGACCACGATGCACCCGTCCGTGAGCGTGCCCGACAGGCGGGTGAGATGCCGCTGCTCCCAGCCCTCCGAATACGTCCCGTAGAGATCACTGTTGGCGTAGATGATCAGGTCGAAGCCCGACTGGGTCAGCGCGTCCATCACGCCCTTGAGCACCTCGGCCGTATAGGACTGGAAGCTGTGGGTCACCAGGCCCAGAACGTTGGTACGGCTGCGCCGCAGGCTCGCCGCCACGAGGCTTGACTCGTAGCCCAGCCGCTCGATGGCCGAACGTACCTGCGCGATGGTGCCGGCGCTGACGCCGTACCGGCCGTTCACCACCCGGGAGACTGTCGCGGTGGAGACACCCGCCAACCGCGCGACGTCACTCATCGTCACCGGTGCCCCACCCTCGGCCATATCGTCCTCTTTGGCTGCAATCGTTATCGGTTACGTTTCCAGCAAAGTAAGCGATAACGATTGCGAACACAAGCCCCTTTCCGGTCTCTCAGCACACTGACCGCGTCCCCGGAAGAGAAGGCCAGATCAGGCGGGCGGGCCGGGGCATGGCGACCTATGAGCGCGGAGTCGAAAGGCGCGTCGCCCACAATGGACACGGCGAATTCGGCGCCGGCTCGCAGGCGGAAGCTTGACGACCTCACAGGCGTCAACGTTCGCCGACGGTCGGCGCCGCGTGGCCGGTGCCCGGCGGATGACGTGGACGACGGGTGGCGAAGTGCCGTTCCTCCACCACCCGCCCGGAACTAGCGCCCCTCCCGCCAACCTTTGCCCCGTCGCGTCGCCCAGGGCGGCACCTCGCCGCGTTGGAGTCGTCGCTCGTAGCTCCGCTACTCAGCTCCTCCTCCGCCTTGCGATGCACCACCCTGGACACCGCTCCTTCCGGGCAAACCTTGGCGGTCGCGGCACTAGCGGTCTCGCCTCACCACGCCGTCATGCCCGCCCGAGCGGGCCACGTGAGGTCGCCGGCGGCGGTTCGCCGACGCCGACCGTGCCCGCATAGACCTTTTCGACCTCCGGCCGGTCGGCGCCGCCGGTGATGGTGAACGTGCCCGCGTGGGTGTGGGTGTGGGTGTCGGAGGAGAAGCCGACGTACACCTCGATGTGTCCGGTCTCCACGGTGTAGTTCATGTCCCGGTCGTAGAAGCCGAGCTGGCCGGTGGGCAGGTGGAACCGTACGACCGATCGCCGCCCGGCATCGGCGGACACGCGGGCGAAGCTCTTCAACTCGAGCACCGGCCGGGTGACCGTTGCCCGCGGGTCGCGAATGTAGAGCTGGACGACCTCCTCACCGGCTCGATCGCCGATGTTGGCCACGGTGACCTCCACCGCGACGCCGTCCCCGGCGGTCACCTCGGTGCGGTCCAGCGTGGCCTGTTCGATGACGAACGGGACGTACCCGAGCCCGTGACCGAAGCGGTAGCGCGGGCGAACGGGCGAGTCGACGTAGTCACCGTGCCAGTGCGACCGTCCGCCGGACACCTTGTGTCCATAGAAGACGGGTATCTGCCCCACGGAGCGCGGGTAGGAGATGGGCAGCTTCCCGCTCGGGCTCACCTCGCCGAGCAGAACCTCGGCGATCGCCTGCGCCCCGGTCTGTCCGGGCAGCCAGGCCATCAGCACCGCGGCGCACTTCTCGTGCAGGAAGTCGCCGCCGACCGGTCGACCGGCGACGAGCACCGCCACCACGGGGGTGCCGGTGGCGACGACGGCACGGACCAGGTCCTCCTGGACACCGGGGAGATCCAGGCTGGACCTGTCCCGCGACTCTCCCGTGGTGGCCCGGGTCGTCAACCCCGAACGATCTCCCATGACCAGCACCGCGACATCGGCCGCCGCGGCGGCGGCGACCGCCTCGTCGAAACCGTCCCTCGATGTATCGATCACGTCGCACCCGCGCGCGTAGCGCACCCGGTCGCCCAGGCGGGCCGTGAGCTCGTCACGCACCGTGGGCAGCCCGTCCGTGCCCTCGTCGATCTCGAGGTCGTCCGGGATCGTCATCATCTGGCCGAGCAGGCCACGCCGCTCGCGTGCCTCCGCCAGCGACTCGACATGCGCCGCGAAGGAGTAGTCGCCGAGGAGGTGCCGGGCGTCGTCCGCGTTCGGCCCGATGAGGGCGATCGTTCCGGTGCCCGGCCGCAGCGGCAGGATGCGGTCGTTCTTGAGCAGGACGAGGCTGCGCCGAGCCATCTCGAGCGCGACCTCCCGGTGCCGCTCGGGGTTCACGGTCAGCGCGACCGCGGCCTCGTCGACGTAGGGGTTCTCGAACAGGCCGAGCTCGAACTTGTGCCGAAGAACCCGTGAGACCGCTTCGTCCAGTTCCCCTTCGTCGACCTGTCCGGCGTCCAGGGCGCCTGCCAGCGCGCCCGCGTACGCATCCGTCGCCGGAAGCTCGACGTCGGTACCCGCGGTGAGCGCCAGAGCCGCCGCCTGCCGCTTGTCCTCGGCGAAGCGGTGATACGAATGGAGATCGTCGACGGCGAAGTAGTCCGACACGACGGTCCCCGCGAAGCCCCACTCCCCACGGAGGACATCGTTGAGGAGCTGACGGTTGGCGTGGCAGGGGATCCCGTCCAGCTCGTGGTAGCCGGCCATCACCGACTGAAGGCCCGCCTCGCGGACCGCCGCCTCGAACGGATACAGATACACCTCGCGCAGCAGACGAGGCGGCAGGTGCGCGGGCGCCCAGTTCAGCCCACCCTCGGACGCCCCGTAGCCGACGAAGTGCTTGGCCGTCGCGATGACGCCCTCCGTAAGAGAAGAACCCTGGAGGCCCCGGATGAACGCCACGCCCATACGGGCCACCAGGTGCGGATCCTCCCCGTAGGTCTCCTCCGTCCGGCCCCACCGCGGGTCCCGTACGACGTCCAACACCGGTGAGAGCCCCTGGTGGCTTCCCATCGCGCGCATCTGCTCGCGAACGGCATCCGCCAACCGCCGGTTGAGCTCCGGCTCCCAGGTGCTCGCGGCACCGATCGCCTGGGGGAAGACGGTCGCTTCACGCGCCATCAACCCGGAGCACACCTCCTCGTGCACGATCGCCGGGATCCCCAGCCGGGTCTGCGTCACCAGAAAGCGCTGGATCTCATTCGCCACTCGCGCCACCTGTGCCGCCTTGAGGCTGGTGGCTCCCGCGATGCGAGTCACGTGCCCCAATCCGTGCCGAAGGACCGTACGCGCCCGCTCGGCCGAGAAACGGCCGCCCTCGATCACCGAGAACGCCCATGCGCTCCCCAACTGAGCGAGCTTCTCCTCCCGGGTCATCCGAGCCATCAGATCCGCCACGCGCTCCCCAACGGACGCGGTCGGATCGGCGTAAATCGCCGCAGACTCCCGCCTCACAGTGGTCACCAGGTCACCCCAATCACCGCTACAGCCCCTTTCCTCCGCCATCGATGGATGGCAGCGCCAGACGCCTCTGAACGCGCCCCGGCAGACCACATCGAGACCGGCCCGTACCTCGCCGCCGCCGATTCCCCCTCCGGGTGAGTGAGCCCTCCCGAGCGAGATTCGGACCACCCGGGGACAGCGTGGGTCGCCCCCCGTGGCGACGTCGATCACGTGGATCCCGCCTCTTCGCAAACGTAATCGGTAACGTTTACAATCCAACCGTTACCGATCACGTCCACTTTGTCCAGAGCTCGCACCGAAGACCCTCACGCACCCGCCGGCCCGACACTCCCGTGTCGGAGCCGGGCCGTCCGCGGAGTCGCGGTGCGAAGGGAGCCACCTGCCGGTCACGACCCTGACCGCTGAAGCCCGCCCGGCGGCGACCACTGCCGCGACAGAAGGGAAACCCAAGTGCACATCGTTCGATACCGGCGGCATACCGACCCCGGCCCACGCATCGCAGTGTTGAACGACGGCGTCCTGTCCCCCCTGCCGGTAGCCGGCATGTTCGAGCTTCTTCAGCACCGGAAAGAGGAGATCGAACGGATCTGCGCCGACGCCGCCCCCGACTGCTCGGTCAGCGAGGTGCGGCTGCTCGCGCCCGTGGACGGCGCCATGGAGGTGTGGGCCTCAGGCGTGACCTACCTGCGCTCTCGCGATGCGCGCGTGGAGGAGAGCGCCCTCAAATCGGTCTACGAGCTGGTCTACGACGCCGAGCGTCCCGAGCTGTTCTTCAAGTCGCCTGCCTGGCGGGTGGTCGTCGACGGTGAACCCGTCGGCATCCGCTCCGACTCGGCGCTCAACGTTCCCGAGCCCGAGCTGGCCCTGGTGGTCAACCGCTTCGAGGAGATCGTCGGCTACGTTGTCTGCAATGACATGAGCTCACGATCGGTGGAGGGCGAGAACCCGCTCTACTTACCGCAGGCCAAGATGTACGCCGGCGCATGCGCCCTCTCCGCGGGCATCAGACCCGCGTGGGAGGTCGAGCCCGCCGATCTCGCCATCCGCCTGACGGTCGCTCGCGACGGCACTGTCATCTGGGACGGCACGACCTCCACCAGGCAGATCCGGCGCCCGTTCACCGAACTGACCGCCTATCTGTTCCACGCCGAGAACCATCCCCATGGGGTCGTGCTCTCCACCGGGACCGGCCTCGTGCCCGATCTCGACTTCCGGCTGCACGCGGGCGACGTGATCACGGTGACGATCGACCAAGTCGGCGAGCTCAGCAATCCGGTGGTCGTGGGCAAGGAGCACTTCGGCTTCCTGACGACCCCGTGACGCCAGAGGCGATCACCGCCCCACTCACGACGTCCTGAAGAGTCGGTCAGGTAACCGCCATCCGGGGGCAGGGAGCGGAGCGGGCGGGAGCGCGGACCGCACGGGAAGCCCGCGGCCGGCGGGCAGCGGACCGGAGCGGGTCACACCGTCCAGGCCGGATCCCGGCCGATGACACCGAGCAGGCGATCGAACAGCGGGGCGTCGTCCGGCACTGCCACCGGCGGCCCGAAGACACCGCGTTGTCTGCCCGTCTCCACCATCTGGTCGGTGAAGTGCAGCACCCGTGCGACGGCCTCGGGATCCGGCTCGTACTCCTGACCCGTGGCTCTGGCCAGGTCCCAGCCGTGCACGACCATGTCGACGAGGTACATATGGCCCAGCGCGGTCATCGGCATGCCCATGGCGGGACTGGTGCCCTCCCATGCCTCGGGCCGCGACCAGGCGGCCAGCGTGCCCTCCGCTCGCTCGGGGAAGTCGCCCGCGTAAGACCGCTGCTCGGTCATCGGCCCCTTGCGAGCCAGCGACTCGAACAGCTCCGCCACCCACTCGAGGTGGTTGATCAGGTCCTTGACGTCGAACTTCGCACACGGCGTCGGGAGCCCGAGTTGCTCCTGCCGTACCGTCCGCACCAAGCCGGCGGTACGTTCGGTGGCACGCCTCATCAGCGGCATCATGTCTTCCATGGCGACCAGCGTGCCCCGCCCGCCCGGAGGGCGGCTTGTAGAAACGCGACAGCGCGGCTGGGTCGACCCGTACGCCGGGCTCAACGCCTTCGATTTCGTCCGGCAGGCGCCATCACCCGAGATCGCGGCGTATGTGGAGCACTTCTGGGTCGTCACGTGGACCGATCTCGCCGAGCCGTACGAACAGCGCATCGTCTCGCACCCCACCGTGAACATGACCATCGCCCGGGACTTCCGCCGGATCGCGGGAGTGATCAAGGGCGGCTTCTCCTACACCATGCGAGGTAGCGGCCGCGTGCTCGGCACGCGCTTCCGCCCGGGTGGTTTCCGGCCGTTCCTCGGCGGTCCGGTGTCCCGGCTGACCGGCCGGTTCGTGGAGATCGGCGACATGTACGGCGCGGCGGGCGTGACCCTGGTCGAGCAGGTCCTGGCCGAGCCCGACGTCCGGGCCGCCATCGCGCTCATCGAGACGTTCCTCCTGAGCCTGGGGCCAGATCACGATCCACTGGCGGAAGAGGTCGCGGCATTGGTGGCGATGGTGGAGAGCGACGTGTCCGTGACCAGGGTCGACGAGCTGGCCGCCAGATCGGGGCGGTCCGTACGCTCGTTGCAGCGGCTGTTCCGGGACCATGTCGGCGTCGGCCCCAAGTGGGTGATCCGCCGCTTCCGCCTGCACGAGGCCGCGGAGCGGGTCTATCAGGGCCTCGACCTCGCCACGCTGGCCGCCGAGCTCGGCTACACCGATCAGGCCCACCTGACCCGCGACTTCACCGCCGCGGTCGGCATGCCCCCAGCGGCCTACGCCCGGCTCGCAGGCCCGGCCTGATCAGAATCGCCGTGACGCCACCTCGGCGGCCGCTCACCATGTGGGCCCTGCGGGGTGAAGACGAGAACGGGCGGACGGCTCGGCGAAGCCTAGAATTGGGCCATGCCGATCGACCTGAGTCTGCTTCACGGCGTGCGGTGGCGGGGGCAGGCGGTGGTCGGCGATAGGGCTCAGGCGCTGCTCGCCGCCCTCACGCTCGCCTCCCGGGTCGTGAACGCGGACCGCCTCGTCGCGGAGGTGTGGGGGGAAGACGAGCCGGCCAATCCGGCGAAGGCGCTGCAGGTCCTGGTGTCCCGGACCAGGTCGGTCGTGGGGCCCGAGGCACTGGCCACGGAAGGGGGCGGCTACCGGCTCGTGGTCGCGCCCGGCCGGATCGACGCCGACCGGCTGCACGGTCTGGTGGGCCGGGCGCGGGCACTGCTCGCCGAGGATCCGGTCGCGGCGGCAGCGGCGGCGGAGGAGGCCCTCGCACTGGGCGCCGGGGTGCTGCCTCCCGAGGGCGACGGTCCACTGGCCGAGGTGCGCCGGCGCGCGGAACGCGACCTGGCGTCCGCGCGGGTCGTGCTCGCCCGGGCCCGGAGCCGGAGCGGCGAGCACGGCACCGCCCTTCCCTGGCTCGAGGAGGCCGTGCGCGTCCACCCCGACGACGAGGGGCTGCTCGCCGACCTCCTGCACAGCGAGGCGGCGGTGCGCGGAACGGGTGCCGCACTGGACCGCTTCGAGCGCTACCGGTCGGATCTGCGTGACCGGGTCGGCGCCGACGTCGGCCCGGAGCTGCGGCGAGTCCATCGTGAGCTGCTGGCGCACGACAGTCCCGTACGGGCCGGCGTGCGGTTCGACACGACCCCGCTGCTCGGCCGTGACGACGACCTGCGTCGGGTGCGGGCACTGCTCGCCACCTCCCGGGTGGTGTCGATCCTCGGTCCGGGCGGGCTCGGCAAGACCCGGCTCGCCCATGTCGTCGCCCGCGAGGCCCAGCAGCCGGTGGTGCACTTCGTCGAGCTGGTCGGCGTGACCACGCCCGAGGACCTGGTCGGCGAGGTCGGGTCGGCGCTCGGCGTCCGCGACTCGGTGACCGGGCGCCGCACGCTCACCCCGCGGCAGCGCGCCGACGTCCGTACGCGGATCGCCCAGCAGCTCGATCTGGCCCCGGCGCTGCTGGTGCTCGACAACTGCGAGCATCTGGTGGAGGCGGTCGCCGACCTGGTCGCCTATCTGACCGCGACGACACGGGAGCTGCGCGTCCTCACCACGACCCGCTCGCCGCTGGCGATCGCCGCCGAACGCGTCTATCCGCTGCCCCAGCTGGGCACCCGCGACGCGGTCGAGCTGTTCCGCGACCGCGCGACCGCGGCCCGGCCCGGTGTGCGCCTCGACGAGGATGACGTGCGTGCCGTCGTGGCCCGCCTGGACGGTCTGCCGCTCGCGATCGAACTGGCCGCCGCGAAGGTGCGGGTGATGTCACCGGCCGAGATCGCCCGTCGACTGGAGGACAGGTTCTCGCTGCTGCGCGGCGGCGACCGAAGCGCCCCCTCCCGGCACCAGACGCTGCTGGCGGTGATCGACTGGTCCTGGAACCTTCTCGGCGAGCGGGAGCGCCGGGCCCTGCGCCGCCTGTCGGCCTTCCCTGACGGCTTTACCCTCGACGCGGCGGAGGAGGTGCTCGGCGACGACGCTCTCGGCGATGTCGAGGAGCTCGTGGAGCAGTCCCTGCTCACCGTCGTGGAGGCGGCCGGCGGCGTCCGCTACCGCATGCTCGAGACGGTACGCGAGTTCGGCCGGGTGCGGCTGGACTCGGCCGGTGAGACCGCCGAGGCGCGGGCCGCCGTACGCGATTGGGCCGTCGGTTACGCGAACCGGCACGGCGCTCGGCTGTACTCGCCGGAGCAGGTCGACGCCATGGACCGGCTGCGTTCCGAGGAGACGAACCTCGCCGACATCCTGCGCGAGGCCCTCGCCGGCTCCGATCCGGAGGCGGTGGTGGTGCTGTTCTCCGCGCTGGGCGGCTACTGGTCGATCTGCGGGGACCATCCGCGCAGCATCGTGCTCACCCCGGCCGTCGCCGCCGCCCTGAGCGGCTGGACGCCGCCGCCCCGGCTCCTCGACCGGGCCCGGACGGCCCTGAGCATCGCGCTGTTCAGCACCGTCATCGTCCCCTTGGAAGAGACCGGGACGCTGACGCGACTGCTGTCCGGGCTGGGCGCCGACTCGGCGAACCCCGCCATCCGGGCGATGGTGACGGGGTTGCTCACGATGGTGTCGGATCCCGAGCACGGTCTGGACGAGCTGACCGCCGATCCCGACCCGCTGATCCGCCGGATCGCGCTGCACTGGCTGAGCCACGGCAGGGAGAACGCCGGCGACCCGGTCGGTGCGATCGAAGCGGCCCGCGCCGCCCTCGAACTCGTCGGCGACGACGGCGGTCCCTGGCACCGGGCCGTGCTGCACACCCAGCTGGCCTCCCTGTACGCGAACCTCGGTGATACCGCGTCGGCCTCCAGGCATGCCACCGAGGCACTCCCGGTGCTCGAACGCCTCGGGGCGGTGGACGACGCCGTCCAGATCCGCGCCACCCTCGCCATGGCGGCGCTCGCCGAGGGGCGCCGCGACGAGGCCGCACAGATGATCGACGACATGGAGGCGCTCGCTCCCCAGGGCACCTACGGCGAGGTCCTGTCGGTCAGCGCCGGCAGAGCCCAGCTGGCCCTCGCCGACGGCGACATCGCCGAAGGGCTGCGGCGGCATCGCGAGACCGCCGAAGTCATCCGCGACCTGCGCGTCCCCGGCGCACCGGACGGTTTCGTACCATGGTCCGTCCTGGGGGAGATCATCGCGCTCTCGGCGTTCGCCCAGTACGGCGAGGGCGACGACGGCGCGGACCTCTTCGAGTCGCTGCGGGCCAAAGTCCTCATCGTGGTGGATCCGGATCACAGCTTCAGGGATTACCCGGTGATGGGGATGGTGCTCGCCGGGCTGGGGATCTGGGGCCTGCTGAAGGGGGCGCTGCCCGCCGAGGATGCGATCCGGCTGCTCGTGCTCGCCGAACGGTTCGCCTACAACCGGTTCGTTCCGACGTTGCAGTGGCCGATCCTGTCCGCGCACGCCGAACGGACCGCCCCCGGCGTCATGTCCCGCATCGAGGCCGAGTACGGCGAACGGCGTGGCCCCGACCTGCTGGCCGAGGCCCGTGCCGTCCTGGAGCGGGTGGTCTGACACCGCTACATCTTGCGGGAGTACGAGCGGACCGCCAGCGGAGCGAAGATCGCGACGACGACCATGCAGCCGATTACCGCCCAGCCGACCTCGGCCGTCACGGCTCCGTCGTTGAACAGGTCGCGCACCGCGGAGACGACGTGCGACACCGGGTTGACCTTCACGAACGCCTCCAGCCAGCCGGGCAGCGTCTCGGCGGGGACGAAGGCGTTGGACAGGAAGGTGAGCGGAAACATGATCATCATCGAGATGCCCTGGACGCTCTGGGCCGAACGCGCCATCGTGCCCAGCCAGGTGAAGATCCACGCCAGCGACCAGCCCGCGATCACGGTGAGCGCGACGCCCCCGACGCAGCCGAGCACTCCGCCGCCGGGGCGGTAACCGATGAGCAGGCCGGTGACGAGCGTCAGCACCGACGCGATGCCGTACCGGATCAGGTCGGCGATCATCGGGCCGGCCAGGGGGGCGAGCCGCGCGATCGGCAGGGACTTGAAACGGTCGAAGACCCCCTTGTCCATGTCTTCGCGCAGTTGCACGCCCGTCGCCATGCAGACGGTCAGGGCCGTCTGAGCGAGGATGCCGGGGATCAGCACCGGGAGGTAGTTCGACACGCTGCCGGAGATCGCGCCGCCGAAGATGAACGCGAACATCGCCGTGAACAGCAGGGGCTGGATGAGGACGTCGAAGAACTGCTCGGGCTTACGGCGCATCTTCTTCAGGGCTCGCCATGCCATAGCCAGGACCTGGGCCCAGGTCTCCCGCACCGAGCTTCGGGACGTGGTGCCGGCGACCACGGCGGACGGGTCGATGCGCCGAGGTTTGAACGTGGTCGGGGTCATGGTGCTCGTGGTGGTCATCGGGCCGCCTCCATCTGGGGTTGATCGTCGGCGCCGTGGCCGGTCAGCGCCAGGAAGACCTCGTCCAGCGTCGGTTTGGCGACGCTCACCGACGAGATGCCGAGGCCTGCTTCCCGCAGGCCGATCAGGACGTCCGCGGCCCGGTCGGGGTCGGGGAGGGGGATGTTCATGCGTCCTGATTCCGGGGTCAGGACCGGTTCCTCGCCCAGCAGTCGGCGTACGACGTTCGCCGCCAGGGCCGTGTCGGAGCCGTCCGCGAGGCGGAGCTGCAGCGTCGAGTCGCCGACCTGGGTCTTCAGGGCGTCGGGGGTGTCCTCGGCGACCTTTCTGCCCCGGTCGATCACGGCTACGCGGTCGGCCAGCTGGTCGGCTTCGTCCAGATATTGGGTGGTGAGGAGGATCGTGGAACCGTCGGTGACCAGCTCGCGGATGGTGTCCCACATCTGGCCCCGGGTTCTCGGGTCGAGGCCGGTCGTGGGCTCGTCCAGGAAGATCAGGGGCGGGCGGGTGATCAGGCTCGATGCGAGATCCAGACGGCGGCGCATGCCGCCGCTGAACTGGGAGAGGGGACGCTCGGCCGCCTCCTGGAGGTCGAAGCGTTCGAGCAGGTCGACCGCGATGGCCTTGGCCCGGGTGCCGGTCAGGCCCTGCAGGCGGGCGAACAGCCAGAGGTTCTCTCGGGCGGTCAGGTCCTCGTCCACCGAGGCGTACTGGCCGGTGACGCCTACCAGCTGCCGGATGCGGTGGGGCTCCCGTCGAACGTCGACGCCGAAGATCTCCGCGTGGCCGCCGTCGATCGGGAGCAGGGTGGCGAGCATTCGGAGTGTGGTGGTCTTGCCTGCTCCGTTGGGGCCGAGGACTCCGAAGATCTCGCCCTGCCGTACGCGCAGATCGATTCCGTCCACGGCCCGGAAGTCTCCGAAGTCCTTGACCAGGCCCTCGGCGCGGACGGCGCTGAGGTCCGCCATGACGCGTCTCCTCTCTCCGCCGGGTACCTCCCGGCGTCCGAGGAGAGCCTCCGCGTCATCGGCTTCGTCGCGGCTTCACGCCGGTTTCACCCCTGATTTGGCGGTTTCACCGGCATGTCACGCGGGAGGGCGTCGACCTTCCACCATCGCCACGCCCTCGGGTGAGCCCCGGGCCCGCATCAGGAGCCGTGGTCGAGGAGTCGTCGTGTTCTGTCCGCGACCAGCCGGGGCTTCTCCGCCTGGATGAAATGCGCCGAGTCGACCTCCTCGAACCGCCCCTCAGGCAGGCTGTCGGCGAGACGGCGCTGGTGCTCGCGGATGCCGGCGTGCTGCCGCTCCCGCCCTTTGGCCGGACGGGCCGCCGACAGCAGGATCGTCGGACATTCCGGGGATCGGGGCGGCCGGTGGCGGAACTCGGGGATGGCGGCGACCACGGCTTTCATTTCTTTGCGGGTCTGGGAGATGCCGGCGGGGGTGAAGTCCTCGGCGAGCATGGTCGCGTAGGTGTCGGCGGGGAACAGGTGCCGGACGTTGCGCGTGAACAGCCTCGCCATCGGGCGGATGCCGGTGAGCGGCTGCGCCAGGGCCAGCACGCGGTCGAGCTTCCTCACCGTCTGGTCCCACGTGTCGTACACCGGGGCGGTCTCGGGAGTGGGGTCGACCAGCAGCAGTCCCCGGAGCCGGGAGGCCAGGCTCTCGGCCGCGCGCCGGGCGACCAGGCCGCCCATGCTGTGCGCGACGAGCACGAACCGGCCGGGGACCACCTCCTCGACCATCGAGACGAGATCGGCGGCCATGTCGTCGATGCTCAACTGCGCCGCGGTTCTGCCGCTGCGGCCGAACCCCGCCCGGTCGTAGGCGACCAGTCGGGCCCGGTCGTCCAACAGCGGCAGAACCGGATCCCAGCAGGTGCGGCCGCAGCCCTGGCCGGCCTCGAAGACCACCCAGTCCGATCCCTGTCCGGACTCCTCGACATAGACGCGCCGGCCGTTCACCGGCACCGTCCGCCCCGGTGTATCCCGCATGCCGCCCTCCTCCCACCTCAACGTTTTCATTTTGGATAATGGTAACGCATATGAAATCGTTGAGCCATGGACGTTGTCGAGCAGTTGCTGCACCCAGTGCGGCTGCGCATCGTGCACGCGCTGGCTGCAGGACACACACTGACGATCGCGCAGTTGTGCGCCCGCATGCCCGAGGTGTCGAAGATCACGGTGTACCGCCAGGTCGCGCTGCTGACCGAGGGGGGCTTCCTCCAAGTGGACGGCGAGCAGCGGGTGCGCGGTGCCGTCGAGCGCCGCTACCGGCTGCGTCCGGACCGGCCGACGATCGACGCCGGCGCCGCCGCGGCGATGTCGCTCGAAGACCACCGCCGGGGATTCGCCGCGGCCATGGCCGTCCTGATCGCCGAGTTCAACGCCTACTTGGACCGTGATGGCGCCGATCCGGCCGCCGACTCGGTGTCCTACCGGCAGGGCACGCTGTGGCTCAGCCCGGACGAGCTCGCCGCGACGATCGCCGATCTGCGCGCGGTGCTGCGCGACCGGGTCGCCAACACTCCCACCTCGGACCGCGCACCGTATCTGCTCAGCGCGATCCTGTTCCCTACCGGGCGGCCGTCCCCGGACGAAGCCGATCGCTGATGCCGGTGACCGGTCGCTCCGCGAGCCCGGCCCGGGGCGGACGATTCACGATCGGAACGCGCCGGTCCGATCCTCCTCTCGGAGGGCGGCGAGCAGGTTGTCCACCGCCGCCTCCGAAGCCCGTCGTACGCTTTCAGCCGTCGCGGCGCCGAGATGCGGCGTCGGCAGCACTCGGGGGTGGGCGAGCAGGGGCGACGGTTCCGGTGGTTCGCGATCGAAGGCGTCGACGGAGTACATCGCGAAACGGCCGGACTCGAGGTTGGCCAGCAGGGCCGCTTCGTCGACGAGCGTCGATCGCGCGGTGTTGACCAGGACGACGTCGTCGCGCAGCAGCGCGAGCTCGGCGGCCCCGAGGAGCGGGCCGTCCGGCGCCGGCGGAACGTGCAACGACACGACTTCGCTGCCGCTCAGCAGGTCTTCCAGCGACAGAAGCGGCACGTCACCGGCGTCGGTGACGTACGGGTCGTGCGCCACGACCCGCATGCCGAGGCCCTGCGCGAGGTGAGAGAGGCGGCGGCCGATCGCGCCGAAACCGACGACCCCGAGGGTGCGGCCGGCGGCCTCCCTGCCGATGGCGCGCCGCCAGCCCCCGGCGCGTAGGGCGGCGGCGGCCTCGGGCAGTCCGCGCAGCCCCGCGAGGGCGAGGGCGAGGGCGAGCTCCGCGACCCCCTGCGCGTTGGCGCCTCGGGCGGTGACCACCCGGACACCGGCCGCCGCGGCGGCGACGTGATCGATGGCGTCGGTGCCCGCGCCGTTGCGGCTGATCACCCGCAGCGAATCGGCGCGGGACAGCACGTTCGCGTCGATGGTCTCGACCCCGGCGATCCATCCCACGATCCCGGGCACCGCGGCCGCGAGCTCCTCCGGGGTCGGCTGACGCCCCGGTGTGGGGGTGACGACCGTGTAACCCGCGGCCTTCAGGCGCTCGACCGCGGCCGACCCGGCGCTCGACATCGATCGAGGAGTGACGAGAACCCGGGGCGCCGTCATCACGACACCACCGCCGGCCGGGGGCCGAGCAGCCTGAGCAGTCGTTCGACCTCGGCCGCCATCGCGTCGCGGGCCGGCGCGATGTACTTGCGCGAGTCCATCATCTTCGGGTCCGCCTCGAGCCGCTCACGCACCACGTGCGTGAACACCTTGTTCAGATGCGTCGCTATGTTGATCTTGGTCATGCCGCGGGTCACCACGGTCCGCAGCGTCTCGTCGTCGACGCCGGAGGAACCGTGCAGCACGAGAGGCACCGGCACCGCCTCGAAGATCGCCGTGACCAGTTCCAGGTCGACCACCGCGTCTCGCGTGGCCATCGCGTGCGAGGTCCCCACCGCGACGCCGAGCGAGTCGACCCCGGTGCGTTCGCAGAAGCGGCGCGCCTCGGCGGGGTCGGTACGCGCACCGGGCTCGTGCACCCCGTCCTTGCCGCCGACCTCGCCGAGCTCGGCCTCCACCGCGACCCCGCGGGCGTGACAGTGCTCGACGACCTGACGGGTGACCTTCAGGTTCTCCTCGTACGGCAGGCGGGATCCGTCGAACATCACCGAGGTGAACCCGAGGTCCACCGCCTGGTGCACGAGGTCGACGTCCTCGGCGTGGTCGAGATGCACGGCGACGGGGACGTCCGCGGTCTCGGCCAGGGCGAGTACGGCCAGCGCCAGCGGCCGCAGCCGGCCGCCGTGGTAGCGGACGGCGTTCTCGCTGATCTGGATCATCAGCGGCGCGCGGGCCGCCTCGGCGCCGGAGATGAGCGCCTCGGCGTGTTCGAGCATCGTCGCGTTGAACGCCCCGACGCCGTGCCGCGCGGTGCGGGCGGCGGCGAGGATCGGGCGGGGGTCGGCAAGGGGCACGCGTCCTCCTACTGTTTCGCGCTGGGGTCGCGCGTTGTCGTGCTGCGGCCGCCCCGATCGGGGTCGTGGCCGCCCTGTTCCGTGGCGCGGTCGCCACTTCCGGCGATGTGGTCGTCATGGGTCGCCGCCGCCCCGGCGTGGGCCCGGGTCGCGGCACGCGCGGCGTCGAAGCGCGCCCGCGGCAGCGCGTAGGCCCGGGCGAGCTCGGGGCGCGGATCGACCCGCAGCGCCGCGTGCCGTGCCGTACGGCGCAGTGCCGCGGTGTCCGTCCAGGCGCCGATGCCGAGCAGGGCGAGCGCGGCCGCCCCCAGGGCAGTGACGTGCTGGGCGGAGTGCGGACGGCTGACCGGGCGGCCGGTGAGGTCGGCGAGCACCTGCAGGGTGAGCCGGCCGCGCGCACCACCCCCGGTCGCGATGATCTCGTTCGCGGCGATCTCAGCGGTGGCCGGCACCGCGGCGAGCATCGTGCGCGCCGCGTCCGCCAGGCTGAAACCGATCCCCTCGATCACGGCCCGGGCGAGGTCGCCGTGCGTGTGCCCGAGATCCAGCCCGAGGAACGCTCCACGCACGGCCGGGCCGCCCTCCGCCACGGTGCCGCCGGCCAGGGTGGGTACGCAGGTGAGGCCGCGGGCGCCCACCGGCGCCGCCGCGGCCTCCTCCAGCAGGACGTCGAGGTCGTCGCGGCGCAGCAGGGAGGCCAGCCAGGACAGGCTGCTGCCGCCGCCGAAGGTGGAGAGGGCCGAGATGTGAAGACCGGGGAGCACATGATCGAAGACGAACGGCCGGGCGACGTCGTCGAGCACCGGATCGCTCCCGGCCACGGTGACCCAGTTGGACGAGCCGAGCGACACGTACGCCTCGCCGGCGCGGTCGAGGCCCGCGCCGAGTGCCATGCACGAGTTGTCGACGCCGCCGGCCACCACCGGCAGCCCGGCGGGCAGTCCGGTGGCGGCCGACGCCTCGGCGCTCACGCTGCCGATGACGGCGGTCGACGGCACGATCCGCGGCCACCAGTCGGCGGGCACGCCGAGGTCGTCCGTCACCTCGGGGATCATCCGGCGGGTGGCGAGGTCGTAGCAGCCGCTGCCGGAGGCGTAGCTCGGGTCGGTGCGCTGGACGCCGGTGAGCCGCGCGTTGACCCAGTCCTTGCTGCCCAGCAGGCGGACCGTGCGGGCGGCGACATCGGGGTGCTCGGCGCGCAGCCACGCCGCCTTGAACACGGTGTACATGCCCCGGGGGAAGCCGTTGCCGGTGCGCAGATACCACTTGCTCTCATCGGCGCCGGAGAAGTACGCCGCCGCCGGTTCCTCTCCCCGGATGTCGGACCAGATCGGCACCGCGTCGAGCAGCGCGGCGCCACCGGCGTCGACCGGCACCATCGCCAGGCTGTGGCCGGACAGCGCCACGGCGAGCACGCGGTGCCGGTCGGCGCCGGCATCGGACAGTTCGCGAGCGGAGCGGACGAGCGCCTCCCACCAGTCCTCCGGGCGCTGCTCATGGCGTCCGGGCGCGGGATAGAACGTCCGGTAGGGGGCGAACGCCGTACGGACCACCCGGGCATCGAGATCGACGAGTGCGGCCTTGCACCCGCTGGTGCCCAGGTCGAAGGCGACGACGGCCTCGCCGGCGGTGTCGCCGTTCCTTCTCATGTCGCGGGATGTCATCGGGAACCCTTCGGGGATGCTTGGCTCACTCGTCCTGCCCGGGCACGCCTCATGGGTGATCGCACCGATCCGGGTCGATCACTGCCTCGTGCTGCATGCCCGACCGCATCCGCGACAGGCGCATCTTCATGGTGCGGATCTCGTCGAGCGCCGGGTCTCCGCGGCGCAGCAGCACCATCGTGGCGAGGATGTCGACGACGACGAGCTGGGCCAGCCGCGAGATCGTCGGTGTGTAGACGTCGGTGTTGTCGAGCGACTCCACGATGAGGGCGATCGTGCTCAGCTCCGCCAGCGGCGAGGCGCCGCCGGTGATGCCGATGACGGTCGCCCCCCGAGCCCGGGCGAGGCGCGCGGTGTCCAGGATCGACACCGTGCGGCCGGTGTTGGAGATGGCGACGAACGCCGTCGAGGTCGTGCTGGTCGACGCGGCGAGGAACTGCTGGTGGGTGTCGACGGGCGCCGAGCACGGGACGCCGAAGAGCGGGAACTTCTGCTCGGCGTCCATCGCCACGATGCCGGAGGCGCCGAGGCCGATGAAGACGATGTGCGAGCACGTGGAGAGCGCCTCCACCGCACGGTCCAGCGCGCCCAGGTCGAGATGGCGGCGGACGTGGTCGAGCGAGGTTATGGAGAAGTCGAAGATCTTGCTGACGGTGGTGGTGGTGTCGTCCTGCGCCTCGATCACCGATTGAGTGGCGGGTATGCCGAGCGCGACGCTCTGCGCCAGCTGGATGCGGAAGTCGTGAAAGCCGTCGCACCCGATCGCGTTGGCGAACCGGACGATGGTCGGCTGGCTGACGGCGGCGGCCCTGGCGAGCTCGGCGAGCGTCATCTGCACGACCGAACGCGGGTCGGCCAGCACCACGTCGGCGACCTTGCGCTCGGAGCGGCGCAGCTCCTGCAGGCTCTTGTTGATGCGCTCGAGCACCGGTCCGTCGCTCAACGCTGCCTCGCAAGGTCGAGCGCGGCGCCGTGCTCGGGCACGCGTACGGTGACACCG
>BCRI01000115.1 GCA_001552515.1 Sphaerimonospora mesophila NBRC 14179 = JCM 3151
TTCACGATGAACGGCTGGATCTCGAAGTAGTGGACGATCGCCCCCATGCCGAATCCGAGCACCGTGCCGACGGCGAGCACGAGGAGGATCACCACGGGGGCCGGCCAGCCGTCCCGCAGAAGGCTCGCCGCGATCATCGTGGCGAGCGCGACGACCGCGCCCACCGACAGGTCGATGCCACCCGTGAGGATCACGAAGGTCATCCCGACGGCGACCACCAGCAGGAAGGCGTTGTCGATGAAGACGTTCAGGATGATCTGTCCGGTGGCGAAGCCGTCGTAGCGTATGCCCCCGGCGACGAACATCGCCACGAACAGCCCGGCCGTGACCAGGACCGGGACGTATTTCGGCGGGATGTGTCCGCCCGGATTGGAGATCAGGCGGCGTACGGCCGCGCCATCGATGGTGCTCATGCCGAGACCCCCACCCTCTCTTCTCCTGCCTCTTCCTCCGCCGAGGCGGACGCGGCCGCGGCGGGCCGTCTGCGGCGGCGGAACGCCTTCTCCCGGAACGCCGGTGACTGGAGCAGGCACACGATGGTCACCACCAGCGCCTTGAACAGCAGCGTCGTCTCCGGCGGCACGCCGATCGAGTAGATCGTGGTCGTCAGCGTCTGGATGATGAGCGCCCCCAGCACCGTGCCGCCGAGTGAGAAACGCCCCCCGGCGAGCGACGTGCCGCCGATGACGACGGCGAGGATGGCGTCCAGCTCGATCCACAGTCCGGCGTTGTTGCCGTCCGCGCTGGAGACGTTCGAGCTGATCATCAGTCCCGCGATGCCGGCGCACAGCCCGCAGAACGCGTAGACCATCATGAGCACGCCGCGGGAGCGGATGCCGGCCAGGCGGCTCGCCTCGGCGTTGCCGCCGACCGACTCGATCAGCAGACCCAGGGCGAGCCGCCGGGTGAGGAAGGCCGTGAGCGCCAGCACCGCGATCACGATGATGATCCCGAACGGCAGCGTGAGCCAGTAGCCGCCGCCGATCAGCTTGTACGGCGAGCTGTTGACGGTGATGATCTGGCCGTCGGTGATGAGCTGGGCCACGCCGCGCCCGGCGACCATCAGGATCAGTGTCGCGATGATGGGCTGGATGCCGATGCCGGCGACGAGGAATCCGTTCCACGCGCCGAGCGCCACGGACAGCCCGAGGCCGAGCGCCACCGCGGTCAGCACACCGCCGATGCTGTTCTGGTCGCCCAGCTCGCTGATCCACAGACAGGCCAGCGCGCCCGAGATCGCCACGATCGACCCGACCGACAGGTCGATGCCGCAGGTCGCGATGACCAGGGTCATGCCGAGCGACACGAGGATCAGCGGCGCGCCGAACCTGACGATGTCGATGAGGCTGCCGTAGAGATGGCCGTCCTTCATCTCCACCTTGAAGAAGCCGTTGGTGAAGAACAGGTTGAGCAGCAGCAGCGCGGCGAGGATGACCACGGGCCACAGCATGCGGTGCCTGAGGACGGGGTTGAGAAGGGGCCTGAGGGTCCTGCTCATGAGCGGGCTCCGCTCGCGATCGTCTCGGTGAGGGTGTCGGTGGTCAGATCATCGCCGTTTTCCAGCTGCGCGACCAGCCTGCGGTCGCGGAGCACGCCGACCCGGTGGCTGAGCCGCAGCACCTCCTCCAGCTCGGCGGAGATGAACAGTACGGCCATCCCGCCGTCGGAGAGCTCCGCGACCAGGCGCTGGATCTCGGCCTTCGCGCCGACGTCGATGCCCCGGGTGGGCTCATCGAGGATCAGCAGGCGGGGTTCGAGGATGAGCCAGCGTGCCAGCAGCACCTTCTGCTGGTTGCCGCCGCTGAGGTTCTTGACGAGCTGGTCGGGATCGGGCGGGCGGATGCTCAGCGCCTTGATGTATTTGTCGACCAGTTCGTCCTGCCGCCTGCGTGGGATCGGCCTGGTCCAGCCGCGCGCCGCCTGCAGGGCGAGGATGATGTTCTCTCGCACGGTCAGGTCGGGGATGAGGCCCTCGGCCCGCCGGTTCTCCGAGCAGAACGCGATCTTACGGCTGACCGCGGCCCGTGGCGTACGCAGGCTGACCTGCTCGCCGCCGATACGCAACGATCCGGTGCCTGCGTGATCGGCGCCGAACAGCAGCCGGGCGATTTCCGTACGGCCCGAGCCGAGCAGCCCGGCGAGCCCGACGACCTCGCCCTCGTGGATGGTGAGCGTGAACGGCTCGATCGCGCCGGTCCGGCCCAGCTCCCGCGCCTCCAGCAGAGGTACGGGTTTCCCCGCGGAGGACTCGGAGGATTCGGCGGCGGGTTTGGCGCCGAGGCGCTCCAGGTCGGCGAGCTCCCGGCCGATCATTTTGCCGACCAGCTCGATCTGGCTCAGCTCGCTGGTGAGGTGCTCCCCCACGAGCCTGCCGTTGCGCAGGATCGTCATGCGGTCGGAGATCTCGTAGATCTGGTCGAGGAAGTGGGAGACGAACAGGATCGCGATGCCCTGCTCCTTCAGCCGCCGCATCACCCGGAAGAGCTGGGCGACCTCGCCTGCGTCGAGGCTGGAGGTGGGCTCGTCGAGGATCAGCACCCGTGCCTCGATGTCGAGCGCCCGCGCGATGGCGACCATCTGCTGGATCGCCAGCGAGTACGACGACAGCGGCGCCGAGACGTCGATGTCTATTTCGAGCCGGGCGAGCAGCTCCGCTGCCCGCTGCCGCATCCGCCGCCACTGGATGCGGCCCAGGCGGCGCGGCTCGCGGCCGATGAAGATGTTCTCCGCCACCGACAGGTTGGTGCAGAGGTTGACCTCCTGGTAGACCGTGCTGATGCCGGCCCGCTGGGCGGCCTGCGGCCCGGCGAAGGCGACCTTGCGGCCGGCCAGCTCGATCTCGCCGGCGTCGATGTCGTAGACCCCGGTCAGCACCTTGATCAGCGTCGACTTGCCCGCGCCGTTCTCCCCCATCAGCGCGTGGACCTCACCCGGCAGCAGCCGGAAGTCGACTCCGTCCAGCGCCTTGACGCCCGGGAACTGCTTGCCGATCCCCGTCATCCGCAGGATCGGCGCGGGTGCGGTCATGCTGCGCCCCTCTCATCAATCTCTGGCCGGTCCCCCGGCCGGGCCGTCGCCAGGGGGCGGCCCGGCCGGGGAGGTTGTGGAATCGGCTGTCAGTACTTGCGGTTGGGCAGCGCTTCCTTGGCCTGCTCCTGGGTGAAGGTGGTCTCCTCGGTCACCACGCGGGTCGGCACCTGCTCACCGTTGACGACCTTCTTGGCCAGGTCCATGAGCTGGGGGCCGAGCAGCGGGCTGCACTCGACGATGTAGTTGATCTTTCCGTCGGCCAGCGCCTGCATGCCGTCGCGCACCGCGTCCACGGTGATGATCTTGATGTCCTTGCCGGGCACCTTGCCCGCGCCCTCGATCGCCTCGATCGCGCCCAGGCCCATGTCGTCGTTGTGCGCGTAGAGCACGTCGATGTCGGGGTTGGACTTCAGGAAGGCCTCCATGACCTCCTTGCCCTTGGCCCGGGTGAAGTCACCGGTCTGCGAGGCGATGATCTTGAACTTGGAGTCCGCGGAGATGACCTCCTGGAAGCCCGCCTTGCGGTCGTTGGCGGGCGCGGAACCGGTGGTGCCCTCCAACTGGACGATGTTCACCGGGTCCGTGCTGTCCTTGTACTCCTCGACCAGCCACTGGCCGGCCTTGCGGCCCTCCTCCACGAAGTCGGAGCCGAGGAACGTCTTGTAGAGGCTGGTGTCCTGCGAGTCCACCGCACGGTCGGTGAGGATGACCGGGATGTTCGCGTTCTTGGCCTCCTTCAGCACCGTGTCCCAGCCGGACTCGACGACCGGGGAGAACGCGATGACGTCGACCTTCTGCTGGATGTAGGAGCGGATCGCCTTGATCTGGTTCTCCTGCTTCTGCTGCGCGTCGGAGAACTTCAGCTCGATGCCCGCCTCCTGGGCGGACTCCTGGACCGACTTGGTGTTGGCCGTACGCCAGCCGCTCTCCGCGCCGACCTGGGAGAAGCCCATTACGATCTTGCCGTCGCTCGAGCCGCCCGAGCCACCTGAACCGCTCGAGCCGGCGGAGCCGTCGCTACTACCGCAGCCGGCCATGGTGAACGCGACCGCTCCGGCCAGTACCAGCGCCGAGATGCTCTTCAACGCTCTGATTCTTCGCAACACCGGGGTTTCCTTCCTGCTGTTAGCGTTAACCCGGAAGGCCGGGTGACGCCTCTTCCTCATGCGTTATTCATGTGTTCCGTACGGCTAGACGCCGAGCCCATTGACGGGCCCTGCGATAGGCCCCGCGATGGGCCCTGTGATGGGCTTGGTGCTCGCTCTGGCGACGAACCGAGGCGGCACGACGTGCCGCTCCCGCTCGTACGAATCGGCCGCGTCGCCCGCGTCGATCTGCCGGAGCAGCACCTCTATGCAGCGCCTGCCGACGGCCCCGAAGTCCTGTCTGATCGTGGTGAGCGGAGGGGAGAAGAACTCGGATTCCGGAATGTCGTCGAAGCCGACGACGCTGATCCGGCCCGGGACCTTCACCCCCTCCTCGGTGAAGGCGCGCAGCGCGCCGAGCGCCATCTGGTCGTTGGCCACGAAGATCGCGGTGACGTTCGTACCCGCTTCGACCATCGCGGCCAGGCGCTTACCGGCCTCGTAGCCCGATCGGGGGCTCCAGTCACCGGTCAGCACCTCGGGCACCGGCCGGCCGGCGGCGGTCAGGACCTCCCGCCAGCCTTCGACGCGCCCCTCGGCCTCCAGCCAGTCGGCGGGGCCGCTGATGTGCCAGACGGTCTCGTGTCCCAGGTCGAGCAGGTGCCGGGTCGCCAGGCGGGCGCCCTCGACCTGGTCGACGCAGACCACGGAGACATCGCCGGCGTGTCCGCCCTCGACGGCCACGGCGGGCATGCCGGTCGGCAGATCCTCCAGGGCCTGGGCGGCGGAGCGCTGGGGCGCGACCACCACGATGCCGTCCACGCCCTGCTCGGACAGGTAGCCGATCGCCTCGTGCACACCGGTCCTGTCGATGGTGCGCAGGCTCACGATGCTGACGAAGTAGCCCGCCTCCCTGGCGGCCTGCTCGATCCCGTAGACCGTGCTGGCCGGGCCGTACAACGTGGTGTCGAAGCTGACCACGCCGAGGGTGCGTGAATGCTTGGTCACCAGGGCGCGGGCGGTGAGGTTTCGGCGGTAGCCCAACTGGTCGATGGCCTGCAGGACCCGGATGCGGGTCTCGGCACGGACGTTGGGGTGGTCGTTGAGCACCCGCGAGACCGTCTGGTGCGACACACCCGCCACCTTGGCCACGTCGGCCATGACGGGTGGACGATGCCCGGGGTTCGGTCCCACCGACGGCTCCTCTCATATGGCTTGGCAAGACTGTGAGCGTTAACAATAGGTGCCGTCAAGCGGTTGGCCGGTCACGTTCCGATCACATCGAAAAGTTTCAGGGCCGGTATTGACGTCCGCGCCACGGGGCCCTTAACTGGTGCACGTTTCTCGAAAAACCGCCAGACCAGCCGTGCCGCCTCCGCGTGTTAGCGATAACAACCCCCTCGCCGAGGAGCCACCGATGAGACGAAAGACGTGGTCGTTCGCCCTGGCGACGGCCCTGGGCGCGAGCCTGCTCGCCGGCACGCCGCCCGCCCGGGCCACCGGCACTGCGACGGCCGTCGCCGCCGAGCCGATTTCCAGATCGATCACCGCGAACGCCCCGATCTCCGAAGGCGCCCCGATTCCCGCAGAGGCCACCGTCGATCGGTTCGACACGGCGGTGCTCGGTCCGGACTGGCAGGTCCTCGCCCCCGACAACGATCAATGGTCGCTGACCGAGCAGCCGGGCGTGCTACGGATCCACTCGCTGAAGGGCGACACCTACCAGACCGACAACAGCGCCAGGAACCTCTTCCTGATGGACGTGCCGTCGGGAGACTTCGAGGTGGTCGCCGAGTTCGCCGCGCCGGTGTCGCTCGACTTCCAGAGCGCGGGCATCCTCGCCTGGCAGGACTGGGACAACTACGTCCGGGCCGGGCTCGCCCACGTCGGCTTCGCCGGCGGCAACGTCATCGAGACCGACACCGAGGTCAAGGCGGTGTTCTCCGCGAACTTCGCACCACGGGCCGACTCCACCGGGGAGATTCTCAGGCTGGCCAGGAAGGGCGACGAGTTCACCTCGTCGTACTGGGACGGCTCGGCCTGGGTGGAGGCGGCCAAGGTCACGGCGGCCCTCGATGTCAGGCAGGTCGGCCTGTTCGCGCTGTCCGCGCAGGACGGCACCTCCCTCACGGCCGACTTCGACTACTTCGCGGTCAAGGCCGCCGAGGGTGAACCGGCCGCCCCGTCCGGTCCCTTCACGCTGCGGGCCACCGGCACCGCCACGCCGTACCTTTCCGCGGACGGCGACGGCCGGGTGACCGCGACGTCCGCACCCGGGATGACCTCGCTCGCGCTCACCGCGGAGGCCGTCACCGCAGACGGGGGCGGCGCGGACGGGAGCGAGGGACGGGTCAGGCTGAAGGACCTGGCCGGGCACGGCTACCTGCGGGTGGGCGCCGACGCCACGCTGCGACTCGGCGACGCGCCGGACGCCTTCCAGATCGTCGACGCGGGCGGCGGGAAGGTCCGCCTGACGGTCGGAGACCGGAGCGTCGCCGTCGTCGACGGCAGGCTCGTCGCCGGCGACGAGACGACGAGGTTCCAGATCGAGAAGTACGCCGCGGACATCGGTGAGCTGAAGGTCGACACGGCGGCGGCGGGCACCGAGGTCGGCGACGACCTCTACGGGATCTTCTACGAGGACATCAACCACGCCGCGGACGGCGGTCTCTACGCCGAACTGGTGCAGAACCGGTCGTTCGAGTTCGACTCAACCGACAACCGGTCGTACACCGGGCTGACCGCCTGGACGAAGGTCGAGCGCGGCGGCGCGACCGGCACGATCGCGGTCTCCGGCGACCGGCCGCTGAACGACTACAACCGCAACCACCTGCGGCTCGACATCACGGCTCCCGGCTCAGGGGGCGGCGTCGGCGTGCGCAACTCCGGGTTCAACCGCGGCCTGGCCGTACAGGCCGGAAAGAAGTACGACCTGTCGTTCTTCGCGCGGCGCACCACCGGTGGGCCGGTCAAGGTGTCGATCGAGAGCGCCGACGGCTCGAAGACGTACGGCAGTGCGGCCCTCGATGTGCGGTCGGCCGACTGGAAGAAGTATCAGGCGACGATCACGGCGAGCGAGACCACCGACGCCGCACGGCTCGTGGTGCTGGCCGAGGGCACCGGCCGGGCCGACTTCGACATGATCTCGCTGTTCCCGCGCGACACGTTCAAGGGCCGGCCGAACGGCATGCGCAAGGACATCGCCGAGACGATCGCCGCGCTCAGGCCGCGCTTCCTGCGCTTCCCGGGCGGCTGCGTGACCAACGTCGGCACCTACGACCCTTACTCGGACAGACAGGACCGGCGGCGCATCTACCAGTGGAAGGAGACGATCGGCCCGGTCGAGGAGCGGCCGACCAACTTCAACTTCTGGGGCTACAACCAGTCGTACGGCATCGGCTACTACGAGTATTTCCAGTTCGCGGAGGACCTCGGGGCCGAGCCGCTGCCGGTGCTCTCCGTGGGGGTCAACGGCTGCGGCGAGAACCGGCCGCTGACCGACGAGGCCAGGCTGGCGCAATGGGTGCAGGACACCCTCGACCTGATCGAGTTCGCCAACGGGCCGAAGTCGTCGGAGTGGGGCGCCAAGCGGGCCGCGCTGGGCCACCCCGAGCCGTTCGGCCTCAAGTACATCGGCCTCGGCAACGAGGAGATCTACAACGAGTTCTTCACGAACTATCCGAAGTTCGCCGACGCGATCAGGGCCGAGCACCCCGACATCAAGATCATCTCTAATTCCGGGCAGACCTCGCAGGGCGCCTGGTTCGACCGGATGTGGCAGTTCGCCCGGGACCAGAAGGCCGACCTGGTCGACGAGCACTACTACAACGACCCGAGCTGGTTCCTGGCCAACAACCACCGATACGACTCCTACGACCGCAACGGTCCGAAGGTGTTCGTCGGCGAGTACGCGTCGAAGGGCAACACGTTCTACAACGCCCTCACCGAGGCGTCGTACCTGACCGGCATCGAGCGCAACGCCGACGTCGTGGAGCTGGCCTCCTACGCGCCGCTGCTGGCCAACGTCGACTACGTCAACTGGGCCCCCGACCTGATCTGGTTCGACAACGACGAGGTGTACGGGTCGCCCAGCTACTACGTACAGCGGATGTTCTCCCGCAATGTGGGCGACCGGGTGCTGCCGAGCACGTTCAGGGCGAGCCCGCTGCCGGTGGCCGAAATCAAGGGCGGCATCGGCCTCGGCTCGTGGAACACCCAGGTGCGGTACGACGACGTCAAGGTGACGGCCGCCGACGGGACCGTGCTGTTCAGCGACGACTTCTCCGGCGACGCGAGCAGGTGGACGCCGGGCGCGGCGGGCACCTGGAGCGTCGAGGACGGCGCGTACGTGCAGTCGGCCGATGTGACCGACGCCAGGACCACGGCGGGCTCGACGGACTGGTCGAACTACACGCTGGAGGTCACCGCACGCAAGACCGGCGGCGCCGAGGGCTTCCTGGTGATGTTCGGCGTACGGGACACCGGCGACTTCTACTGGTGGAACCTCGGCGGCTGGAACAACACCCAGTCGGCGATCGAGAAGGCGACCAATGGCGCCAAGTCGTCGATCGCCACCTCCGGCACCACCATCGAGACGGGCCGGGACTACAAGATCAAGGTTCAGGTGGCGGGCCGTAAGATCACCACCTGGCTGGACGGAAAGAAGATCAACGAATTCACCGACAACGCCACCGTCGAGCCGCTCTACCAGGTGGTCTCGGAGGACGACGACACCGGCGACATCGTGATCAAAGCCGTAAACGCGCAGGACGCCGCCGTACGCGCGGCGGTCGACCTCGGCGGCGCGAAGACCGGCAGCGTGAAGATCGCGCCCAAGGCGACCGTCACCTCGCTGACCGGCGACCCGGCCGACGTCAACTCGATCGCCGAGCCCACCAGGGTCGCGCCGGTCGAGCGGGAGATGCCCGGGTTCTCGTCCTCGTTCACCTACGACTTCCCCGCCCACTCGGTGACGTTCATCCGGCTGGGCAAGGACAAGCGGGCCGAGACCAAGATAACGGCCCATGCCTCGCCGAAGCAGGTGAAGCAGGGCAAGAAGGTGCAGATTCACGTTTCGGTCCCCGGTGGGACCGGCCGGGTGACCGTCTCGGAGGACGCCGTCATCCTGGGCGAGATCACACTCAACCGGGGTGGCCAGGGCAAGACGGAGCTCGGCCACGACCTGCCGCCGGGCACGCACCGGCTCACCATCGCCTATGCGGGCGACGCCAGGCACGCCCCGGCGACCACCACCCTCACCCTGGTGGTGAAGCCCTAGTTTTCAGCGAGGAGTGCCCGCGTCGGCCGACCGGCGTGGGCACTCCGGTCGAGGCAAGGACTCATAATCGGCTCAACTCCACAATGCGAATAATGCCTACGATCACAAGGACGATTCCCGGCACCCAGGCATAGATCGAACGCCACTTGAGTATGAGGCTTCCGATCGCAGAGGCGGCCCCGAGGATGGCGAGCAGCGACAGGGCGGCAACGGCATCCCTGTCCACCTGATCGGGTATTTCCGGCGTCCAGTCATAGTCGTAGGGGCTGAACATGTCACTCATGGCGATACCGATAATCGCCACCACCAGGAGCAAACAGTAGAGCAAGTTTTTTCCGACACGAGCAGCCCTACTGGCACGCTTTGATGCCAGGTCAACCCTTTTCACTTCAGCAACCCATCCAGCATTCTGCGGAGGACATCGTCTCGGCGTCAGCCTCAGCCGGCTGATTGAAAAACATGAATGGCTTCGATCTCGGCTACCACCCGACCCAGCGAAAACAACATGACGAAGACACAACATGCCAGTGCGACCCAGGATCGGCGTAGCACCAGCCCGGCCGCGAGCGCGAAACCAGAGCCCACCACAGAAAAGACGAGCGATCCGAGGGCGACATCGGGTCAACCTCGCCCCTCTCCGCCAGGCTGCCACCAGTAAGAGTGAATACCTCCGAGGTAGCTGTAAGCGGTGGCCACGAAAGCAAGGATGAGCAGCCCAGGATATATGAGGGCATGGATTGCACTGACTGGCCCTCTACCTCCGACCATCACCTCACCGCCTTCTCCGCTTCAGGCCGCAGGGCAAATTCTCGACGCCGGCGTCGACCGGCCAAGTTTCATCCGAACGATACTGTGATCTACATTACCTATACCGGCTCTCCGCGGTGATGGATTCCACATCCAGGTGATCACCTATAGTGCCGAGCGCATGAGTCATCGAGGCCGGCCATGCTGTAGCGCACTGATCACATAAAAAGCAGTGACGGAAAGACCGATTACGACCACCCATCCGTGGTAAAAAGGTATTGGCCTGTACACCGCATGGGCAGACTGGCGAGAAATTATCCAACGAGCTCGCAGGTGCGAGATGTATGCCACAACAGCTTGCCCGGCTGCTAATCCGGCCAGCAGGAGAATCGGAGCGGACCAGTAGACGGACCCAACCACGAGAATAATCGGAGCTCCAAGCAGAGGAATAGCAGCAGCCAACGCGAACCATCCCCAGGCAGCCGATACATACGCCGCGTCGGCCTTCGACGCCGGCAGTCTTTTCCCTCGCACATCTTCAAGATCCACGAGCAGCCGGTCTTCATGCTGTCTCAAAAAGGGAACAACTAAGCTGAATATCTTGGCTCGCAGCTCATCGGCGTACGATCTGCACACGCAAGGGAGATCGGACACTGGATAATGTGACCTACGTCACACATACTGGTTCTGTATGGCGAAAGATTCTTACGAGGATTGGCGTGACCGCGGCTGGACGACGGACACGTCATTCGGGGCTCAGCAGGTGGCGGATGACGTCGGCGGCGCCGTACTCGCCGGAGGGGAAACCGTCCAGGAAGCCCTTCAGGAAGCTCACGTCCTGGCCGAGGGTCAGCAGCGGCGGCTCGGCGTAGCCGTCGCGGCGGTGCTGCCCGAGGCCGATGTCGGCGGTGAGCGCGTTGCACAGGCAGCGGCGGCCGACCGTTTCCTCCACGGTTCCGCCCTTGCGCACGTAGTCGTCGACCGGTTCGGCCGGGCAGCGGTAGCCCACCGCGCCGTCGGCCTTCAGGTACGGCGTGCGCAGATAGCCCAGGTCGCACAGGCGAGGCCGCTCAGCGTAGATCTCCTCCTCCGAGAGCGTCTCGGGCACCTTGGCGACCTTGAAAGGAAACCCCGTCGGGGACGCGTACGGGTCGTTGCGCACCTCCAGGCTGCCCTCGACCGCGTCGTCGAGCAGCTTTCGCCGCAGCTCGGGCGCCATGCCGGACTCGCGGCACAGTGCGAAAGCCGTACCGACCTGGATCCCGGCGGCCCCGACGGCACGGGCCGCCGCCAGCGCCTCCGGCGTCGCCTGGCCGCCGGCGAGCCAGAACGGCAGGCCGAGGGCGGCGACCTTGGCCGGGTCGGCGTGGTCGCGGGGGCCGTATACGGGTTCGCCGGCGTCGTCGAGGCGCAGCCGCCCGCGCGGCGGGGCGCTGTGTCCCCCGGCCGACGGGGCCTCCACCACGAACCCGTCCGGCCGGGTGACCGGAGACCGGTTCAGGTAGAGGGCGAGCACGTCGGAGGAGACGATGGCGAGGAAGCGCGGCCTGCGCGGCGGGTCGGCGGCCGGATCGGCGACCAGCCCGGCCGGATCGAACTCGATGGCGTGCCGGTCCCCGGCCTCGGCCCCGGCGACCGTTATCGACAGCTCCACAGCGGCGGGTACGGCGAGCGCGTCCAGCAGCGCGGGGATCTCGCTGGGGATGCCGGCCCCCATCAGCACGTAGTCGACCCCGGCGAGCATCGCGCCGTACACGGCGGCCGGGGTGGCGAGCTGGATCTTCTCCAGGTAGTTGATGCCCACCAGGCCGTCGTGGCCCTCCTTGGCCAGCCACACCTCGACGAAGTTGCCCGCCACGGTCAGCTCGTCGCGCCACCGGTTCTGGCGTAGGCCCAACCGCGGGACCGGCCGGAACGGGGTCCCCGGGGCTATCCCGCCGGGGACGAAGAACTTCCGCAGGATCCGTTCGACGATCTCCTGGTTCGGGAAATTCGCCAGTGCCCGGCGCACGTGCCCGTCGAGGTCGCCCAGTTGCAGGCGGCGGGCCATCAGGGCGTCCTGGGCGACGCCGGACACGACCCCGAGCTGGCCGGTCATCGCCACCGTGCGCGCCAGCCGCCACCCCGAGATCCCGACGCCCATGCCGCCCTGGATGACGACCGGAGGGGCCGGCTCACGCTCAACCACGGCGACGTCCGTCCCCGGACGTCCCGGTGAATCCACGAACCATGAAGCGCCTCCCCGTCGGAACCGGTCCCGGCTTCAGAGCATGCCCGGCAGCCCGAACGAAAGGGTGGGGACTTTGGTCCCCAAAACCAGGCTCATAGTCCCTTCTGATCACGCAGCCGACCGGCCGGCGGCCGGACATCCGGGGTCACCCGTCCCGAATCGCCGGGACCATGGCCCCTAAACTGGACGTTCGAGTCGGGAGACACTCGACGCCGCCCGTTCGCCGTCATGCCGTGGAGCACTCCTTGGCCGACCAGATCATTCAGGTGCGTCGCGTCAGCCGACCGACCCGCGAGAAGCGCTTCGGCGCGCTGCGCCGGCTCTATCCCGGCTATTTCGCGCTCGTGATGGCGACGGGGATCGTGTCGTCGGGGCTGCGCGACATCGGCTGGTCGGCCATGTCGGCGCTGCTGCTGGTCATCGGCGCGATCTGCCTCGTCGTGCTGGCCGTGGCGACGGCGATCCGCGCCACGGTCTTCCCGCGCGAGGTGGCCGCGGACCTGTCGGCGCCCGATCGGGCGTACGCGTTCTTCACCTTCGTCGCCGCGTGCAACGTGATCGGCGCCCGGTCGGCCGGCGCGGCCTGGCCCTCCGTCGCCTGCGTGCTGGGCGTGATCGCCTTCCTGGCCTGGGCGGGCCTGAGTTACGGCATCCCGGTGCGGCTCATCCTCGGCCCGCGGCCTCGACCGGTGCTCGCCGGTGTGAACGGCACCTGGTTCATCTGGGTCGTCGGCACCCAGTCGCTGGCCGTGACCGCCTCCGTGATCGGTACGGCGTACCGCGGGCATGCCGCGATCGTGGAGACCGCCGGGCTCACCGCCGTGCTGATGTGGTCGGTCGGCGTGGTGCTGTACCTGATGGTCGCCACGCTCGTGCTGACCCGGCTGCTGCTGCTCGAGGTGCGTCCGGAGGACCTGACCCCGCCGTACTGGGTCACCATGGGCGCCACGGCGATCACCGTGCTGGCCGCGGCCGGGATCCTCGGCATGCCCTCGACCCCGGCGACCGACGCGGCCCGGCCCGTGCTCGCCGGTCTCGGCATCGTGCTGTGGGCGTTCGGGACCTGGCTGATCCCGATGCTCGTCCTGTTCGGCCTGTGGCGGCACGTGCTGCGCCGTACCCGGCTCGAATATCTGCCGCAGCTGTGGAGCATCGTGTTCCCGCTCGGCATGTACGCCACGGCGGGCATGGAACTCGGCCGGGTCGTCGGGCTGCCGATCATCGAGGAGATCGGGCGGGCGTGGGTCTGGGTGGCCTTCCCCGCCTGGGCGGTCACCTTCGTGGCGATGCTCGTCACGCTGCTCGTCCGGATCACCCCCCGGCTCACCCCCTGGCTGACTCGGCGGACGAAACCTCTCAGCTGATCAGGCCCACCGCCTTGAGGTCCTGCTCGTAGGGGAAGCTCCCGGGGGTGTAGGCGCACCAGGGATCGTCCGCCATGGGATCGCCCGTGAGGGCGTATGCCCGGGACCGCGAGCCCCCGCATACCGTACGGAACTCGCAGGCCCCGCATCTGCCGCCCAGGAGGTCCGGGTCGCGCAGCCGCTTGAACACCGACGAGGACCGGTAGATCTCGGTCAGCGGGTGATCGCGTACGTTGCCCGCCAGGAGGGGCAGGAAGCCCGAGGGGTAGACGTCGCCGGTGTGCGACACGAACACGAAACCCCTGGCCGCGTTGACGTCCAGCGGCGGGCGGCGTACCCGGGTGTCGCGCATGAGGCCGAAGCGCACCGCCTGCTTGCGCAGCGAACGGTAGAGACGACCCAGCCCGAGCACCCGCGCGTGGTCGGCCCCGTGGCGCTCCAGGATCTGCCGCTGGATCATGACCCGGCGGAAGTGGTGCGCCTCGGTCGTCTTGACGGGGATCGCCGATCCGAGGTCGTAGGCGAAGTGCAGGACGTCCTCCGCCTCGCGCGCGGTCAGCCCGTCGAGGGTGCGCGCCCGGCCGGTCGGGACGAGGAAGAACAGGCTCCACAGGGACGCGCCGTGGTCGCGGACGAGCCGCGCCACCTGCGGCAGCTCGTCCAGGTTGTGCTTGGTGACGGTGGTGTTGATCTGCACCTTGAGGCCCGCCTGCTTGGCCGCCTGCCAGGCGTGGAAGGTCTGCCGGAACACCCCGTCGATGCCGCGGAATCCGTCGTGGGTCCGGGCGCTCGCCCCGTCCAGGCTGAGCGAGACGGCCCGCGCGCCCACCTCGTGCAGACGGCCGAGTGCCGCCGGAGTGACGGTGGGCGTGACCGACGGGGACACGGCGGGGGCCAGGCCGAGCCGTACGGCCTGCCGTACGAGATCGAACAGGTCGGGCCGCTGGAAGGGGTCGCCGCCGGTGATGACGAACAGCGGGGCGGGCCGGCCGAAGGCCACGACCTGGCGCATCAGCGCGTCGGCCTCCGCCGTGGTCAGCTCGGCGGGATTGCGGTGCGGCCTCGCCTCGGCCCGGCAGTGCAGGCAGGCCAGCGGGCAGGCCCGGGTCGCCTCCCAGATCACGATGAAGGGGGCGAGCGCGGCGTCGTGGCGGACCCGGCGCAGGGGAGGACGTGTGCGTACGGCGGCAGGCGCCGGTTCGTCGTTCATCACTGTTCCCGGCGATCAGGCGGACAACGGCCAGATGGAACGGGGACGGACGGTGCCGGCCGTGTCCCCCGCCTCGAAATCGCGGATCAGCGACAGGAGCCGGTCGCGGACCTCGCGGTGCCTGAAGATGTCGGTGAACTGCTCGGCGATCGGCACGGAAGACCTCCTGCGTCGGAGTCGGGAACCCGTCACCGATCCAAGCCGACGCAGGATGCCGCCTGTAGTGACCAAAGCCCCCCGAAGGCGGGCCACCGGTCACACTCTCGACAGATGGCGAGCCCCGCCGCGCGCGGGGCCGGGCTCACCCTTCGACCGATGCCTCCGCCAGAACCGGTGCGGGCGCCTCGGCCTGCCTTCCCCGGCGACTGAGCACCGCGTCCAGCGACCACGGACCCGCCCCGAGTATGAAGATCAGGAAGAATGACCAGCAGAACAGCACGGGAAGCTCCCCCCCGTTCTGCAGCGGCAGCAGTTCCCGCGGCTGGTGGACGACGAAATACGCGTACGCCATGGATCCGGAGGAGAGGAAGGCGCCGGCGCGGGCGAAGAGCCCGATGGCGATGAGCCCCCCGCAGACCACCTGGATGAGCGCCGCCCACCACCCGGGCCAGGTGCCGATCGGGATCGCCTGTCCCGACCCCTGGTTGCCGCCGAACACGTTGAAGATCGACGACAGTCCGTGGCAGAAGAACAGCAGTCCCGTCACGATGCGGAACAGCGAGAGCACGGGCCCGGAGTACCGGTCGAACTTCATGCAATCACCTCTTGATTCTCGCGGTGGCCGCCGTACCGGTTTCACGCATAGGAGCGAAGGCCACGGCGGCATTTTGGAAAATGCCCCAGTCAGGCGTCGGCTGAAAAACGTCGAACCGGCGCCCGTGGTGAAATCGGATATCAATCAACGTGGGAAAACGTGGAAGAGAACTGATCCACGACGATGTCACAACCGGTGCATGGTCCTCCCTCTGACCACCGATCCCGCCGTACCTCGACGAGATCCGAAACCGTGCGGGCGTACCACCACCGCCCGCACAGGCGCGAAAGGAGCGCAACCTGGTGACATTTTCGCTGGATACGATCGTTGTTACGATCGCGAACCGCGAGGATCGCCCGGGACGAATTCACCATCGAACAAGTCCCGAACGGCAACCACGAGAATACTTTCGGGGGTACCCATAGTCAACATTTCAACCGTGACCACGGTAAGCCCGCTTATGCGACCCCCCGCTCTTACCCGCCCCGCCCTTCTTTACCTGCCGCTTTCCGCGTAACCGGCATGCGACGGCGCCGCGCACCGACGAATATTCCGGTGAAAGTTTCTTTGTCAGACGGAAGGTGCCGGTGGACCGCTACACCACCCTGGAAGCACCCGCGACGGCACGGGCATCAAGATCATTCGGTGTGCGGCCGTGTGCGTAAACTGGGGCGGTGACTGCGAGCGATCAGCGCCAGGACGGGGAAGGACTCCATCGGCAGGGGCTGACCATTGCCAAGATCGCAAACCTCGCCGGCGTTTCAGCGCCGACCGTGTCCAGGGTGCTCAACGGCCAGGCGGGCGTGGCGCTCAGCACGCGCCAGCGGGTGGAGGACGTCCTGCGGGAGTACGGATACCGGCGGCGGGAGAGCGGTTCTGCCGCGATCTTGGAGCTGGTCTTCCACGCGCTGGAGAGCCTCTGGGCCCTTGAGATCATCCGGGGTGTCGAGCAGGTCGCGCGGAAACACGAACTCGCCGTGGTGCTCACCGAGATGCAGGGCCGGCTGACGCCCGGGAAGGCCTGGACGGAGCAGGTGCTGGCCCGGCGTCCGACCGGCGTCATCGCGGTCTTCTCCGAACTCACCGTCCAGCAGCAGTCGCAACTCGCCACCCGTTCGATCCCGCTCGTCGTGCTGGATCCGACCGGTGAACCGCTCCACGAGACGCCCTCGGTGGGGGCCACCAACTGGACCGGCGGGGTGACGGCCACCCGGCACCTGCTCGATCTTGGGCATCGGCGGATCGCCATGCTGAGCGGCCCGGTGCAGTGGCCGTGCTGCCGCGCCCGGCTCGACGGTTACCGGGCCGCGATGGACGCGGCAGGCGCCCCGGTGGACCCGGACCTCGTCCGGATAAGCACGCTCTATGTCGAGGGCGGGCTGCGTGACGGCGCCGAGTTGCTGCGGCTGCCCGATCCCCCGACCGCGTTCTTCACGGCCAACGACCTGCAGGCCCTGGGCGTCTACGAGGCGGCCAGACAGGCCGGCCTGCGCATCCCCGAGGACCTCAGCGTCGTCGGGTTCGACGATCTGCCGTTCACCCAGTGGGCCGGCCCCGCCCTCACGACCGTACGGCAGCCGCTGGTCCAGATGGGCGCCGCCGCGGCGAAGATGGTCGTGGCGCTGGCCAACGGCGAGGAGCTCGAACAGCACCGCGTCGAGCTCGCCACGACGCTCACCCTCCGGCAGAGCACGGCCCCGCCGCGCCGTTCCTGAACACACGGGTCCCGAACACACGGGTCCCGAACACACGGGTCCCGAACACACGGGTCCCGAACACACGGGTCCTGAACACACGGGTCCCGAACACGGTTTGCGAACGGGGCGCCCGGGTAGCTGCCCTGACCCCGGATCTCGCCATCCTCGGCTCACGCCATCCCTTCGGCGCCATCCCCGTTGGCACTATCCATAATCCCGATTGGTTAGGTAGGGTTATGAGGTGCATTTCGACTACAGCATGGCGATCGGCTCGTTCCTGGTCGCCGTCGTCGTCGGATTGACCGGCATGGGCGGTGGCGCACTCATGACGCCCATGCTCGTCACGTTCTTCGGCGTTCCCCCGCTCACCGCCGTCTCCAGCGACCTCGTGGCCGCCGCCGTGATGAAACCGGTCGGCGGCCTCGTTCATCTCCGGCACGGCACCGTCAACCTCAGACTCGTCGGCTGGCTGTGCGCCGGTTCGGTCCCGGCGGCGTTCTGCGGCGTCCTGATCGCGCGTGCGCTGGGAGACGGAGCCGACATCCAGCGCGTGATCCAGATCGGCATGGGCGTCGCGCTCCTGCTCGCGACCGGCGGGCTGGTCATGCGGGGCTGGCTCTCGCTGAAGGACCGGGCGCGGAGTCGTACGGCGAACGCCGACCCAGCCGACCCGGTCAAGCCTGCCGATCTGGCCGGATCGGCCGATGCGGCGGGTCCGGCCGAGCCCGCCGTTCAGGTGCGGCCGCTCCCGACCGCTCTGGTCGGCGCGGTCGGCGGGCTCGTGGTCGGCATCACCTCGGTCGGCTCCGGCTCGTTGATCATCGTGGCCCTGCTGGCCCTCTATCCCGTGCTCAAGGCCAACCAACTCGTCGGCACGGACCTGGTGCAGGCCGTGCCGCTCGTCATCTCGGCCGCGCTCGGCCACCTGCTGTTCGGCGACTTCCGCCTCGAGGTCACCGTCGCGCTGCTGGCCGGCTCGATCCCCGGCGTCTATCTCGGCTCACGGATCTCCGCCCGGGCCCCCGGCGGACTGATCCGCCGGGCTCTGGCGTTCGTGCTGCTGGCGTCGGCGCTGAAGATGTTCGACGTCGGCAACGCCGCCACCGTGTGGGTCCTCATCGGCGTGGCGGTCGCCGCGCCGATCCTCTGGATGGCCCTGCGCGTGCGGTACGGCCTCCCGGCGCTGCCGTGGACCCGGACGCGGTGGGCCGGAGGTCATCCGCGGTGGGCCGTCGCCACGCCGGAGAATCCGACGAGCTCCCCGGACGTCGCGGCTTGACCGGACAGCGTCCGAGGTCAGAGCCGCCGGAGCGCGGGCAGCAGTTCCTTCTCCGACCAGTCGAAGAACTCCCGCTGGTGCTCGTGCCCGATCTGGACCAGGGCGACGTGGGTGAATCCCGCGTCGGTGAACCGCCGCACCGCCTCGACGACGGCGTCGGCGTCCGGACCGCACGGCACCTTCCCGGCGACGTCCTCGGGACGCACCGTTTCCGTGCCGGCGGCGAAGTTGACCGGCGCGGGCAGCTCCGACATCACCTTCCAGCCGGGCAGCGACCAGCGCCACAGCCGATGCGCCCGCTCCACGGCGGCCTCGCGATCCTGGTCGTAGCAGATCGCGAGCTGACCGTAGACCGGCTTGCCCTCACCTCCCGAGGCGGCGAACCCCTCGACCAGCCGGCCGTCCGGGTCGGTCGCCACGAGGGCGTCGCCGTACTCCGCAGCGATCCCCAGGGACTGGGCGCCCGAGGCCGCGACCGCCACGGGCACCGGCCGCTCCGGCAGGTCGTACAGCTTGGCCGAGTCGAGGTCGAAGAACTCACCCCGGAAGTTCCGGTAGTCGCCTTCGAACAGCATCTTGATGATCTCGATGGCCTCCCGGAACATCTCGTGCCGGATGTTGACGGGCGGCCAGCCCTGGCCGACCACGTGCTCGTTGAGGTTCTCCCCCGCCCCCAGGCCGAGCGTGAACCGGCCCTCGCTCAGCACGCCCATCGTGGCCGCCTTCTGCGCCACCACGGCGGGGTGATAGCGCATGATCGGGCAGGTCACATAGGTCATCAGCGGCAGCCGCTCGGTGGCCTGCGCCGTCGCGCCCAGCACCGACCACGCGTACGGCGAATGCCCCAGCTCCTCCAGCCACGGGAAGTAGTGGTCGGAGACGACCGCGTAGTCGAACCCGACCCGTTCCGCCGTGACCGCGTCGTCGACCAACTGCCTGGCCGGCGTCTGTTCGCACAGCATCGTGTAGCCGATCTCTGCCATGAATCGGCCCCTACCCACCGGTGCGGGATTCTCGCCGGTGCAAAGGCCTCTTTGCCGATGATCGGCCCACCTGCTCGGGGGCGTACTCGTGAGCGCACGGGCACACCGCGGGTAGGACCCCATGCTCTGGAGACACCGGTTCCCCAAGACCCGGAGAAGACCCGGAGACAAGACCCGGAGAGACGAGAGACGCCCGGAGGAAACCGCGATGGAAGATCGACTACGACACGGAGCCGCATCCGGAACCCCGCGTACGGCTGCGGCTCCGCCGGCGACGCGGCAGGTCGTGAAGCCGACGCCCGCCGACCTGATGGAGGACACCGGCACCGGTCTCAACTACGAGACGCGCCCCGACCGCATTCCCGGCTTCCTCACCCCCGTCGACCGCTTCTTCGTACGCAACCACGCGCCCACCCCCCGCATCGACCCGGCGGCCTGGTCGCTGCTGATCGAGGGCGACGGCGTGCGACGGTCCGTGTCCTACACTTATGACGACCTGTGGCGGCGCTTCCCGCTGGTCTCCGTGGTGCGCACGATCGAGTGCGCGGGGAACCGGCGACGCCTGTTCGGCGCGGAGCACGGCTGTGGTTTCGAGGGCGTCTCGTGGGAGCGCGGCGCGATCGGCACGGCCGAGTGGACCGGGGTCCGGCTGCGCGACCTGCTGGAGGCGGCCGGCGTCACCGACGACGCGTGCGAGGTCATGCCGGAGGGCCTCGACGAGGTGCGCGCCCGCCGCCCGATGCCGCTCGCCAAGGCGCTGGCGCCCGACACCCTGCTCGCGCTCGCCATGAACGGCGAGGTGCTGCCGGCCGATCACGGCCATCCGGCCCGCGTCGTGGTCTCCGGCTGGCTCGGTGCCGCGAGCATCAAGTGGGTGGGCCGGATCGAGGTGTCCACGAGGCGGCTCCGGGTCCCGTGGAACACCGACGACTACGTCCTCATCGCGGGCGACCCTCTCACCGGCCGTCCGGCGCCGGGCGTCCCGATCACCGGCATCCCGGTCGCGAGCCTGGTGGAGCTGCCCTGGCCCGCCCAGCTGTCCCCGGGGCGGAACATCGTGCGGGGGCGGGCGTTCGCCGGCGAGCACCTCGTCGACGCGGTGCACTACCGCGTCGACGACGGCCCCTGGCACGCCGCCGACGTCGACACCCGACGGGAGCCGGGTGTCTGGGTGCGCTGGCAGTTCCGCTGGGACGCCCAACCCGGTGATCACGTGATCCGGGTCCGGGCCACCGACGACCAGGGGCGCACCCAGCCGGAGCAGACCCCCTGGAACGCCCTCGGCTACTGCCATCACTCGGTGCTGGCCCATCCCGTACACGTGGCCGAGCCGCGTCCTCGGTCGTCGGCACGGGCCGGAACGGGAGCGAGAACGACTCATTCGGTCTGAAATCTCTTGATTGGCTGTCATCGGCCCATATGCTCGCGGTAGGAGGATCTCTCGATTCAGTGAGAGGAGACGGCGCTTGGCCGAGGACGCAGCGGTGCCCACGGGCATCGACTCGCACATCCCGAACGCCGCCCGCATGTACAACTACTTCCTTGGGGGCAAGGACAACTTTCCAACCGATCGGGAGGCCGCCGAGCGCGTTCTGACCATCGCACCCGAGGCCCGCGAGCTGGCGAGGCAGAACCGCGCGTTCCTGCGCAGAGCCGTCCGCTATCTGGTCGCCGAGGCCGGCATCCGGCAGTTCGTCGACATCGGCGCGGGCCTGCCCACCCAGGGCAACGTCCACGAGGTCGCGGCGGAGGTGGACCCCGGAACCCAGGTCGCCTACGTGGACAACGATCCCGTGGTGCTCAGCCACGCCAGGGCCCTGCTGTCCAGCACGACCAACACCATCGCCGTGCAGGGCGATCTGCGGGATCCGGAGGCCATCCTCGACGACCCCGAACTGAACTCACTGATCGACTTCACCGAGCCCGTCGCGATCCTGCTGGTCGCCGTGCTGCACTTCATCTCCGACAGCGACAAACCCGACGATCTCATCGGCAGGCTGCGCGATGCCGTACCACGCGGGAGCTATCTGGTGCTGTCGCACGTGACCGCGGAGGAGCGGCCCGACACCGCGCATCAGGCGGCCGAGGTCTACCGCGACGCCAACATGAGCGTGACGCTCAGAAGCCGGGAGCGGATCCTGGGGATGTTCGACGGGTTCGAGCTCGTCGAACCGGGTCTCGTACGGGAGGACGAGTGGCGCCCCGACCAGGAGCCCCTGGCCGGGTCCGCCGGACGGGCCACGCCGACCTGGTTCCTCTGCGGAGTCGGCCGCTCGATGTGAGCCGGCGCCGGTCCGTCAACGCCGCGCGCCGGCGCGATCGTCGGCCGCCCGGGAGCCGTCCGCTCGGGAGCCGTCCGCCACCAGGCGGTCGGCGGTCGCGGGGCTCTCGGAAGCAGGGCGCGGCGCGTCCTCGGGGGCCGTCCTGATGTTCCGCAGCCGGCGTTCCAGATCGCGCTTCTCGGACTCCAGCCGGTTCAGCCGTTCGCGTTCCGATCGCCGTTCCTCACGCCGGCGGCGATGCCGAGCAGTGGTACGGCGCAGGCCCGCGCCGACGAGGCCGAGACCGATCATGAAGACGATCCCCGCCGCCGCGCCCGCGGCGAACAGCTCGAACGGGGTCAGGTTGAACGTCCGGTCCAGGACGGTGATCGGGGTGGTGCCCCCGGTGCCGTCCATCCACT
>BCRI01000116.1 GCA_001552515.1 Sphaerimonospora mesophila NBRC 14179 = JCM 3151
GACCAGATGGAGGCAGAACGTGGCGATCAGCGGCAGGTCCTGGCGGCCTTCGAGCATGCCGGCCCGCGCGGTCAGCCGGGCCGCGTTCCGGTAGGCGCGCTCCGCCGCGTCGTAGTCACCGGTGATCATCAGCCGCTGGCCGGCGTACCACGCGCCCACGGCGGCCGGTGCGGGCAGGTCGTAGCGCCGGCCGAGCCGCTCGGCCTGTGCGAGGTGCTCGTCGGCCTCGGCGAAGTCGCCCCGGGCCGCCGCGCATTCCAGCAGCACCAGGTGGGCCAGCGTCCGGACCGCGATCTGCCCGGACTCCGCGCCGACCAGCAGCAGTTCACGGCCGATGGTCTCGCGCTCGTCGACCTGTGTCAGCGTGTACGACTGGCGCAGCCTGCCGCTGAGCGCCGTCGCCAGCAGGGCGGGGTCACCGCTCGACCTCGCCAGCTCCTCGGCCTCCAGCGACGCCTGATAGCCGCGCTCCGTTGCCGATCCCTCGAGCTCCAGCGCCAGCGTGGCGAGCAGGCTGGCCCGCAGCGCCTGCTCGCTCGGCGGCAGTTCCTCCAGTGCCCTCTCGGTCACGTTCACGATCTCCCAGGCGGTCCGGGTGAAATCCCGGGCGATGCCCTTGTGCGGGACCGCGAGCGCGGCCGCCACCCGCGCGGTCAGCTCCAGATCGCCGAGCGGCAGGGCCGCCTCCATCGCCTCCCGCCGGTGGGCGCGGGCCGCCGTCATGTCGCCGCACAGCGCCAGCGCCCTGATCAGCCTGAGCTGCAACTCCAGCCGCTCCTTCACCGGGCCGCGGCCGGGGCGGGCGGAAGGGTGGGCGCGGTCGAAGGCGGCGATGGCCTTCTGCCACAGCGATGCGGCCTCCCGGTGCGCGAACCGGCGCTCCGCCTGACCGGCCGCCAGACCGGCGTACCGCTGCGCCTTCGCCGCGGTCTCGGCCGAGCCCGCGGCGTCGTAGTGATGAGCCAGCGCGGCCACGTCGTTCGGGTCGCGCTGCTCGATCACCGACGCCACCGCGGCGTGCAGTCGCGACCTGCGCAGCCGGGAGGCGTCCGAGTAGATCGTGTCCCTGATCAGAGCGTGGTCGAACCTGAGCAGGCCGGGGCCGGGCTCGGTCACCAGCCCGGCGAGCAGCGCCGCCTCCACCGCGTCCACCACCGAGTCCTCGTCGCCCGACACGTCGACCAGCACGTCGACGTCGACGTCGCGGCCGATCACGGCGGCCTGCAGCAGCACCTGCTGCGCACGCCCCGGCAGCCGGGCGACCCGCCGCCGCAGCACCTCGCGCACCCCGGACGGCACGGCGGAGATGTCCGCCTCGGCCTCGAACAGGCGGGCCGTCTCCTTGACGAAGAACGGGTTGCCGCCCGCGCGCTCCACGATGGCGCCGACGACCTCGTCGTCCACCTCGCGTACGCAGGTGGCGCGGACCAGCGCGGCGACCGCCGCGTCGTCCAGCCCGCCGAGGGCGACCCGTACCGGATCCAGCCGGGCGAGCGCGGCGAGCACGTCCTGCTGCCGCGCGTTCAGCTCGCCGTCCCGGCAGGTGACCACCAGCAGGACCCGGCTGGCCGCGAGCAGGCTGGGCAGCGCGCGCAGCAGGGCCAGGGTCTGGTCGTCCGCCCACTGCAGGTCTTCGAGGAGGATCAGCAGCGGCGCCTCCCGAGTGGCCGCCGACAGGTAGCCGCCGACCGCCCGGTGCAGCCGGAAACCACCGGAGGCGTCGTCGTCGCCCGCGTTGTCCGGGGCGGTGTCGTCCAGCAGCGGCGCGAGCAGCGCGGCGTACTCTCCCGCGCCCCGTCTCGTGACGAGCGTGCGCAGCACCTCGACCCAGGCCCAGCCCGGCGGGGTCGCGGTGCTGTCGGGGCAGGAGCCGGTGGCCGAGGTCCACCCCTCGCCCTCCAGCCGTTCGGCGAGCCGCCGCACCAGGGTGCTCTTCCCCGCGCCCGGGTCGCCGCCGATCACGGCGACCGTGAACCGGCCCGCCCGCGCACGCGGCGCCGCCGCCGCGAGTGCGTTCAGCTCGGCGTCCCGCCCCACGAACGGCTCGGGCGGCAGGGGTGGTACGGCTCCCGCCTCGACCACCTGCCGTGGTGGCGGGGCCGCGGTGACCTCCACCGGTCGCCGGGCGGGTGGGGTCAGGTCGAGACCCGGGTCCTGGGAGAGGATGTCCGACTCCAGCCGCCGCAGCGCGGGCCCGGGATCGATGCCGAGCTCCTCGGACAGGATCGCCCGGGCCCGGCGCAGCGCGGCCAGCGCGTCGCCCTGCCGCCCGCACCGGTACAGACCGAGCGCGAGCAGCCGCCAGCCCTCCTCGCGCAGGGCGTGCTCGGTGGTCAGCGCCTCCAGATCGGGCACGGTCTCCGCGTGCAGCCCCAGCCGCAGGCCGGCGTCGGCGTGCCGTTCCCGCGCGACCACGCGCAGCTCGCTCAGCCGCGCCACCTCGGCCTCGGCCCACGGCTGGTCGGCGAAGTCGGAGTACGGCTTGCCCTGCCAGAGCGCGAGCGACGATCCCAGCATGGCCCTGGCCTCGTGCGGGCGATCGTCCAGCCGCTCCCCGGCCGAGCGGACGTCGGCCTCGAAGCGCAGCGCGTCCACCTGCTCGGGCGCGGCGCGCAGGGCATAGCCGGAGGCGACGGTCACGAGCAGCCGGCCCGGTCCGCCGCGCGGCCGGTTCGGCTCCAGGATGCGGCGCAGCCGGGAGATGTAGACCTGCAGCCCCGACTGCGCGCCCCTGCCCGCGTCGTCGTTCCACAGGTCGAACAGCAGGGTGTCGACCGGGACGACCTGGCCGCGCGCCACCAGCAGGCGGGCGAGCACGGCACGCTGCCGTAACCCGCCGAGGTCGAGCTCGCCGGCGCCGTCATGCGCTCCAACGGGCCCGAGAACCCGGAACGCCACCGAGCTCATTGGCCGCCGCCCAATCCATGTCTCACAACGCGCTCATCGGCAACCGACCGCCGATTCATATCAGGCGCAACGGTATGCGCGCCCACGAATCGGAGACAAGCGTTTCGCCGGCGCGGTCGGGCTGTCTTCACGCTGCGATCTTAGGGAGTCGCGCGGGGCGGAACCTCCGGTCCTCGTCCGCTCCCGCTCCACTCCCCGGATGCCGCCGATGCCGCCGCGGCGCGGTTGCCGTCGCGCCTGCGCAGCAGCGCCCAGCCGCCGAGCGCGAGACCGCCCCACGGGATCTCGATCGTGTACGTCCAGAAGCCGAACAGCACGGCGGCGGCCGTGGCCCCGCTCGCGGGCTGGCCGAACGCGCCGACCAGCAGGGCGGCCACGCCGCCCTCCATGATCCCCGCGCCGCTGGGGGTGACGAGCGCGGTGGTGAGCACCCGGCTGAGCGCGAAGACCGCGACGGTCTCGGCCGGGCCCGGATAGGACCCGGTGACGACGAGGCAGCAGGCCATGATCAGGCACTGCAGGCCGAGGAACGCGACCATCCCGAGGGACAGTCCCGGCCACCGCCGATGGATGATCCCGGCCGTGTCGTGGCGCAGCCGCTCGATCGCCGCCGACACCGCGTGCTCGCCCGGCCGGACGCGCCGGGGCAGGAGCCGTACCAGCGCGTCGAGCGCGCCGCCGAGGAGGGCCGCCGCCCGGTCCCAGTAGAGCGCCACGGCCACGACGGCGACGAGGACGAGAATCGAGATCGCGCCGGCCCACCCGGCCTGTGCGACGGTGGGGTTGGGCGCCTTGCCGGCGATCAGCAGGCACACGATGCCGACCGCGGGCAGGATGAAGCGGAACAGCGTGTTCCAGATGCCGGTGACGAGGGTGTAGACGACGATGGGCCGGTTGGCGAAGCCCCAGCCGCGCGTCATGCCGAACGTCAGCGCCACTCCGGCGGCGCCGCCGAACGGCAGCAGGTTGCTGACCGCGCTGCCCGCCGCGTTGAGCGTCAGCGCCTGCAGATGGGTGAGGCCGGGCAGCGCCGAGGTCATCACGAACGTGTACGCCCAGAGGCTGGCCAGCCACAGCACGGCCATCAGCGCGACGGCCGGCAGGCTCATCCTGGCGAACTCATGGCCGATCTCACGCCAGCTCACCTCGGCCCCGGTCAGCGCGTGGACGATCTGCGGGAGATAGACCACGAGCGCGACGGCCAGCGCGAGCGAGACCGCGGACAGCGTGATCTGCAGCCACTTCCTGTTCACCCGCGATTTCCCCCGTCGCCGTCATCGAACGCTCCCCAGCCAGTCTGCCGGGTGCGCCCGAGCCGTGGGCTCCTCCTCGCGGAGGATCACGGCCTCCTACGGATTGTCGAACGGATGCCGCAGACGGGTGCCGCGGGGCAGGCCCCGGCGGACGTACCACTCCGTGCCGAAGACGAACCGGTAGAGGGGATGGGGGATCTTCAGCATGGCGCCGAGGGTGCGCTCGCCGTCGCCGCCGGTCGCCTGCGTGCCGTGCGCGGCCATGGCCGCCCGCTTGGCCCTGGCATGCCTGCGCACGTTCACCCGGTGGGTGATCGCGTCGCCGGGAGAGTAGGCGCGCTCGAAGCTCCTGACGTCGAGCGAAGGATGGAAGCGGGCCGCCAGCCGGATGCCCTTGAGCAACAGGTCGCGGTTCACCGTGGCCTCGAGGACGATGGGCGTCCCGGCGATCTCGGCGGCCCGGGTGCCGACCCGGTACACCTGGACGTGGTCCGGGTGGCCGTACCCCCCGGCCGGGTCGTAGATCGTCACCAGGTCGGCGGTCTCCTCCTTGAGCACTGCGGCGAGCCGCTGCGCCGCCTCCTCGATGTCGGCGTCTATGAACGCGTTGTCCGGCCGGTCCTCGGCCACGCCGCCGTCGATCGCCAGGCCCGAGTCGCCGTAGCCGAGCTGCACCACCCGGGCGCAGCCGAGGGCCGCTGCCGAGGCGTGCAGCTCGTCCATCCGGGCCCGGCCCAGCTCGTCGCCGTGCGGGAGGTCGGCGAGGCCCCGCTCGCCTGCCGTCGCCACGACGAGCACGACCCGGTGTCCCTCGTGCGCCAGCATCGCCATGGTCCCGGCCGTCAGCAGCGCCTCGTCGTCGGGATGGGCGTGGAAGAACACCGCGGTGCTCATCGCGCCTCGCCGAAGATTGTCATCCGTCTCACCCGCGTCCACTCACTGGTCCGCCCATGATCCCATGGGTCGTTCGCGTGGCGTGTGCCGCCCTGGACGGTCGAGCGGGCGTTTGATGGGGGCCGGACACTCTGTCAGGCTTGGCCGGTGAGGATTCTTCACGTCAGCGACTGCTACCTGCCCCGGCTCGGGGGCATAGAGGTGCAGGTCGCCGACCTCGTCAGGGCGCAGCGCGAGGCGGGTCACGCGGTCGAGGTGGCGACGGCGACGCCGGGAGCGGCACTCCCCGGTGTGCATCGGGTGGTGGCCCGTCTCCCGTTCGACCTTCCGGTGCACCCGCGCGGCACGGGCCACCTGATGCGGCTCATGACCTCCCGGCGGCCCGACGTGGTCCACGTGCACACCGGAGCGGTCTCCCCGTTCGCCTGGATGGGGGTGCGCGCCGCCGTACGGGCCGGCCTGCCCGTCGTGGTCACCGTGCACAGCATGTGGGATCCCGTCACGCGCGGGGTCTACCGGGCGCTGCAGGGGGTGTTCGACTGGCGGCGCTGGGGCCTGGTCGCGACCGCCGTCAGCGAGGCCGCCGCGCGCCCGATCCGGGCGGTGGCCGGCCTACGGGTCCCGGTGCAGGTGGTGTCGAACGGCCTGGACGTCTCCGACTGGCGCCCGCGCGACGAGCCGCCGGCCGTCGGACTGGACGGCGTTCGTACGGACGGCGTTCATGCGGACGGCGTTCATGCGGACGGCGTTCGTACGGACGGCGTTCATGCGGACGGTGTGCACGTCGTGGCCGTCGGCAGGCTCGCGCCGCGCAAGCAGCCGCTGCGGCTGCTCAAGCTGCTCGAGGCCGTACGCGCGCGGGTGCCCGGCCAGATCGCGCTGCGGGCCACGATCGTCGGCGACGGCCCGGCGCGCGGCCGGATGGAACGTTACCTGGCGGCCCGGCGCCTCGACTGGGTGTCGCTGCCCGGCCGGTTCAGCCGGGAACAGATCAAGGGACTGCTCGCCTCGGCCGACGTCTTCGTGGCCCCGGCGCCGCGTGAGTCGTTCGGGCTGGCCGCGCTGGAGGCCCGGGCGGCGGGTGTCCCCGTGGTCGCCCGGGCCCAGAGCGGCGTCGCCGACTTCGTCGGCCCCGGCAAGGAGGGCCTGCTGGGGCGCACGTTCGACGAACTGGTCGCGGCGGTCGCCCGGCTCGCCGGCGATCACGAGCTGCGTCGCTCGATCGCCGAGCACAACCGGGAGACCGAGCCGGTGAACTGCTCGTGGACGTCCGTGCTCGAGGGTTTCGCCCGCTGCTACGAGCTGGCGCGGGCCTGATCGGTCAGAACGGGAGAACGCGCCCCGAAGGGGTGCGCAGGTCGAGGGACTGGGGGGTTCTGGGTGGCCGCGGTCGCGACACAATCCGCACCTTCTTCAACTGGGCCCCTCCTTCCGTCGAGTGCCCCTCATCCGGTGTCATCATGATTCCCAAGAAACCGGCGCCCTTACCCTCCTCCGGTCAGTTCTTCTTCTCGCGGTGAGCTCTCCGCGTGTCACCGCCGTCCGGGACGGCACCTGGCCAAGGGAGGATCATCGTGGCCGGATAACATCCGTGAGACACACAAATCGCGAATGGGGAATCGTCATGACCGTCAAAGTGACCGTCACCGGCGCGGCCGGCCAGATCGGTTACGCGCTGCTCTTCCGCATCGCCTCGGGTCAGCTCCTGGGGGCGGACACCCCCGTGAAGCTGAGCCTCCTGGAGATCCCGCAGGCCGTCAAGGCGGCGGAGGGCACCGCGATGGAGCTCGACGACTGCGCATTCCCGCTGCTACAGGGCATCGAGATCTCAGATGACCCGGCGAAGGCCTTCGACGGCGCCAACGTGGCGCTGCTCGTCGGCGCGCGCCCCCGGACCAAGGGCATGGAGCGCGGCGACCTCCTCGAGGCCAACGGCGGCATCTTCGGCCCGCAGGGCAAGGCGATCAACGACCACGCCGCCGACGACATCCGCGTGCTCGTGGTGGGCAATCCCGCCAACACCAACGCGCTCATCGCCCGGTCGGCGGCGCCGGACGTCCCGGCCGAGCGTTTCACCGCGATGACCCGTCTCGACCACAACCGCGCCCTCTCTCAGCTCGCCGCCAAGCTGCGCGTTCCGGTGACCGAGATCAAGAAGATGACGATCTGGGGCAACCACTCGGCCACGCAGTACCCGGACCTCTTCCACGCCGAGGTCGGCGGAAAGATCGCGGCCGAGCAGGTCGAGGAGGAGTGGCTGCGCGACACCTTCATCCCGACCGTGGCCAAGCGCGGCGCGGCGATCATCGAGGCCCGGGGCGCCTCCTCGGCCGCGTCAGCGGCGAACGCGGCCATCGACCACGTCCACGACTGGGTCACCGGCACGCCCGAGGGCGACTGGACCTCCGCCGCCGTTCCTTCGGACGGCTCGTACGGCGTTCCCGAGGGTCTCATCTCCTCGTTCCCGGTGGTCTCCGTGAACGGCCGCTGGGAGATCGTCCAGGGGCTGGAGATCGACGCGTTCTCCCGGCAGCGGATCGACGCCTCGGTGAACGAGCTGGTGGAGGAGCGCGACGCGGTCAGTGCGCTCGGCCTGATCTGACCCTCCGGATCGCCTCTCCCGGGCCGTGACGAGATCACGGCCGGGGGAGGGGCGTGGCGCGGGCCGGCGCAGCGGCATCACGATCAGGGCGGCCACCTCGGTGACGACGGTCAGCCGCTGGGTGAGCCCGGCGGGCACGGCCCCCGGGTCGATGCCCAGCGCTCTGATGACGTACGGCACGGCCACGAGCACGAGCGAGCCGAGCGCGGCCATGCTCAGCCATCGCAGGACGGACGCGTGGAGCCGCGAGCCGGTCATCCCGGCGACGATCAGCCCGGCGATCGGGACGCTGAGGAAGGCCACGAACGCCGCATATCTGTGGATCCCCCCGGAGAGCGACAACGACACTCCGGGGCGATCCGTGGGAAACCCGGCGACCAGCAGCAGGCAGCAGCTCCACAACCCGATCAGGAGCGCGGCCCCCCGGCCCAGCGGGGTGGGGTGCAGGCCGGCCAGCCGTACGGCGAGCACCGCCGAGCCGACCGCGATCAGCGTGAGTGAGACCGGCAGCAACCAGCCGTACGGCGCGAAGACGTACGCGCTGATCATGCCCTGGAGCGGGTCCAGCCCCGACATCAGGTGCAGCACCGCCATTCCGGCCAGGCCGCCTCCGATCGCGGCATTCCCCAGCAGCATCCTCATGCCTCATCACTGTGGCCGTGCGGATGCGGCCGGCCCATCGGAGATCGACCGGACTCCTCCCTGACCCGTCCCTTAGGGAGACGGGTCACCTCGCCCAGGGCTCGTCTCCGGAATCGGCCGGGGCCGTCTCGGGGGTGGAGGCCCGGAACCAGCGGCAGCCGTACCTGCCGAGCTTGAACCCGACCCGGCCCTCGTCGGAGATCTCGATCGTCCCGTCCACCAACAGGTCGGTCAGCACCTTCGACGAGTCGAGCCCGTCGAGGGTGAGCTCGACCTCGGTCGGTACGTCGCTGAAGTTGTGCACGGCGACGATGGTGTCGCCGCCGCAGTCGACTCGGTGCGCGAGCACCGACTCGGCCCCCGGTTCCGGCCCGGTCGGTCGCAGCACGGTGCAGTCGCCCCAGGCGAGCTCGGGGGTGTCGCGGTAGGTGTGGACGAGCCGGGTGATCCACGCCAGCAGCGAGTCGGGGTCGCGGTGCTGGGCGCTCACGTTGACCCGCTCCGGGCCGTACTCCCCGCGCACGACACCGCTGATCTTCGCCGGATCGGCCTCGCTGAAGCCGCCGTTGCGGCCCGGGGTCCACTGCATGGGCGTGCGCACGGCCTGGCGTCCGTCCAGCTCCAGGTTCTCTCCCATGCCGATCTCCTCACCGTAGAAGAGGACCGGTGTGCCGGGCAGTGAGAACAGCAGGCTGTACACCATCTTGATCCGGTCCATGTCGCCGCCGAGCATCGTGGGCAGGCGACGGCGCAGGCCCCGGCCGAACAACCGCATGTGCTCCTCCGGGCCGAAAGCGGCGAAGACCTCCTCGCGTTCGGAAGAGCTGAGCTTGTCCAGCGTGAGCTCGTCGTGGTTGCGTACGAACGTCGCCCACTGGCAGTCCTTCGGCGGCCGGGGGCGCTCCCGCAGGGCGTCGATGAGCGGGCGGGCGTCCTTGCGCGCGAGCGACAGGTACATCCGCTGCATCCCGATGAAGTCGAAGCACATGGTGATCTCGTTGCCGAGATCGTTCCCGAAATACTTGACCAGGTCGTCGTAGGGCAGGTTGACCTCGCCCAGCAACGCGGCGCTGCCGTCCCTGCGGTTCAGGAACGCGCGCAGGCAGTTGAAGAACTCGTGCGGGTCGGGCAGTTTGTCCTCGTCGTGCTCGACGACCTGCTCCAGCAGGTACGGCACGGCGTCGACGCGGAACCCCGACAGGCCGAGCTCCATCCAGAACCCGAGAATCCTGGCGATCTCGTCCTGCACCTCGGGATTGGCGGTGTTGAGATCGGGCTGAAAACGGTAGAAGCGGTGGAAGTAGTACTGATCGGTCGTCTCGTCGTACTCCCACAGGCTGGTCTCCTGGTCCGGGAACACGATGCCGCCGGGATCGTCCGGTTCCGGCCGGTCCGACCAGATGTACCAGTCGCGATAGCGGGACTCCCTGCTGGAGCGGGCCTCCCTGAACCAGGGATGTTCGTCGGAGGTGTGGTTGACGACGAGATCGGCGATCACGCGGATGCCGCGGTCTCTGGCGACGCGCATGAACTCGGCGAAATCGCCCAGCGTGCCGAGCCGCGGATCCACGCTGTAGAAGTCGGTGATGTCATAGCCGTCGTCGCGGTCGGGGGTGGGGAAGAACGGCATCAGCCATATGCACGTGACGCCCATTCGGTCGAGATGGTCGATGCGCTGCATGGCGCCGCGGAAGTCGCCGATTCCGTCGCCGTCGCCGTCCGCGTACGTCTCGATGTCGAGGCAGTAGATGACCGCGTTCTTCCACCACACATCCGAAGTCAGACTCAGCCTCATGAGCCTTCCGGCTGCCCGGTAAAGGCCGCGTAAAACCTACCGGGCCGGACGTGCGGTGAAATGAAGGTCCCGACGGGAAATCTCCCGGCGGGAAAGGCTTCGGTGGGGAACGTCCCGAGTGGTGCCGGGCCCGCGCCGTCCTGACGGATACGGCGCGGGGCCCGTGATCTCCGAGACGCTGAGGCGATCGTTAGAGCGGCGTGACCTGCTCGGCCTGCGGCCCCTTGGCGCCCTGCACGGTCACGTAGCTGACCCGCTGGTTCTGGTCCAGGCTGCGGTAACCGTTCGCGTTGATCGCCGAGTAGTGGACGAACACGTCAGCGGTACCGTCGTCCGGAGCGATGAATCCGAAGCCCTTTTCGGCGTTGAACCACTTGACGGTGCCTTCAGACAACTGCTTCTCCTTTTCGGGAGCCTCACCACGTCACCAGGAAGCATGCATGCCCGCTGCCGGCAAACCCTCCCGAGTGCGCTTAATCGCGAGAAATACCTGTTCTTGTAATGACAACTGCGACACTTCCGCGCAGCCGTCCCGAAACGTACCCCCGAACATCGGGCACTATGCGGGCGCCGCCATGTACCACCTCGCGTGCCCGTCGCCGCGGGTCAGCGAGTCGAGGCGCCGGGGCAGCTCCTGCCGTGAGAACGGGTCGCCGACCGCGTTGCGGATGTGGATGCCCACCGCGTACATGTCCCTGACCTCCATCAGCGTGCTGTAGCCGGGCCACAGCCTCAGGTCGGAGCCGTACGCGCGGGCGAAGTCGTCCACGTCGGAGGCGGACAGCCCGAACCGGCGCTGACCGTGGTAGGTGTGCACGAGGTCCCACTCGCGCGGCCCGACGGCCACGCCGTCCCAGTCGCACAGCATGACGTCCCCGTCGTGAAGACGGAGCAGGTTGTCGATCCAGGCGTCGCCGTGCAGGAGGACCGGCGAGCCGGTGTCCAGATCCAGCCACCGGCCGGTGAGCTCCTCGATGCGATCGCGCAGCCAGGCCCGCTGGTCACTGGTGAGCACTCCGGCGCCGGGCTCGACCGCATGCTCCACCGCGTGCCGCACCTCGGCGAGCGGATCGGTGAGCCGCCGCAGCGCCATCGGCGGCACCGGCTCGCCGTGCAGGCTGCGCAGCACCCGGCCGAGCTGCCTGGTGGTCGGCCGTCCGGTGGACCGGACGTACCGCCAGAAGGTGACGGTCCGCCCGTCGTGCACGATCGGCTGGCCGGGGATCTCGTCGACGGGTCGTACCGCGGGAAACCCCCGGTCGGCGAGCCAGCGCGCGACGGCCAGCACCACGGGCAGCCGGGTCACCGCGTCGGGGTCGGTCGTGATCCGTACGACCATGTCGGCGCGCAGTTTGAACACCGCGTTGCTGCGCAGCCGCAGTAGCCGGGCCCCCGTCGCGTCGAGGCCGAGCCGTTCGCACACGTCCCGGAGCACCTCGGACGCCTCGTCGGCGAGCGGACAGTCGTCCGCCGCCGGCCTCCTCGCCCGCACCACGCCCCGGCTCACAGTCGGGCGTCCAGGGGCGGTTTGAGAGACGACTCCGCCAGCACCGTGCGCAGGTGCCGTACGGCGGGCAGATCGGGGTCGACCTCGGACAGCAGGGCCGTGGCCCGGCTGACCACGATCGAGGTGCGGTGCTCGGCCGGCACCTGCCCGAGAGCCTGCGCCGCGATCCGGCACGCCTCCTCCTGGTCGCCCTGCCGGGCCAGGTGGGACGCCTGATCGAGCAGGATCAGGGCGGGATCGATCGTGTGGAAGCCGGGCGGATAGGCGTCGATGCCCTGGATCTGCTGGGCGTCGCCCAGCTCGATGAGCGTTCCGGTCCGGTAGAACGTCATCCGCTTCTCGGTGAAGACGAAGGCCAGATCGTCCTGGCTGAGGCCGCGCATGCGGGCGAAGATCTGTTCGGCCTCCGCGAGCGCGGTCCTGGCCGCCTTGCCGTCGCCCATGCGCGCCAGCGCGCGTGCCTCGGCCGCCGCGGCGAGCGCCGCGGGCGAGCTGGGTGCGGAACCCGCCAGCATGCGCGCCTCGCGGGCCAGGCGCACCGTCTCGCCGAGGTCCCCGTAGTAGTAGAGCAGCATGGTCTGCTGCGCCCGCACCAGCGCACGCAGCCGCAGGTCTCCCATGTCGTCCGAGGCCGCGCGGGCGGTGCCGTACCAGGCGTGTGCCTGACGGGTGTCGCCGAGCTTCATCAGCGCGTCGGCGGTCAGCAGCGACAGCATCGTGGTGGCGGTCAGCAGACGGCGCTGCACGGAGAACGGCTGCCGCGCCGCGCTCAGCCTGCGTACGTCGGAGAGCTCGAGCATGACCCGGCAGAGCATCGGCAGCGGCGGGGTGATCATGTATTCCCTGCGGTAGCGCAGCACCTGCTCGTCCAGCCGGTCGAGCTGGTCCTCGGTCACCGAGCCGGCGGCGAGCGTACGGTCGAGATCGTGCCGGGTGCCCTCGACCTCGGCGAAGAAGCGGCCGTCCGGCGTGCCGAGCAACATGGCCTGGTGGAACAGCGCCCGGCGCTCGACGTCGTCGGACATGAGCTCGTCCAGACGCGTCGGGTCGTCGGCCCTGGCGTGGCTCACGACGATGACGCGCGGCCCGCCGGGGTCCTCGCAGTAGTCGCCGGCCAGGCCGAGCCGTACGGCGTTGGCCCGGTAGAGGCGGGCGAGCAGTTCGATGGTCTGCGGGCGGGGACGGGCCCGGTTGTTCTCCCAGGCGTTCAGGAGGTCGATGCTGGCGCGGGGCAGGCCCAGCGACTCCTGCTCGCAGAGCGACTCCAGCTCCTCGATCGCCTGCCTGGCCGACCAGCCCCGGGCCAGCCGGTGGGCCTTGAGCAGGCTCGCTCCACAGCATCCGTGGATCGCCTGGGCGGTCTGCCAGAGCGTCCACTGCCGTGCCCCGGCCTGCTCACGCCAGCGGCGGGCGCACGCCGGTGAGTGCTCTCCACGGGCCATACAGCGCCCCCCTAGCAGGCCCTCGAAGTGGTCTCCCCGCTGCGCGGGCTCACCTTTACGGTTGTTCCCCCAAGGTAAACCGGCATGCACCGGATCCCCATCGACTGTTACGGCTTCGTGGCCGCTGATCCGTGGATGTTCCACGGAATGCCGACGAATTCCCTGGTTGTCACACGGTTTCGCGGGGCGGCCGCGATTGCCCCGCCGGACGGCATGGGTCCACCCTGACCGATGACGGGTCCCGACATCTCCTCTGGAGGACAGCGTGTTGGAAGACGCCGTGTTGGACGAGGCCGTGCACACGGATCCCGCTGAGGCGCTCGATCACCTGCAACGGCTCGCGGCCCAGCTCGAGGCCCACTCGTTCCAGGTGCGCCTGACGGCCCCCAACGGACGCCACCCGAGCCTGCGTGTGATCAACCCGATGGAACCCTCGATGGCCGAGGACGTGCTGGCGTCCGACGAGACCGACGGCGAGTGGTGGTACTGGCTGTCGTGGGCCGGACGGATCGGGCACGCCTCGGACGTCGTCACGGCGGCCGAGCGGATCGCCAGCGTCCTGCACGTCATACGGCGGTAGCCGAGGGTTCGCGATATTCCACGCCCGGGCAAACGGCATTTACCCGGGACTGGACACGCCTGGCGCGCGCGGTGTCGACAGCCGGCGGATTTTGGGCCTACCCTCGGATGGGTGGGTCTTCGCCTTTACGATACGCACCGTCGCGCCGTCCGTGATTTCGCCCCTCGAATTCCCGGAACGGTTTCGATTTATCTCTGCGGCCCCACCGTCGTCGTTCCGCCGCATGTGGGGCAGATCAGGTCGCAGGTGAGCTTCGACATCCTGCACCGGTGGCTGAAACACCGCGGATATGACGTCGTGCTCTGCCGGAACGTCACCGACATCGAAGACAAGATCATCGGAAGGTCCCTTTCCGAGGGCATCCCGTGGTGGCGGGTCACCGACCCGGTGCATCGGACGTTCGCGCAGGTCTACGCGGCGCTCGGCTGTCTTCCACCCACGGTGGAGCCCCGTGCGACCGGCCACATCCCCGAGATGATCGAGATGATCGAGCAGCTGGCCGACGCCGGGCACGCCTACGAGCACGACGGCGACGTGTATTTCTCGGTCGGCTCCTATCCGGACTACGGATCGCTTTCCCGGCAGCGGGCGCAGCACATGAGAATAACCGAGGAAAACGAGCGGGGGAAAATCGATCCGCGTGATTTCGCGCTGTGGAAGCGGGTCAGGCCGGGGGAGCCGTTCTGGCACTCGCCGTGGGGCGAAGGACGGCCGGGATGGCATCTGGAGTGTTCCGCCATGGCCCGTAGGTATCTGGGTGAGGAGTTCGACATCCACGGCGGCGGAGCGAATCTGATTTTTCCACACCATGAGAATGAGATGGCCCAGTCGCGGGCCGCGGGCGACTCTTTCGCGCGTTTCTGGCTGCACAACGGACCGGTCACCCATCGGGGCGAGAAGATACGCAAGCACGTGCGCAATCCGCTGGCCGTGCCGCCGCTGCTCGACCGGATCCGGCCCGTGGAACTCCGCTATTACCTCGGTGCCGCCCATTACCGATCGCCGGTGGAATTCTCCCTCGCCGCCCTGGAGGAGGCCGCCGCGGCCTATCGGAGGGTCGAGCGGTTCGTGCTGCGGGTGGGCGCCGACGCCGATCACGAGCTTCCGTCCCAGTTCACCGCGGCGATGGACAACGATCTCAACGTGCCGGCCGCGCTGTCGGCCGTGCACGCGGCCGTCGGCGAGGGGAACGCCGCGCTGGGGGCCGGCGACCATATGAGAGCGGTCAGGAAATGTCGTTCCGTACGGGCCATGCTGAATGTCCTCGGCCTCGATCCGCTCAGTGAGATCTGGTCATGGGAAACGCATCTCCAGGACGTCGCCGAGGCCGTACTCCGGGTGGTCCGCGACATGGCGTCGGCGAGCTTCGCGCGAGGGGATCATGAACGTGCCCTGATCGTGGAGCATCAGATCGAGATGGCTCTGGCAAAACGTCACAAAATCCAACATCCAGCACTTATCAGATAGCCGATCACGATCTCCATCACCCCTCCCTTAAAGGCGACGATCTCGCTTGACGCTCTCGCCTTACGGATCTCGCCTTACGGATCTCGCTTGACGGATCCCGTCTGACGGATCCCGCTTGGCGGCGGCGATCCCCCCTCAATGGCGGTGATCTTGCGAATTCTCGCAGCCGTGCCCGGTGACCTGCGAAGATGTGATTCGTGATCTTGTAGAAGCTCGCACGGTAGGCGGCCGACCCGCGGCTTCGCCATCCGCGATCTTGTAGTGCAACATCGGCGTTGGTGTTCTTCCTGGTCGGCGGCGCCGTGTGCGAATTTCTGCAAGATCAGGGTTGGTGATCGCGCAGGTGGGAGGGGGTGCCTGCGAGAATTCGCAAGATCACGCGCGGGGGGTGGCGGGAGGGGGTGTGTCGCCGCCGATGGACTGGCGAGGGCGTGATTCCGGGGCTTTCCGAAGGGGATTCGGTGAAACTTTCAGGGGTCGCCGGGGTCTTCTCCACCGTGGTGAGAGGGCGGATGACCAGCTAGGGAGCCCGCTCGTCGTCATTGGAACGACGGCCGGGCCCGGGGTCCGCGTATCTGGGTGCTGTACGGGCGTCAGTGGCGTGCCTATGGTCTGTGGGAGCGCTCCCAAGCGCATTGATGATCGCCAGGAGGACCTACGCAATGAGATCCACCCCCCGACTCGGAGCCATGCGCTCCATGGTGCGCCGCGGAGCGATCGCGGCGACCGTGGCCGCGATGGGCTCCACGATGGCCGTGGCCGCCGCCACATCGGCGAGCGCCGCGGTCTCGTGCAAAGTCACCTACGACCAGAGCGAGTGGCAGGGCGGCATGTCCGTCAACCTCTCGATCCAGAACCTGGGCGACCCGGTCAACGGGTGGACGCTCACGTTCACCTTCCCCAACAGCGGTCAGCGGGTCGCGCAGGGCTGGTCGGCCAACTGGAGCCAGTCCGGCAGCAACGTGACCGCGACGGCCATGGACTGGAACAAGTCGCTCGGCAGCGGCACCTCGACGAGCATCGGCTTCAACGGCACCTGGAGCGGCAGCAACCCGAAGCCGACCGACTTCAAGATCAACGGGGTCTCCTGCAACGGCACGACGCCGACGCCGACTCCCACGCCGACCCCCACCCCGACGCCGACGCCGACTCCCACGCCGACGCCGACGCCGACGCCTACTCCTACGCCCACCCCGACGCCGACGCCGACGCCGACTCCCACGCCGACGCCGCAGCCCGGCGAGCACGTGGACAACCCGTACGCCGGGGCCGACGGTTATGTGAACCCGGACTGGTCGGCCAGCGCCGCCTCTGAGCCCGGTGGCTCGCGGGTGGCCAACGAGTCCACGGCGGTCTGGCTGGACCGCATCGCCGCGATCACCTCCGGCTCCGCCGGCAACAACAGCAAGGGCCTGCGCGACCACCTGGACGAGGCGGTCAGGCAGGACGCGGCCAACGGCAGCAAGCCGCTCACGATCCAGGTCGTGATCTACAACCTGCCGAACCGCGACTGCTCGGCCCTCGCCTCCAACGGTGAGCTGCTGATCGCCGAGAACGGCCTCCAGCGGTACAAGACCGAGTACATCGACGTGATCGCCGACATCATGGCGGACCCGAAGTACAGCAACCTGCGCATCGTCGCGATCGTCGAGATCGACTCGCTGCCGAACCTCATCACCAACACCAACCTGGCGAAGTGCGCCGAGGCCAAGTCGAGCGGCGCCTACGTCGACGGTGTGCGGTACGCGCTGAACAAGCTGCACGCCATCCCCAACGTGTACAACTACGTTGACGCGGCGCACCACGGCTGGATCGGCTGGGACACCAACTTCGGTCCGACCGCCGACCTGTTCGCCGAGACCGTCCGCGGCACCACCGCCGGCTTCAACAGCGTCGACGGCTTCATCACCAACACCGCCAACTACTCGGCGCTGAAGGAGCCGTACTTCAACATCAACACCACGGTCAACGGCACCACGGTCCGTCAGTCGCGGTGGGTCGACTGGAACTACTACGTGGACGAGCTGACCTTCGCCCAGGCGTTCCGGAACCAGCTCATCCAGAAGGGCTTCTCGTCGAAGATCGGCATGCTGATCGACACCTCCCGTAACGGCTGGGGTGGTACGGCCCGTCCGGCCGGGCCGAGCACGTCCACCGACGTCAACACCTTCGTCAACGAGTCGCGCATCGACCGCCGGATCCACGCCGGCAACTGGTGCAACCAGGCCGGCGCCGGCCTCGGCGAGCGGCCGAAGGCGAACCCCGAGCCGGGCATCGACGCCTACGTCTGGGTCAAGCCTCCGGGTGAGTCCGACGGCTCGAGCTCCGAGATCCCGAACAACGAGGGCAAGGGCTTCGACCGGATGTGCGACCCGACCTACGGTGGCAACGACCGCAACGGCAACAACGCGAGCGGTGCCCTGCCCGACGCCCCGGTCTCGGGCCACTGGTTCTCCGCCCAGTTCCGTGAGCTGATGGCGAACGCCTACCCGCCCCTTTCGTAAGACCGAGGCACACCGGCGAGATCGCCGTCACAGAGTCACCGAGTGACCGATTCTCCCAGCAGCGGGCCCTGCCGTCCTCCGACGGCGGGGCCCGCCCCTTTTTTTCCGGCTTTGCGGCTTCTCCGGCTTCTCCCGCTCTTCCGGCTCGACGGCCCGCTGACGGCCGGGAGTGCGCCGGCCGACGCGGAGATCGATCCCGGCCGGCCGGGCGGGACGTACGGCCGGTCAGTGCCCGGAATATCCGGAGCGGCTGCCGCTCGAGCGGGTGATCTTGAAGACGACGGAGACGATCAGTGCGATGGCTCCGATGATCAGGAGCCACTTGAGCGCACTGAAGATCAAACCGATCACCGACCCCAGGACGATGAAGCCGACGACGACGAGCGCTGCGATCAGAAGAATGCGTGCCATGTCTTCACCGTACGAGCCGTCCGCCCTGGAATCCCAGGGCGGACGGCCAAGTTCAGGGCCGACTCAGGGACATCTCAGGGTGCCGCGGTCAGTCGTTGGCGTGCAGTTCGGCGTTGAGCTCGATCCCGGCACCACCCCTGGACACGGCCTCGACCGCGCCGGTGGTCGAGTTGCGGCGCAGCAGCAGGCCCGACCTGCCGGACAGCTCCTTGGCCTTCACCACGCCGCCGTCGGCGAAGGTGACCTTGGTTCCGGCCGTCACGTACAGCCCGGCCTCGACGACGCAGTCGTCACCCAGTGAGATGCCGATGCCGGAGTTGGCCCCGAGCAGGCACCGCTCTCCAACGGAGATGACCTGCTTGCCGCCGCCCGAGAGGGTCCCCATGATCGAGGCGCCGCCGCCGACGTCGGAGCCGTCGCCGACGACCACTCCGGCGGAGATCCGCCCCTCCACCATCGACGAGCCCAAGGTGCCGGCGTTGAAGTTCACGAAGCCCTCGTGCATGACGGTCGTCCCGCTCGCCAGATGGGCGCCCAGCCGAACCCGGTCGGCGTCGGCGATCCGGACGCCCGCGGGAAGCACGTAGTCGACCATCCGCGGGAACTTGTCCACGCCGTGTACGGTCACCGGGCCCCGGGCACGCAGGCGCAGCCGCACCTTCTCGAAGCCCTCGACCGGGCACGGCCCGTGGTTGGTCCACACGACGTTGGCAAGCAGTCCGAAGATCCCGTCGAGGTTCACCCCGTGCGGCCGGACCAGGCGGTGCGACAGCAGGTGCAGCCTGAGATAGGCGTCGTGGGTGTCCACCGGCGGCTCGGACAGCCGGGCGATGCCCGTACGCACCGCAACGACCTCCACCCCGCGTGCCGGGTCGGGCCCGAGCAGCGCCGCCATGTCCGCGTCGACGTCCTCGGCCGTCAGCCGCTCGGTGCCCTTGGCGGGAGGCTCGCCGAGCGCGGGAGAGGGATACCAGGTGTCCAGAACGGTGCCGTCCGAGGCGACGGTCGCCAAGCCGATGCCGTACGCACCCGTGGGATCGATAGCTGTCATGTCGTCCAACGCTACCGGCAGCGGCGGGGCGGGACGCCGGGGCGTACGAGCCCGGCCTCGTACGCGTACCGTACGGCCTGAGCACGATCACGCAGGTGGAGCTTGGCCAGCAGCCGGTTGATGTGCGTGCTGACCGTCGCCTCGGCGATGGACAGCGTCGCGGCGATCTCGGCGTTGGACAGCCCCTGGGCGATCAGGCGGAGCACCTGCCGCTCCCGCGGCGTCAGGTCGCTCGGGGCGGCGTCGGCCGTGGGCGTCCGGACGTACGTCTCGATCACCCGCCGGGTCACGGCGGGGTCGAGCAGGGCCTCGCCCCTGGCCGCGCTGCGGATGGCGGCGAACAGTTGCTCGGGTGGTGAGACCTTGAGCAGGAAACCGCTCACCCCGGCGCGCAGGGCGCGGTCCAGGTTGTCGTCGGTGTCGTAGGTGGTGAGCATGATCACCCGCGGCGCCCCCGGCAGGGCGAGGATGCGTCCGGCCGCCTCCAGTCCGTCCACGCGGGGCATCGCGACATCGAGCAGCACGACGTCCGGCCGCAGGCCGGCGGCCAGCTCGATCGCGGCCCGCCCGTCGGACGCCTCGCCCAGCACGGACAGGTCGGGCTGGGTCCCGATCACCAGCCGCAGCCCGGCGCGGATCATCGCCTCGTCATCGGCGATCACGATGCCGATGCGCGGGGGAGGGCCGCTCTCCTGGACGTCGCTCACAGGGGAAGCACCGCCCGGACGGCGAAGCCGCGGCCGGTCGGCCCCGCCGAGAACGAGCCCTGGAACAGGGCGACCCGCTCGCGCATGCCGATCAGCCCGTGGCCGCCCCGCTGCCCCGATCTGCTCCGCTCCGGTGGTCCGGTGCCGTCGCGCGGCCCCCGGTCGACCACCTCCAGGCGGAGCTCACGGGGCGTGAACTCGACGGTGACGGCGACCTCCGTCGGGCCCGCGTGCCTGAGGGCGTTGGTCAGCGCCTCCTGCACGATGCGGTAGGCGGACAGGTCGAGGCCCGCGGCGAGCGGCACCGGGTCGCCGCGCACGTCGAGCGTCACGTCGAGCCCGGCCGACCGCATCTGCTCCAGCAGGTCGTCCAGCCGGTCGAGGCCGGGCCGCGGGCCCGCCGCCGCGCCGTCGGGGCCGCGCAGCAGACCGAGCATGCGCTGCAGCTCCTCGACGGCCCCCCGGCCGATCTCCTCGATGCCGGACAGCACCTCCCGCTCGAGCCGCTGGTCCTCCCGCAGCGAGAGCCGTACGCCGCCGGTCTGCATGGTCATCACGCTGACGCTGTTGGCCACGATGTCGTGCAGCTCGCGGGCGATGCGGGCGCGCTCCTCGGCGACGGCCTCGCGGGCGAGCAGCTCGCCGCGCTCGGCCGCCTGCACGGCGAGCACGCGGTGGCGGCGCACGGCGGTTCCGGCACCCGCCGCGATCGAGGTCATGACGAGGGCCACGGCCACGTCGCCCCATCCGGCCGGCGGTGACGACGCGGTCAGCATGCAGAGCAGGTACGCGCCGGTCGCGGTCAGGCCGACGCCGGCCTTCACGCTGACCGCCCGCACCTCGGACAGCAGGGTGAACAGCAGCACGAGCTGGGTGTAGAACTGCCAGGCGGCCGCCGTCTCGTGCAGCAGCAGGAACGACGCGATGTTGACGGCCGAGTAGACGCACAGGACGGCGAACGGCGCACGGCGGCGGAAGAGCACCAGCGCCGCCGCGGCCACCCCGGCCCCGATCCACCAGGCGAGGTACGACCGGGTCGGCGGCACGGCACGCCCGCCGATCTCCTCCGCCACGGCGAACAGGCCCACGATGACCGCGACGAGCCAGTCGACCGCTGTCGGGGGACGGCGCTGGAACATGAGGCAGAGGGTAGCCGTCGCCGTCCCCGCACCGTTCCATGGCCGCCCGTCATGGATACTCCGGGGGAGGCGACACCCGGCCGGAATCAGCCTCCGGGGGGAGGGGGCGTCAAAGAGCGCTTTGACGACCGGACGGGGGCCGGCTCCCTACCGTCCGGTCCATGATTGCCAACGCGAACTCCTTCCGCCGCCTCGCGGCGGGCGCCTGCCTCGTCCTCGCCCCCCTCTGCCTGCTGCTGGGCATGGTCGTCGACCCCTACGAGCCCGGCGACGTCATGGCCTACGCGAACAACCCCGGCGCGGCGGGCATCAGCGCGACGCTGCTGCACTACGCCTGGGTGCTCTGGGTGCCGGCCGTCCTCGGTCTGGTGCACCTGGTGCGCGGACGGGGGGTGGTGCTCGCCAACCTGGCCGGCGCCGCCGCCGTTCTCGGCCTCATCAACTTCTCCTCGATGATGGTCGTGGACTTCATCGACATCACCCTCTTCCAGAACCTGCCGGCGGAGCAGGCGCAGAAGCTCATCGACGATTCGGCGCACCCCGCTCTGATCTTCGGCTGGCAGATGCCCGGAATGATCGGCTCGTTCCTCGGACTCACGCTCGTCGCGGTCGCCTACGCCCGGTCCGGCCGGGCGGGCTGGTGGTTCCCGGCCGGCGTCCTGGTCGGCCTGCTCGTCTGGCTCTTCGGCGCGAACCAGGGGAACGCCCTGCTCGGGCTGGCGGGCCCGGTGATCCTGCTGGTCGTCTTCGGGGTCGTCGGCGTCTCGCTCATCCGGATGGGCGATGAGGACTGGTCGGCCAGAGGCATTCGCGGCATAGTCGGATGATTCATCCTGTTTAGCCGCTGATCATCCCATTAATACCCTTGTAGGTTGAATGTCGGGATTCCGGGCAGGAATCCACATCGGCAGGGCCTGTGCCGGCGCCGATGGAGGGCGGATGACCGATGTTCAGGCGTACGCCCGTGAGTGTTTCCACGGGGGCGGCGCGGACCGGCTGGGCGTCGAGCTGGAGTTCCTGGTCTACGACGCCGTCCGTCCCGCGGAGCAGGTGCCCGTCGCCCGGATCCGCGACGCGCTCCCGCCGCTGCCCGGCGGGAGCCGCGTGACGTTCGAACCCGGCGGGCAGCTCGAACTCTCCGGGCCGCCGGGCCTGCTGCCCGTCGCGGTGGCGCGCCTCGCCGCCGACGTCCGAGCCGTACGGCTCGCGCTCGGCGAGGCGGGGCTGTCCCTCGGCGGGGCCGGGCTCGACCCGCGGCGCC
>BCRI01000117.1 GCA_001552515.1 Sphaerimonospora mesophila NBRC 14179 = JCM 3151
CGCTGCGCGGTCTCGATCATTCCGACCAGGGAAGGCCCATAGTTGATCCTGTTGGCGAGAGCCTCCTGGCTCATCTCGCACCGTGCCCGGAAGCGGCGAAGCTCGGCGCCGAAGAACGACAGCGCCGATGCGCCGGGGTCGAGTTGACGAGCGGCCGGCATCCGATCCTCCCAGCCGTACGGCTCAGCCGTACCAGATCCCACGGGACACCACCGTGCTCGGCGGACGATCCCACTGATTGCGCTGTGTAGATATTAGATCTACCGGAAGTAATCGACCAGTGTGATCCTGGATGCCCACAACCATGAGAGGTAGGGGGACAGCCGATGCGGATCACGCCCAGGGAGGCGCTGAAGGGCCTCGCCGATCTCATCGACAAGGACCGATTCTCCGTAAGCCCGGTGGAGTATCGTCGGCGTCCGGCGATCCGGGTCGTGTCGTTGAACTCGTGCTCCATGACGGACACGATCGTCGCCGAACCCCACGGAGATCTGGTGGTGTTCCGCTGGTCGTGGGGCGACCTGGTCGGCACGAGTACGGAACTGCGCAAGGTCGCCGAGATCGTGATGCGGGTGCTCGACATCGAGGAGAGCCCGATCCTCCCGACGTGAGCGGGCGGAGGGGATCACTCGTTGGGAGTCTCCGTGACACCGCCGCTGACCGTGACGATCCCCGGCAGGGCCGCCACCTCGGCGACCAGGTCGGGGATCGAACCGGTCCCGCGCACCGACAGCACGGCAGACGCCTTCGACGATCCGGCGACGTGCTCGCCCAGCAGATGCTCCCGGCCGTTGTCCCGACCGGCCTCGATCAGGTGCCCGTGCTCGACGTGGAAGGCGGACCGGTCGACGCTCACGTCGGAGACGGTGAACTTCCGGCGCCGGCAGATCTCCAGCACCTCCGGCAGCACCTTGGCGGCCTCCAGATAGGTCAGGCGGAGCTGGAACGGCAACCGGGCCGGACGGGGCAGCCGGTTGGCGATCGGGGTGAGCCCGAACACCACGAGGAAGTGCCCGGCGGCCACTCCCGTGGCCAGGATGGGCAGACCGGCGCCGGCCGCGGCCCCGACCGCCGCCACCACCCACACGACGGCCGCCGTGGTCAGCCCGCGCACCGCGTCGCGTCGTACGAAGATCACACCGCCGCCGATGAAGCCGATCCCGGAGACGATCTGGGCGGCCATCCGGGACGGGTCGAGGACCACGAGGCCATGGGCGAGCACATCGCCGAAACCGTGCTTGGAGACCAGCATGAACAGCGCCGCGCCGACCCCGACAAGGGTGTGCGTGCGCAGGCCGGCGCTCTTGTTCCGCCACTCCCGCTCCAGCCCGATGACCGCGGACAGGATGAACGCCAACCCCAGCTTGACGACCTCGGACCAGCCCTCCCCGCCCAGCGGGGCCGCCAGCACTCCGGCCGCCGATGTGCCCATCACACGTCTCCCCTCCACCGCTCACTCGGCGAAGCGCCAAGGAGTGTCATGACACGTTCCCGTCAGCCGTAAACCCGAGGCCCCCACACACCAAGGGCGTGATCTTGCGAATGCTCGCAGCAACGGCCGATGACCTGGACAAACCCCTTTCATGATCTTGCAGAACCTCGCACATAACAGGGTCCACCTGCGACTATCCAATTCGTGATCTTGCACTGCAAGATCACAAACGGTGTTTTCCCTGACCAAGAGGCATTCCTGCGAGTTTTTGCAAGATCACGAAAGGCGAATGCGCAGGTGAGCAGGGCTGCTTGCAAGCAACTACAAGATCACGGGGGGAAGGGGGGTGGCGGCGCGGGGCAGGGGGTCGCCTGTTCACGGCTCAGGTTTCGGGTGGTGCCGGGCAGTGGTCGCCTGAGTGTCGTTTGCCGTCCATCGCGTCACGAAGTGCGTCCGCGAATTCGGCGAAGTCGGGAGGGACCGCGGAGCCGAGGACGACCGGGAGCAGACACGAACGGAACACCTCACTGAAGGTGGAGTAGTAGGCCGACTTCGGCCGCACCACGGCCCGGTCCACCGCCTGGTGGACCGCCTCGGCGAAATCGCGGAGTTGACCGGTCGTGATCTCGGACTCCGGCTCGGCGGAGCGGTCCCCTTCACCGGTCTCGCCGTCCAGCAGTTCCCCGCACGTCTTCGCCCCACCGGTCACCTGCGCGTAGTCCCGGTAGACGCTCTCGAGGACCGGCGCGTAGCCACCGCAGGCGAACAGCAGACGCTGGGCGTCCGGGGAGGTGAGCGCGCCGATCAACTCGGCGGCGGCCTTCTTGTGGGGAGAGTTCCGCGTGATGGCCAGGTTCACCCCGCCCAGAATGCCGACCCCCGGAAACGCCTGAAGATCGAACTTCAAGCCTCCCTGGTCGTTCCGCATCGAGGGGTCCATGACCAGACGACGGTAGGCGAAAGGCCAGTTACGCATATATCCGACATATCCTGATCGGAAGGCCTGCAGGCTGCTCTCCTCGCGGAGGTCGCCATTGCTGGCGGTCGCCACGTCATGCCATTTCTCCAGGGTGCCCAGGACCTTTCCCGAATCCTTCAGCGCGTCCATGATCCATTCGGCTCCGCCGGTTCCCGTGCTTTCTCCGGAGAGGATCGCCTCCATCAGGTTGATGGTCCCGCCCTCATAGTCGCTGAACTGCGCGGCGTAGCCACGATTTCGTGCGGACGACAGGAGATCCGGCACGGTCCTCGGTGGCGGAGGAGGGTTCTTTCCGTCGTTCCGTACGTACAGCAGTGGGGCGTCGGCGGCGAAGGGCACCGCGTACTGCTCGTTTTCGAACTTTCCCGTCTCCAGTGAGTTGGGCAGGAACTCCCGTCCGGCCAGTGTCTCGGCCGGGATCGGGACGATGTATCCGTTCCTGGCGAACTCCTCGGTCCACGCGACGTCCAGCAGAAGAACGTCGTAGACGCACCTGCCCGACTGCGCCGCCGCCACCATCTCGGCACGTTGCTCGTCCGTGGACTCGGATATCTCCACGAGCCTGGCCTTGATGTTCTTCTTCGGATCGTTGTTCCATTCCTTGATCAAGCGGCGCCGGATGCCGCCGGCGCCAACCTCCGCCCCGGTCGCCACGACGAGTTCCTGGTCTTTCCCGTCTTTTCCACCATGGCAGTCGGTCCCGGTCGAGATCCAGCCGAGGGGGCGAAGCCCGATCAGGGTCACGATCATCAGACCCGCGGCGAACCCCGCCCAGGCGACACGGGTATGACGCGGCTGACCCGAATTCCGCGGCGCCTTCGACATCAGGACCACTCCCGGATCTTGGGGATCATTCGGGTCAGCGCGTCCCCGATATCGTTCTCGGTGGTCAGATCGCAGGCCATCCGTTTGTCTTTCGGTGTGCCGTGCGCGGATGGCGACAGGGCCGGCGCCGGGGCGGAGACGCCCGCCGGGCACTGTCCGCCGAGAACCAGGATGTAGAGGTTCTGCACGCTTTCACTCTTGCTCAACGCCGCATCGATGGACTGCGCCGCACGTTCGGGATCGATTTCGTCATTGAAGATCCCCCCGTCCGTGACGACGGCGACCGAACGGCCGGGCAGCAGGTCGTCCAATCCCTCGAGCATCTGCGATATCGGCGCGTCGAACCGGGGGCCGTCGTCGAGCGTGATCCGCTGGAGCAGTGCGTCCAAATTTCCCGGCCGCGCCTCTCCCGTGGCCACGTCGGGCAGGCGTACGGAATCCAGGGCGAGCTCGCCGTTCCCTTTTCTGGAGAACATGCCCACGGAGAGCCGGTCATCGGTTATCAGGGTCTGCTTCATCCGCGCGAAGGCGTCGCGAATGTTGGAGGCGTCGGCCGACCAGGGCATGGATCCCGAGACATCCAGCATGATCCGCAGCTTCACCTGATGAAACAGCTCGGCGATCTTCGGCCGCGCCTCCTTCAGCACCCGCGCGTCGAGTTTCCTGCTCTTGGCGGCACCCGCGTCGGCCGCGCCGCCTTCACCCGGCGTGCCCTCCGGCTTTCCGCCACCGAACAGCCCCCGGTCGGCGAGCCAGCCGGCGAAATCATCCAGGAGCGCGCCGCGGGCCGGGTCGTTGTTTCCGGACCAGTCGATCTTGACGAATGGGTGGTCCAGTGCGGGCAGTCCGGGAGAGGAGATCGCGTTGAGACTGTACGACCCGTCGGACGCGCCCTTCGGGCAGTCTTCCTGGGCCATGTCCCTTCCCCGGTTGTAGTCCACGACGCTGTGCGACGGCACCACCAGCACCAGGTTGTTCCGGAACTGCTGGTCCGCGTCCCCGCGCATACGGCACAGCAGGGCGCTGACGCTCGTGTCGAAGTTCACGTTCTCGGGTGCGTCACCGGCCGCCTCGGTCAGATCCACGAGGTAGGCGGCCGCGACGAGCCCCGCGGAGGAGAGACCGGGCTGCGGATAGACGATGTGCATCCCGAGAGAGCGGATCTGCGGCACCAGGTTCTCGAGTTCGTGGTTTCCGTCCGAGGCGGCGACGGCCTGTTCGAGCTCGTCGACGCGTGCGAAGGTGGCGAACACCATCCCCTCGGTCGCGACACTCGGCCCCTTCACCAGTTCTGCGCTTTCCCCGGGGACACCCTTTCCTTCGGTGGAGACGCCCTCCCTGACGTAATCGACCTCCGCCGAACTGCCGGCGATCCAGGCGTCGGGAGTCAGGCCGAGCAGCCGGAAATACGGCGCGTTCTCCTGAAGTGAATAATCCCGATGCCACCTGTTGCCGAAACCCTTGATCATCTCATCGACGGACGGAGCGGCCCCCACGGAGATCCGAAACGGCGCACACCCGGCCCACGTCCGGTTCTCCGCGGTGTACTCCTCACTGCGCTCACGTAACGCCGACACGTTCTCCTGCGCGGTTATCACGCGGAGTTCCTGGGGCGGATCACACGGACCCCCCACCGTCTGGGTGAGCAGTAACCCCACGAACGCGACCGCCGCGCCGAAACAGGCCGCGAGATAGCCGACCGCCAGCGGCGCCCGGACGCGGGCGAGCCATCCGCGGAGCCTGCGCATCCACCGGGTGAGGCGGGCGGGCCACCCTATCGCCCTGATGACGCGCGTGGCCCTGCCCACCGACCAGCGCAGCACCCTCGGCGGGATGGCGCCCAGCCGTGGGCTGAAGCGCAGCAGAAACGCGAGAAGCAACCCCACCGTCGGGATCACGGCGAGCGGTCCGCCCGGCAGCCGCTCGATCTGACGGTGCAGGGCGTCCCAGGACATCTCCGCGATCTTTACCGCCACCGAGCTGAGCGCAGCCGTCAACGCCCCGTCGACCACTTTGGCGCGGCGGTCGAAACCGAGCGCGTCCTCCTCGTGATCATTTCTTCCGGGTTCGTCTCCCGAGGGTCTCCGCTGGTTTTCTCCCATGGGCGGCGATGGCGCGGACATAGTAAGAGGCCTGTTCGTCGAGCCGGACAACTCCCAGCCGAAGCCGGATCATGAACATCGAACCCAATTGTGTGCGGCCGGACTGCGAAGCGTAACCCTTACTCGTCAGTAATGATCACGTAAACCTGCCTCACGCGCGAACGGTTAGAAAATAAGCGGATATACCGGGGAAAGCACGGAAACAACGGCAATGGAACCATGATGCCCCGGAGGGCCGAGCGGCCGGGGCATCACGACGACGGTCAGGCTTCCCGTACCGCGGCCGGCCGTGAGCCGCCGCCGGCCGCCGTGAGCACGCCCAGCACCTCGATCGCCTCCGCCAGGTCGCGCTCCGGCCCGCAGTGCGCCAACGCGACCTCGTTCACCCCCAGGCCGTCGGCCGACCAGAGCTCGAGGGCCCGTGCGCACTGCTCCTCGCCGCCGCAGATCACGAAGTCGTCGAGCAGTTCGTCCGAGATCAGGTGGTCGAATTCGTCTCCGCCGAGATAGGCGGCCGCGATGCCGGCGATCACCTCCCGGTCCACGTGGGGACTCCGCAGGAGCATCCGCTCGTACGCCTCCACTCCGTGGAACCGCGCGAAGTTCTCCGCGAGGAAGGCCCGGCCGCGTCGCCGCGCTCCGGCGGGGTCGGTCCTGCTCGCGCTGATCGGCAGGTACACGACCACGTCGGGTTCGCCGGCGTTCCGACCGGCCTCGGCGGCCGAGGCCCGGGCCGTGGCGACCGATTCCCGCACCTGCGCATGCGGGCAGAACATCGAGATCAGGAGGCCGTCGCCATGCCGTCCCGCGGCGCCGAGCATGCGTCGCCCGATCGCCGCGAGGTAGACGTCGACGTCGGCGCAGGACGGGCTGGGCGGCTCCAGGGTGATCGCCTCGTTGGCGAAGCGCCGGCCGTGGTAGTCGGGCCGCTTACCCGCCAGCACGTCCCGAAGCACCTCCACCGCCTCCGTGAGCTCAGAAAGCGGCCTCTCGGTGTGCACGCCGGCCTGGGCGAGCCGGGTCGCCGGTCCGGCCCCGACGCCCAGGCTGAACCTGCCGCCGGAGATCTCCTGCAGCGTCGCGGCCTCCATCGCCAGCACAGCTGGATTACGCAGGAAGGGGCTCACGGTGCCGACCGCAAGACGCACCCGTTCCGTCACCGCCGCCATGGCCCCGACGAGCGCGAAGGCGCCTCGCGTGTAGAGGTTCTCGGTGACCCACAGCCGATGGATCGACGTACCGTCGGCCAGCCGGGCGGCGGCGAGACAGGCGGTCATCGGCAACTGAGCCGGCAGCACTGCACTGATCTTCAAACGCACGGCGTCACTCCGGTCTCAGCTCGTCTGTTCCGCGGGCATCGAGGCGATCGTCCAGGTCGCGAACTGTTGTAGATGGATAAACCGTTTCATACCCTTAAGCTCCTGTCTGAGGGATTAGGTGGGACAACGATGAGCCTCGACGAGGTTCTGGGCATATGGGCCCGGGGAAGCGGGCCACTGTACGATCAGCTCGCCCTGGCGATCCAGCGGAGGATCGAGTCCGGAGAGCTGCCGATAGGCACCCGCCTGCCTTCCGAACGGGCACTCGCGAAATCCCTGTCCGTGAGCCGCACCACAGTGATCAACGCGTACGCCCGGCTGGACGACCTGGGCTGGCTGGAGCGGCGACAGGGGGCGGGGACCTGGATCGCGCGCAGAGCGGCGAGCCCGTCCGGGCCGACGGACCGGGCCGGCGAGGAGGCCCGTTCGTACGCCGTTCTGCGAGTGCTTCGCGCCGCGCTGGAGCCCGTACCCGGAGTCATCGACCTCGCGACCGCGGCCTTCAAGGACGCGGAGGGGATCGTGGACGCCCTGGCCGCGATATCGCCTGGGGACATGGCCGCCAACAGCGAGCTGGGCGGGTACCTGCCGCTGGGTTTCCCGGTTCTCCGGGACGCGGTCGCCGCGCACCTTTCCGGCCTGGGCATGCCCACCCTGCCCAACCAGGTGGTCATCACCACAGGCGTCCAGCAGAGCACCTCGCTGTTGTTCTCCGCCCTCGCGCGGGAGCGGAACCTGGTCGCGATGGAGAGCCCCACCTGGAACGGCACACTCGACCTGCTCCGCCACCTGGGATTGGCGGCCCTTCCCCTGCCGCCGGCCTGCTGCGACGACTTCGTCGAGAGCGCGGCGCGGCTGGCCAGGACCAGGCAGCCGGGTCTCATCTGGCTGACCTCCGGATTCCACAATCCGACGGGCCTGCGCTTCACCGACTCGCACGCCCGAGCCACGGCCGAGCTGGCCACGCAGATCGACGTGCCGATCGTGGAGAACGCGACCCTGCTGGAGTACGGCCTCGGCGATCGGCCCGGACACACCGCCGCGCAATACGCCCCTGACGGTCCGATCATCACTGTCGGCAGCCTCTCCAAAACGTTGAGCCCGACGCTTCGACTGGGCTGGATCCGGGCTCCACGCAGCGTCGTCACCCGGATCGCCAGGCTCAAGTCCCTGTTCGACAGCGGCGCGAGCCTGCTGCCGCAGATCGTCGCCGCCAAGCTCCTGCCACGGTCTCAGGAACTCGTCGACGGTCGTCGGCGGCGGCTCCGGGCCAACTGTGAAATCGTCGACTCCGGCCTGTCGGCCGTGATCCCGGAGTGGACCTGGCGCCGCCCCGACGGCGGCTTGGCGCTCTGGGCCGAGCTGCCGCGTGGGACCGGCCTGCACTTCGCGCATATCGCGGCTCGATATGGCGTCGAGGTGGTCCCGGGGTCGGTCTTCGACCTCTCGGAGCAGCCCTCGGCGACCATTCGGATATCGCTGGCGCGATCGGCCGGGGAGACGATCGAGGCGGTGGACCGGCTCGCCGAAGCCTGGAAGAACTACCGGCCCTGACGTGGCCGGCCCACTCGCCGTTCTCATCGCGATCAGGCCCGCTCAGACAAGGCGCAGGGGTTTCCGGGATGTCTCTTCCAGGGTGAGGATGGTCGCGATCGCGACCAGTGCCACGGCGATCACGGTCCACGCGGGGGCCATGGCCGACCCCGTGGTGCTGATCAGCCAGGCGGAGACGTACGGCGCTGTGCCGCCGAACACGGCATGCGCCAGGTTGAAGCCGAGGGCGATCCCCGTGTAGCGAACGGTCGCCGGGAACAGCTCGACCAGGGTCGCCAGCATGGCGCCCATCATGACGGCCTCGCAGATCGCCAGCATCAGCTGGCCGAGGATGGCCACCGCCGGGGTGTCGCTCTGCATGAACAGGAACGCCGGGAACGCCAGCACCGCGAATCCGACGCTTCCCGCCATCAGGACGGGCTTGCGACCCACCCGGTCGCAGACCAGGGCCGCGACCGGAATGACACCCGTGGCCACCAGGAGGGATATCGTCGTCATCCACGTCGCGGCGCTCGTCGAATATCCTCCCTGTCCCTGAAGGAAGATGCTCGAGTAGACGAACGCGATGTAATAGCCGGGGGCGGCCAGCACGTTGATGCCGATGACCTTCAGGACGCCGGCCCGATGCCGCTTCACCACGGTCAGGAGCGGGGTCGAGACCACCTTCTCCGTCTTCGACATCGCCTGGAAGGCCGGAGAGTCGGCGAGCCTGTACCGGATGTACAGCCCGACCAGCCCCAGCGGGAGCGCGACGAGGAAGGGGATCCGCCAGCCCCAGGAGTCGAGCTGGTCGACCGGGACCGCCCATGTGACGACGGCGACGATGAGGGACGCCCCCACGAGGCCCACCATCGAGCCCAACTGGGTCATGCTGGTCAGGAATCCGCGGCGGTTCTCCGGCGAGCTCTCCGCGATGTAGGCCGCCGCACCGCCGAGTTCGCCGCCCGCGCAGACTCCCTGCACCAGCCGGGCGAGAAGCAACAGGACGGGGGCCGCGATGCCGATCGCGCCGTAGCCCGGGAGGATCCCGATCAGGAAGGTCGCGGCGCACATGCCGATGATCGTCAACGCGAGCGCGTGCTTCCTGCCGAATCTGTCGCCGATGTGTCCGAAGACGACCCCGCCGAGCGGGCGCATGAAGAACGCGACACCGAAGACGATCAGGCTGGACAGCAGCGCCGTCGTCGGGTTCTCGTCGGAGAAGAAGACCCTGGCCAGCACCGTCGCGGTGTAGCCGTAGAGCCCGAAGTCGTAATACTCGATCACGGTTCCGATGGTTCCGGCGCGCACGACCCGTCTCGTGGCGGCCGGATCGACGTCAGGTCGGCTGCTCGATGCCGGTACGGCACTCGGTGTGTCACTCATGAGGGGGGCACCTTTCTCGGAGCGGGTTGGAGAATGGGGGGACCGAGAAGCGGGGAATCGTCCGTGGCGCGAACGCCGTGGCACTCGTGAGGTCTCGCGCGTCAGTCGGCGAGGGCCACGCGGGGGAACGCCCCCAGGGAGGTCCGGCCCTCGGCCTCCAGGGTCCGGCACACCCGGAGGATGAGATGATCTTGGCCGGTTCTGGCGGTGATCTGGATGCCGACCGGCAGGCCCGTACGGTCGAAGCCGGCGGGGAGCGAGACCGTGGGCATGCCGGTCAGATTCCACAGCTGGGTGTTCCTCCACCAGCTCGTGAGATCGTCACGCCGGCCGTCGGCACGTACCGGCCCCCGTTGTCCGAGCGGGAAGGCCGTGACCGGCAGGGTCGGGCCGACCAGGATCTCGACGTGGCCGAACAGGGCCGCCACGGTGTGCCGCAGGACCGCGCGGCGCACCTCGGCCTCCTCTCCGGCTCCTGGCGGCGTCCGTCGCCACGCTCTGAGCGCGTCGAGCAGGCTCGACGACACGCCATCCGTCGCGCGTCCGTCGAACGTGGCCAGTTCGTCCGCCATTGCCGACATGAACAGGGTGTCCCAGATCGGCCCCGCCTCCGGAAGGTCGACCGGGACCTCGAAGACCGGCAGGCCGATCGATTCCAGGCCGCGTACGAACTCACAGAGCACCTGGTCGACGTCGGGGTCGACGGATGTCCCGTCCACCGTCCGGTAGACCCCGACGCGGACCCGTCCGCGCTCGGCCGCGATGAGGGGTTCCGGCTCCCACTCGACGTCGGGATCGGCCTCATGGCGGCCGTCCAGCAGGGCAAGGGCCAGGGCGGCGTCCCTGACATCGCGGCTCAGGACGCCGATGTGCCCCAGCACCCCGAGCCGGCTCGGCGGAAAGGTGGGAACGGTGCCGGACGTCGGTTTGACTCCCAGCACCCCGCAGAAGGAGGCGGGAATCCGGATGGAGCCTCCCCCGTCCGTGGCCACCGCCAGCGGTCCGAGGCCCAGCGCCACCGCGGCCCCGGCGCCCCCCGACGAGCCTCCGGCGGTCCTCGACCTGTCCCATGGGTTACACGTGGGCGCGCTGATCAGGCTGTCCGTCGTCGCCTTGTGGCCGAACTCGGACGTCGTCGTCTTCGCGAACACCAGGGCGCCCGAATTCCGCAGCAGGCGAACGCTCGGGGCGTCCGGAAGCCGGGTGTCCTGCGCGACGAGCCTCGAGCCCCGCCGCGTCGGCAGGTCGGCGGTCGCCAGCAGATCCTTCACGCTGACCGGCACTCCATGCAGAGGCCCGATCGGCGCCCCCGACGTGATCTCGGCCTCGGCTCGCCGGGCCGCGTCCATCGCCATCTCCGCGTCCAGAGCCTGCAGCGACGCATAGGCCGGGTCCAGCAGAGCCGCCCGATCGAGCAGAGACGCCATCACCTCTACCGGGCTCACCGCCCTGTCCTTGATCTTCTTCGCCGTCTCGATCGCGGTCCAGGTGTGGAAGTCCGTCGTCATGCCCTGCCGCCCCCGTCCGCCGAGGGGTGCGGACAGGCGGTGGCCGCCGTTCCGCGTCGCGCCACGAGCGCCCGACCTCCGACGCGGGGACGTGCCGTGGCGATGCCCGCGCCGAAGCGACCGGCGACCGGGTCGCGCGCCACGATGAAGAAGGTCATCAGACGCGGTCGGGACGAGGGCCGGTGTCCTGGACCGAGAAGTGCGCGTGGATCACCTTCCACCCGCCCTCGGTCCGTACGGCCACCTGGGTGGCCCGATAGTAGCTCGGATTGTGCTCCGAGGTCCGCCCGATCCACTCCTTGTGGCGGCTGACGTAGTCGGCGGTGATGCAGGCCATGTCACCGCGTACGACGATTCGCACCCGGCCGGGCGAGTACGGGCTGATCAGCCGGAACTGGGGACGATAGAAATTCCAGATGTTCTCCCAGTCGGGCAGGCCGTCGTAGGTGTGCCCGTTGGTGTTGTAGTGCCGGTTCTCCGGATTGTCGTCCCAGACGGTCTTGAGGCGTTCATAATCGAGGTCGTCGTTCGCTCTGAGGTATTCATGGTGGAGAAACAGAAGCTGTTCGCGATCGGTCTCCGTACCGCCGTCAAACGACGTCGAAACCGGTGAAGCGGCGTCCGCGGTATTCATATCCATCGCGCTCTCTTCCTGCTCGGATGGCTTGGCTAGAAGCTACCGAGGAAACCAACGGCGGTCGATATCCACTCCGGCCCGAGTGGCTACTAATCGGCGATCATCGCCCATCCTCCAGAGCGCCGGCCGCCGGGATTCCCGCGGGGCCGAGCGTGCTCTCAATCTCGACGTATCAGCAGGTCAGAGCGGGTTAGCCGGAGAGAGGAGCCTGCGCGGCCGTGGCCGGCCACGGCCGTTGGACGCGGACCGCCGACGCCCGTTCACGGGTGGGACCGCCGGACCGGGCGGCGCATGATGGCGGAATGCCGGACCGTCCCGAGAACAATCTGTGGCAGGCGCGCTGCCGCCCGTCATCCGAGCGCCTTGATCAAGGAAAAACCATCGCCGAGCGGACCCTCGCCGAAATCGCGGCCCACCCTGCGGTAAGCGCCGAAGGCGGTGATCTCCGCCCGGTCACCGAGCGTCCGGCGAAATCGATGCGCGACTGCGGCCTTGAATCCAGGGTGATGCCGACCGCCGGCGCCTCGATCGTGTTCGGAAAGCGAAAGGAATCAGACCGCGTCCCGACGATTCCGGTGGACGGCCATTACGACGTCCAACCGGTGGAACCGCGATCGCAGCCGCCACTGAGTGCAACTGAGAAACGTCGAAAATCGACGTTTCTCAGTTGGCATCGGTGCCGCCGAGGCTCGGGACGTCCTGCCGGCGATGGCCGGTGATGGCGGCCCGCCGGAGGCGACGCGGCGGACGGTCGGGAAGTCAGAGGATCGGGGACGCCCGGGGCGGCACCGGCGTCCGGTACGGCCCCGGCCCTCGATTCCCCGGTCGAAGACCTGTCCCTCAGAGCGATGACGGCCCATGTGTCCATGTCCCGCTCTACAGTTCCCTATCGAAGGCGACAGAGCGTGAGGAGCGGTGGGCGTGGGGGGACTTCAGTCAGGAGGTGGCACGAGCGCCGTCGCGGCGTCGGCGCACGCCGGGTGCGAGCGGTTCCGGCTGACGGATCCGTTCCTCACAGGCAGGACCCGTAAGGCGCTGGCCGCCCATGTCGGCCATCCCGACATCACCGCCGGGATCCCCGAGGCCCGATGGACGCGGGCGTTGACCTTCGAGAGCCTCGTGCACTCCGAACGCTTCGTCTCCGAGCTGCTCACGAAGACGGTCGGACAACTCGGCCTCCCCCGCCCACAGGCCGTGCGACGGCGTGACTGTCACGGCGATGTCGCCGTCACGGCAGCCGAACTCGCCCAGGCGCACGTCAAGGCGGCCTCCTCCGGCGAGGCCACCATGTTGACGGCGCTCGCCGTGCCGTACCTCAATCTGGAGGATGTCTCCGACGCGACCGCCGTTCAGCCGGACTTCGCGGTCGTCTGCCCACGCGAGAACGGCGACGGCGGCGGCATCGGCTCCTGGCTCGTCATGGGCGACGCGAAGGACTACGAGCGGATTCGCTCCCGCATCGACGACGGCCGGATGCTCAAAGGGTTCCTGCAGGTCGCCCTGGGCGCCGAGTCCGTCGCCGCCTGGAGCAGGCTGCCGAGTGGCATGCGGGTGCACCGGTACGGCGCCCTGGCCGTACCGCGGAACGCCTTCCTGCAGCCCGAGGCCGTCGTGGAGCTGCTGGACGACCATCGCGTCGAGGTCCGCATGAGAGCGGACGAACGGCTCGCGGCGAGGGCGAAGCTCGGCGGCTCTTCCCCGAGTGAGGAGGAGCTGTCGGCGTACATCGCTCATCTGACGGCGGCCTTCGACCCACGCAGCTGCGTGACCTGCAATCTCTTCTCGTACTGTCGGCAGGAGCTCCGTGCCGACGACGACCCGCTCGCCGTGCTCGCCGAGATCGGAATCGACCGTTTCAGCCGACCCGCCCTGGCCGGGCTCGTGTCCGCCACTGGGGATGCCGGGCACGTGCCGCAGAGCGGCATGGCCCAGAGCGGCATGGCCCAGAGCACCGTCGCACAGGTCAGGGCCACCGTCAGCGGCCTCCCGCAATGGACCGGACGCCTCCGTACGGACCCGTGCGGGTCGGCCGGCACCATCAACCTGGTGCTCGTGAAGTCGGATGCCGCGGCTCTCGGCGTGCACGGCGTGGCCGTCCAGAAAGTGGCGGCGGACGGGCCGGCCCGCTGGGTGCGGCGCGTCTTCACCGACCCGCATTCGCCGCTCACCCGCCGGGCGATGATGCGGACGCTGGGCGTCGCCATCCGCGAGATCCAGGGGGCCGGTCTCGGGCCGGTCCACCTGGTCGTTCCGGACCGTCCGACCGCCGACCTGCTGGCCACCGCCGCCGATTCCCTGGCCGGGATCGAGCTGAGCCGGCTGCGCTGGCAGCACGACCTCGACAGCGGCCGCCCGGCCCTGACCTTCGACGGGGAGCCCGCCACGGTGCCGGAGCCGCTGCACGCCGACGAGCGGCTCGCGGTCGGATTCCTGCTGGAGGAGGACCGGGGTCGGGCCATGAGCCTGCGCTCGCCCGTCGTCGACATGCGGGCCGTGGTCGCCTCACATGTGACGCCCGGCGGTCCGGCCGTGGACGCCGGCCGGTTGGACTACCTGGTCACCTGGGCCGAGGCCGCCGACCCGCTGGACCACCGCCAGGTCTCCGACACCATCGCCGCGCAGCCGGAGACCCCCGGTGCTCGGCTCTCCAACTCCGTCTCCGACGACGTCCACCGGGCGCTGAACGACGGGGACACCACGACCTACAACGCGCTGGTGGAGGCGGCGATCGACTATCGCGTCGGGGTGCTCGAGAGGGCGCAGGCCGTCCTCGACAGGTTGCCGATCTCGCGGCTGCGCGATGTGCACCGCGTCCTGGAAGGCGACGCGCAGGAGGTCTGGGGCCGGCGGGTCGCGCTGCAGGCCTCCGACCTCGTCCGCTTCTCTCGTACGCACCGGAACTGGCGCAACTCCCACGTCGACATGCTGGACGCCGACCGGAAATGCTTCGACCAGCTCACCTGCCTGGCCGATGCTTCGATCGCGTACGACAGGGCGACCGATGCCGGGATCCGCGAGCTTGCCCTCGCGACGGTGATCGATCTCGACCCCGTCCGCCTCGATGTGCGGTCACGACGCCTGGTCAACGGGTCACGGGTCGCCGCGCTGCACAGGAACGGCCGCAGTCTCGTCGAGCAGCCGAGCACGACCATCAAGATCCAAAAAGGGTCGTTCAAATTCGGGCAGATGCCGGTCGGCACGCTCGCCTCGATCGACGACGCCGAAGGACTCCGCTGGGAGCCGGCCGTCATGCCTGCTGACCTGGCCGTCGGCGACGTACTGGTCCTGGCCGACGCCGACTGGTTCGGCAAGCCACTCCGATCCGGCCATGAGATCGCCGTGGCGCGGCCGTCCCTGGACGACCAGTCCGCGCCCAAGGCCACGTGCACCGCCGACGCGTACGCCGCCGATCCGGAAGGCCACAGGTGGTGCTGCCGGCCCCACGCCGTCGCCGAGGCCGAGTGGTCGGACGAGCTCGCGGAGCGCCGGGCCCGCGGTGAGCTCAACCCCGAGATCTGGCCGCCGTTGGTCGACGAAGATCGGTTCGACGTCGGGCCCGATGCCGAGGGGCGGCTGCCTGAGGAACCGCTGCCTCCGCCTACGCCCGCCCCGGACCGGCTGACCATCGACGACCTGGACTGAGTGAACGGCAATGACGATCACCTTCTCACCCCCTGCGGCCGCGTCGATCGACGACGCGATTCATCACGACGCCGCGGCCGGCGGGAACATCGAGGCCGCTGGACGCGCCATCGCCACGCTCTCGGCCGTACTGAGCGGTGACGCGGACTACGACAAGATCCTGCTGCGTGCGGCCGCCGGCGCCGGGAAGTCCTACGCGCTCGTGCGCATGGTCGAGGCAGCCCTGAATCATCCGAACTGCACCCGCGTCGGCGTCACCGCCTTCGCCAACAAGCAGGTGTTCCCACTCGCCGGCGAGCTGGGCAAGAAGCTGGGCAAAAGGCTGGACGCTCCGCGGGTCTGCCTGTTCGTGGCCGCGAACCGGCTGCCTGAGGTGCCGCAGGACGTGCTCGATCACGTCTCGGTCGCCACCTCCACCGGTGGCATTCCCCAGACGTGCGAGGTGGTCCTCGGGACCTCGCACAAGATGGGCGCGTGGGGTGAGGGGCAGCGCTTCCTCGATCATCTCGGTCCCGCCGCCAACGGCGACGTGCCGTACGACGTCCTGTTCGTCGACGAGGCGTGGCAGTTGCCGCTGCACCGCTACGCGATGGTCGAGGGGCTGGCCCCGCTCTCCGTCGGCGTGGGCGATGTCGGCCAGCTGCCGCCGATCGACCCCGGCCAGAACCCGTGGCGCGGCGACCCCGGCTACAACCCCTACCGTGCCTGGCCTACCGCCTACGAAGACGACGACAGAACCTTCGCCGTCGACCTCCCCGCGGTGTGGCGCCCCACGGCGAGTCAGCTTCCCCTCTGGAGGGCTTTCTACAGCGACTGGGACCGGCTGGACTGTGTCGCCGCTCCGGGCGACCGTACCGTCGAGCTGCCGGCCCTGGCCGGGGCCGCCGGCGCGATCTGGGCGTCCGTCGCGACCGGCACCCCGACATTGCTCGAAGTCGACGGCCTTGCCGACCCCGAGGCGGCCGACGTCGACCCGCCCCTCCTCGGGGTGATCGAGGACCTGCTGACGCCGCTTCTGGAGAACGAGTTCACGGTGGTGCGGCGGCGGTACGACGGCGTCGGCGGCCCTCAGGACGAAGTGCGAATCAGCTCAGCCGCGCCCTCGGGAGACCCCCTGATCGTCGTTCTCGCCACCCGCAACCAGGCCGTGGACGACGCGACCGCCCTGGTCGAGCGACTGACGGACAAGTACGGCCTGCCCGACGGCGTGCTCCTCGCCTCGACCGTCGACTCCTGGCAGGGTCAGACCAACGCCATCACCGTCGCCGTCCACCCGCTCTCCGGAGCCGACCACCTCGACGAGTTCAACTCGGCGTTCGGCCGGCTCGCCGTCACCTGCACCCGCGCCACGCACGGACTCCTGATGGTGGCCCGAGCCGGCCTCGACGACCTGCTGAGTGAGGCTTCGGCCCGACCGGGCACACCACTCGGCGAACCCGGGACACGGTCCCTCCCCCGGCAGACCCACCAGCGGATCCTCGCCACGTTCAGCCGTGCGACGTTGAACGTCGCCGTGAGCGCGGAGTGAGCCCGTTCTGAATCAGGACGGTCGCGGGCATCGGGACGCCTGACGAGCCGGTGGGGCCGGCGGCCGCGTCGAGTGCGGCTCCGCTGCGGCAGTCGACGGGCGCTTCTGGCGAAAACAGCTCGATCATATTGATGAACGGCGGTTACGCTCACAGACGTTCTCACACCATTTCTCGCTGACTCCGGTGCTCTCACGGAACGGCGAGGGAACAGGAGCAGATCTTGGAGGCGGCCGTGGCGATGCCGAAGAAGGGCTCGCGGCTCATCACCGTCGACGGCACCGTCTTCCGCTGGCGTGTCCGCCACAAGCCGACCTACAGCCAGGGCAACAGTTGGAGCCCGCTCGGCTTCGCCGTTGAACGAGCCGACAAGCCGGGGAGTGTCCTTGTGGTGTCGCTCCCCTGCGCCCGGCCGGACAACTGGCTAGGAGAGCGGACGATCGCGATCCGTCCCATCCTCGTCAACGGATGCATCCGGCGGGCCGTCGAACACGGATGGGACTCAGCACGACCGGGCGCGGCATTCACCCTCAACGTCACAGAGGACGAACTGACCGTGCTCCTGGGCGAACCGCCTCGCTACCTGATCCCCTTCCTCTGGGGCATGATCCCTGAAGGCGGCGGCGTCGAAGACCTCCCTCGATGCACTCAGATCTGGAGTCGGGGCCGACCGAGCAGCGACCCGGCACCTTCCGATTGACACCACCGGACACGACAGCCGAGGAGAATCGACAATGATGTCCGATCGTCTGGAACTTCGGCCTGTCACCGAAGCCGATCTGGACGCCTTCGATCTGGCCTTCCAGAGTGAGAGCGGCGCGACCCGGCACCAGTGGTTCGGCTTCACTCCGACTGTGGCGCTGCGGGAGGCCCTGCGCACTCGCGGGCTCCTGGCGGGAGCGGACAACATGCTCGCCGTCACGGTGGGCGGCGAACTCGCCGGACGGGTGGAGTGGCTGGAGCGGCGTTGGGGGCGTCGTGACACGTCGCTGTGCTGGGAGATCGCCATCGGCCTGCTGCCGGAGTCACGAGGCAGAGGCATCGGGACCTCGGCCCAGCGGGAACTCGTTCGCTATCTGTTCACGCACACGCGGGTGGAACGCGTCCAGGCGACCACCGACCCCGAGAACAAGGCGGAGATCCGGTGCCTGGAGAAGATCGGATTCCAGCTCGAGGGCGTCGTACGGCGGGCCCAATGGCGCGGAGGGCGCTGGCACGACCAACTCCTCTACTCCATCCTGCGCGACGAGTTCGACCCGCAGCCGGCGAGTTCCCCTGACGGATCCGCATGATGAGCGCTTCGGCTCCAAGCCCCACCCGAATGTGGCGGTCCCTACGCGGATGAAGCGCTCCCCTCCCAGGGGATCCACCCGCTCTCGGCCGATCTTTCGTCACGAGGTCTGCGTCGTCATGACGGTCCCCTGGGCGACCGCGCACAGGACGCTCTCTCCCTCGGGGCTGACCGCGTACAGATCGCAGCGGGCCACGGCCTGCCGCCGGCCGGCGTGCACGACGACCGCCTGCGCGCGCAACGTCCCACCTCGCGCCGGGCGAAGGTAGTTGACGGAGAATCCACCGGTCAGGACGGCCGGGCCGAGCACGCTTCCGGCCGCGAACGTGAGGGCGTTGTCCGCCGCGTACGCGAGCACTCCCCCATGGAGGAACCCGTTCTGCTGGCGGAGATCGTCGCGTATGTCGATCTCGAGCGTTGCCCTGCCCGGCTCGAACTCGACCAGCCGGGCTCCGATGACGCGGCTGAAGGGCTGAGAGTCGAGCACCTGGGTGGCTGCGGCGATGTCAAGGATCTCGGTGGAGGTCATGTGTCCTTTCCCTCAGCACTTGTCGGTGCGATCGGCATCGTTCGAGGCTATCGCCGGAAGGGCGTGCTCCGAAGATCACTCCTTCGGAGGTGTCTCCGGACGGAACAGTGATCGCTCAGAGGCCCACGGAGTCCGGTCGATACGGATATGGCCAACGGTCGAACGCATGCCCATTGTCAGTGCCCGCGGATATGTTCTGCTCGCTGCCGATCCGCATGAGCAGCCGTTACCTCATAGGCAAGGCGGCATCGTGGTCCGGATCGACCCGATAGCCGGGACCACGATTCAGACGGTCCGGAGGACCGAAAACGGCCGCCCTTTTCAAGGCAGACCGTGGATCACTCATTTCATCTGACGTAGCCGAAAAGATCTCGACAAAGATCGCTTCTCGTGGACGCCTCTCACCGGCGAGACGTGGCCGACTGCGGCCAGACTGGAACTTTCTGTAAGCATCCTATTTACATCTATTCACTGACCAGTCAACATATGTCCGTGGCCACACCCCGCCTCGTTGATCAGCAGCCGGCGCTGAAAAGGTCACCGGGGTTGACAGCCAATGTGATTTGGTATCGGCCCGCGCCAACATGTGAGGAGGCGGCTTCTCGGGTGGCTTAACCACAGAAATTCTGCACGGCCGGATCCCGAATTCGTTATGGCATAACGCCGTACCAGAAGGAATGACACCGTGAGAATGACGCGAAGATTACGGGCCGCCATGTACGTGGTGGTGGCCGGTGCAATGCTGGTGGCCGGGGCAGGGACGGCATACGCCGCTCCCGGGGTGACCCCGGCGGAGGTGACGCTGGACCTGGCCCCGGGTGGATCTACGACGATCGCCAAGACCGTGTCCACTCCGGCGATCCCGCCCAAGCCGGATATCACATTCCTGATCGACACAACAGGGAGCATGGGCGGGGTCATCTCGAACGTGCAGACCAACGCGAACACCATCCTGTCCAACGTCGCCTCGGCGCAGCCGGACGCGCAATTCGCGGTTGCCGAGTACCGGGACATGTCGGACGCGACGTCCTTCCGGGTGGCGCAGAACCTCACCGCCGACCAGACCGACGTCACCAACGGTCTCAACTCGCTGGTCGCATCGGGCGGCGGAGACTTCCCCGAGGACGGCATCAACGGTCTGTTCCAGGTCGCGTCCGGGGCGGTCGACTTCCGGCCGAACAGCTCTCGGATGGTGTTGCTGATCGGGGACGCGCCCAGCCATGACCCCAGCAACGGCCATACGCTCGCCGATGCGATCAGCGCACTGCAGGCGGCCGACGTCACCGTGCTCGCGTTCGACCTGTCCGGGCTGGACTCGACCGGGCAGGCAACCTCGATCACCGACGCCACGGGTGGACGGCTGTTCTCCGGCATCGACTCCTCGGAGGTCAGCGACACCATCCTGGCGGCCCTGCACAACATGCCGGTGGCGGTCACCCACAAACTGCGCGACTGCGACCCGAACCTGTCGGTGTCCCTGACTCCGGGCAGCCGGACGGTGACCAGCGGCGATGACGCCACCTTCACCGAGACCGTCTCCGTCGGCGCCGAAGCCGTACCGGGAAGCACCCTCACCTGCAAGGTGGACTTCCTGCTCAACGGCGTCCTGTCGCCGGGCTTCACTGAAACGATCAGCGAACACGTCCCAAAGGCGACCCCATCGATCGCCACGACGCCATCGGGCTCGGTGCCCGCGGGCGGGAACGTCTCTGACACGGCGACCCTGTCCGACGGGTATCACCCGACGGGCACCGTCAAGTTCGAGCTGTTCGAGCCCGGTGACACCGACTGTGCGACACCCATCGCGACGCGTACCGGGACGGTGACGGACAGCGGCACCGCCGCATCCGGCGATGTGACCATCGGCGCGGCCGGCACCTACCGGTGGTCCGCCACCTACAGTGGTGACGCCCACAACAACGCCGTCACCTCGCCGTGCAGCGCCGAACAGGTCACCGTCACGCCGCAGCGGCTGACCGGACGGGCCTACGGCCTCACCGCCGACGCCTCCCTGGCCGGCATCCAACTGGTCGACATCGCACCCACCCCCGACACCGGCGACATCTCCACGACCTCGACCGGTGCCACCTCGGTGCCCTGCACCGCCACCCTCAGCGGACTGATCAGCGCGCACGCCCTGTGCGCCAAGGTCGCCACCACGGAGTTCCCCGGCAAATCCGTGGCCACCGCCTCCATCGACGACACCACCATCGGGATCACCGGCATCCCGGTGATCAGCGTAAAGACCATCAACTCCAGCTCCACCACCACCTGCGCCGGCTCGACCGGGGCCACCACGATCGCCTTCCTCAAGGTCGGCAACACGGTGGTCATCGCAGAACCCACCAAGATCCAGCCCAACACAACGGTCAACGTGGGCGTCGTCAAGCTCGTCCTCAACGAGCAGATCCCGTTCACGACCCCCGACAAGGGCCTGACCGTCAACGCCGTCCACGTCACGGTCAACGCCCTCGGCCTGGCCAAGACCAACGTCGTCCTGGCCTCCGCCGAAAGCGATATCGGCAACTGCCCATGACCCGATCCACCTGAACCGATCAACCCCGAGGCCGGGCGGAACCCCGTGGCTCCGCCCGGCCTCAACCGGGCTTCACGCTTTGCCCCTTCAGCAGCGCGACCAGGGCTCGAGCGTTCTCGGCTGGTGAGATGGGTGGAGATGACAAATGCGACCCCTCATGATCGTCGGCGCCTAGGTAGTCGATCAAGAACAGGGGTCGCGTTCGCATGCCATCATCCCCGATCGACGTGCTCTCCCTCCACCTGGAGCACGTCACCATCCGCGATCCGCGGTCCGACCTGGCCGAGGTACTGGATGCGCTATGTGTCAAGTCAAAAGGGACACGGGGCGGTTATCGCTAGCCTCGGGCTTTCGCGGCGAATTTGAGTGGGCTTGATCGTTTATATGAGAAAAGCGCCTTTGAGCTGGGAGGATGGGGCTT
>BCRI01000118.1 GCA_001552515.1 Sphaerimonospora mesophila NBRC 14179 = JCM 3151
CCCACCCCCGCAGGCGCGGGATCCGACGCCTCCTCGCCCGCTCCTGATCAGGACCGCTCCCGGGAGGCTCCATCCGAGCGGAGGACGAGTTCGGAGCAGAAGACGGCCTCCGAGTCAGAGCAGAAGACGGCCTCGGCGCTCTCCACTCCCCGTCCGAGGCCGACGCGGAGCGCCCCGTCGCTGCGGGCGCTCGGCGGGCGCAGCGCGCTGGCCGCCCCGCAGGTCACCCGTGAGCGGGTCAGGCGGCAGGCGTCGCCCTCGGCCAGGACGGATCGGGCGGGCCCCGGCCAGTCGGATCAGGGCCGATTTGATCAGAGTCGGTCTGATCAGGGCCGGACGGGCGTCAGGCGGTCCACTCTGGTCGCGACCATCGACCCGCTCGGCGCGCTCGTCCGCGCCAGGCCCGGGATCGTCGCCCTGCGGCTTCGCAATGCAGGGACGGCGGCGGGGCAGGACGTCACGGCCACGGTACGTCTGCCGCGTGGTGTCATGCTCATGGCCTCCGGCACGGAGGACGGCTGGTCCTGCCGTACGGCCGGGCAGCGGGTGCGGTGCGCTCGCCCGGGACTGGCCGCCGGTGAGAGCAGCACGCTCTTCCTGAGAGTGAACGTGGCGGCCGACGCGCCGACCAGCGGGGGACTCGGGGCGTCGGTGCGGTCCGGCCCGTTGAAGACGGTCGCCGAGTCCGATTCGGACGTACGGGAGGCCGGTGCCGCGGCCCGATTCGCCGCGACCGGCAGGGTGATGACGCGGACCATCGGCAACGCGCTGGTGGGCCCCGCCGGCGGCCGCCCGGACTGCGCGTCCGGCGAGTCCCGCGAGCCGGTCGAGGGGACCGGCGACCCGGGTGCGGCGGTCCCGATCGACCTCGATCACGACTCCACCACGCGCACCTCCAGTTGCGCGCACCTCGACCTGCCCGCCGGAAGCCGGGTGCTCTGGGCCGGCCTCTACTGGTCGGCGGTCGGTCAGGAAACGGCCCGTCCCTTCTCGGGGCGGGAGGTGAAGGTCCGGCCGCCGGGCGCCGAGCGTTATCAGACGGTCAGGGCGGCCGAGGTGACGCATCGGGATCGGCGGCCGGGCTATCAGGCGTTCGCGGACGTCACCGCCATGGTCCGCGGGTCCGGTGGGGGCCGCTGGTGGGTCGCCGACGCCCCGACGGGGCCGGGGGCGGCCAGGCAGGCCGGCTGGAGCCTGGTCGTGGTGGCCGAGGACAGGCGGCAGCCGTACGGCACGGCGGCCGTTCTGGACGCGGCGGCCGGCGGCGGCGAGACGATGACGATCCCGCTCGATGGCCTCACCCCCGGAGGCGCTCCGGCCAGGGTCGATCTCGTGCTGTGGAACGCGACGCGCGGCGGGGGCGGCGTCGTGACGATGAACGACGGGGCACGGCGTGATGCCGGCCGTCGCGGCAGGAGAACCGGGGCCTCGGCGGTGGCGGTCGACACCTTCCAGACGCTTCTCGGTCGCCGCCCGGTGCTGCGGCTGACGGCCGAACGCGACGGACTCCTGTTCGGAGTCGCCGCCATCACCACCCGTACATGGTCCTAACTGTCAGAGGGAGGGCAGGACCGGGGCAAACTGGTACGGTCTGCGTAAGCACTGTGACGTCAGGGGCGCCGGCCGAATCGCCGGGAATCGCCTCGCGCGATCTACCCGCTTGACTACCCTGATAGGGCCACGCAGGAAGGGCGGTGTCACGTGGATCGGTGCGCGCTGTTCGTTGACGCCGGCTATTTGCTGGCCGACGGCGCGATGGCCGTGCATGGGACCCGCCATCGTGAAGCCGTCGCGTGGGACTATCCCGGTCTGCTGAAGCTCCTGACCGGCCTGTCGCGTGAACGCACGGGTCTGCCGTTGCTGAGATGCTACTGGTACGAGGCGACCGTCGAGGGGCGCCGGACGCCGGAGCACGACGTGCTGGCCGACATCCCGGGCCTCAAGCTGCGGCTCGCCCGCATCAGGCCCGGCCGTCGAGAGGGCGTGGACGCCCAGGCGCATCGTGACCTGATGACGCTCGCCCGCAACAACGCGATCTGCGACGCGGTGGTCGTCAGCGGCGACGAAGATCTGGCGCAGGTGGTCAGCGACGCCCAGGACCTCGGCATCCGGGTGACCGTCATGCAGATCGCCGCCGACAGCGCGTGGGCGGCCTCTCGTACGCTGCGGCAGGAGTGCGACGATCTCATCGAGATCGGCGGCGGCCAGCTCAGGCCGTACGTCACAATGATCACCAACGTGGATCCCGGCGGTCTGCCGAGCGGCAACGGCCAGCACCGCCATCAGCAGTCGGCGAGCAACGGCCAGGCGCACAGCAACGGCGTGGTGCCGCACGTGAACGGAGCATCGGAGGGCGGCCGGTCCTCCGGATCGACGCACGCACGCCCCTCTCAGCCCGCGCTTCCCGCACAGCCGTCGACACCCCCGCAGCTCCCGCCGGCGCCGCCGCCCGGTCCCTCCCAGCCCGCAGCCCCCGCGCAGTCGAGCGGTTCCAGCCAATCGTCCGGGTCGGCCCCATCCGGGTCAGCACACTCGAGTGGTTCCGCACTTCCGTCCGGCTCTGTGCCGCCGTCAGGACCGGCCCACTCCTCCCCGGCACAGTCTTCTCCGGCGCAGCCGTCGTCGGCCCAATCTCCGGCGACACAGTCCCCGGCGACACAGTCCCCGGCACAGTCGCCCCCCGCGCAGAGCTCACCGTCCGGCTATCCGGGGTTCGCCGAGCCGCTGTCGCCGCCGTCCCAGCGGCAACCTCAGCGGGCGCGGCGTCAGCCGCAGTCGACTCCGCCGCCGCAGGCTCCGCCGTCCCACGCTGCGCCGTCTGCTGGTGTGCCGTCCCACGGTGCCTCGTCCCAGGGGGCGCAGCCCCAGACCCCGGCGTCCGCACCGTCGCACCAGTACGGGAGCGGTTCCGGAGGCTACTCGCCCGTGCTGGGGCCGTACACGGGCCCCCATCCCGCCCCCATCCCGTCCACGCCGCCCCAGTCGGGGACCACCACGACCCTCGCCGAGGCGGTGCAGGCCGCGCACAAGGAGGGGCATGACTTCGGCGACTCGGTGGCGCGCGACGCTCCCGCCCTGTGGCTTGAGGCGGTGCTGGCCCGTAAGCCCCGCATGCCGTCCGACCTCGAGGCGCGTCTGCTGCAGGGGTCGTCGCTGCCGATCGACTTCCTGCTCCACGACGAAGTCCGCCACGCCCTCCGCCGCGGTTTCTGGGATGCCCTGGAACGGGCACGCCACTGATCGATGACGTCGGCGGGTCACTCGGGTGTGCGCCCGTTCCCTTCCCATCCCTTCCCACCGAGCGGAGCGAGGCCAAGGGCGGCGCGCGGAGCGAGGCCAAGGGCGGCGCGCGGAGCGAGGCCAAGGGCGGCGCGCGGAGCGAGGCCAAGGGCGGCGTGCGGAGCGAGGCCGAGGGCAGGGCGGGGGCACGCCACTGACCTGTGCTTCGCCTGCCGCTGGGGGCGGTGTCACTACTGGAGGGCGTCGAAGCCCGCCCGTAGGTGAGAGACACGTTCGCTCAGCTCGTTGATCGCCCCGGTCAACATGCTGTCTCCCGACTTGTCCGCGAGCTCGCGGACCCGCTTGAGTTCGTCTTCGATGGCGACGATCCGGTTGGACAACTCGGCCAGCAGGGACACCTGCCCGACGCCCCCGGCTGACGGGACACCATCCGACACCTCGCCCGCGAGCCGCTCGCGCAGCAGCGCCGACTGCTCGGCGAGCCGCTGATTCATGGTGTAGAGCTGCACGAACACGGCGACCTTGGCGCGCAGAACCCACGGATCGAACGGCTTGGTGAGGTAGTCGACGGCGCCGGCGGCGTACCCCCGGAAGGCGTAATCGGGGGCGCTGTCCACCACGGTCAGGAAGATGATCGGGATGTTGCGGGTCCGCTCCCGCCGCTTGATGTGCGCGGCGGTCTCGAAACCATCCATCCCGGGCATCCGCACGTCGAGGAGGATGAGTGCGAAATCGGACGATAGCAGGGCCTTGAGTGCCTCTTCGCCGGATCGGGCCCGTACGGGGACCACGTCCAGTGAGCTGAGGATCGCCTCAAGCGCGATCAGATTCTCTTCGCGGTCGTCGACGAGGAGGACCTTTACGCGTTCAGCCATCGATCACGCCCCTTCGTCGGTGTCACGAGGCTCTGTGCTCGAGGAGGACCGTATCCGTTCCGCCGCGTCGGCGCGTCCGCGCATCAACCAGCCACGGAGTCGTTCCAGGAGCCGGTCGACGTCGACCGGCTTGGGCACGTAGTCGGACGCTCCCGAGGCGATGCTCTTCTCCCGGTCTCCGTGCATCACCTTCGCGGTCAGCGCGATGATCGGGAGGTCGGCGAACTGGGGCATCCGCCGGATCGCCGAGGTGGTGGCCCAGCCGTCCATCTCCGGCATCATGATGTCCATCAGAACGAGCGCGACGTCCTCGTTGCGCTCCAACTGCTCGATGCCCTCGCGGCCGTTCTCGGCGTAGACCACGGTCGTGCCGTGCCGTTCGAGCACGCTGGTGAGTGCGAACACGTTGCGGATGTCGTCGTCCACGATGAGGATCTTGCTGCCGGTGAGTGGGTCGTCACCCTGCCAGTCCTGCCCGTCCATCGAGGGAACGAACTGGGACGTCGGCATGTCCGTGGGCATCGGGAGCTCCGGGCGGATCTCCTCCGCCTCGAGGACGGGCACCGAGATGCGCGGGGCGGCGGTCTTCCCGCCGGTGGTGGCTCCACCGTCGGGCGACGCCAGCGGCCCCGAGTAGAGCATCGGCAGGTAGAGGGTGAACGTGCTGCCCATCCCCGGTGTGCTGTCCACGTGGATCTCCCCGCCGAGCAGGCGGGCGATCTCGCGGCAGATCGACAGGCCGAGGCCGGTTCCGCCGTACTTGCGGCTCGTGGTGCCGTCGGCCTGCCGGAACGCTTCGAAGATGACCTCCAGCTTGTCCGGGGCGATGCCGATGCCGGTGTCCACGACCTTGAACGCGACTACGCCCTCCAGGCCCTGCAGCGTCTCGTCGCTGTACGACACGTTCCGCGGCGCCGGGGTGACCTCCAGCCGCACCTCTCCCTTGGGGGTGAACTTGACGGCGTTGGAGAGCAGGTTGCGCAGCACCTGCTGCAGGCGCTGCTCGTCGGTGTGCAGTTCGTTCGGTACGGCGGGGTCCACCGTGATGGCGAACGACAGCCCCTTGTCCTGGGCGAGGGGCGCGAAGGTGGCCTCCACGTAGTCGACCAGCTTGGCCAGCGAGAGCTGCTGCGGGTCGATGTCCATCCGCCCCGCCTCCACCTTCGACAGGTCGAGGATGTCGTTGATGAGCTGGAGCAGCGCTGAGCCCGCGTCGTGGATGGTCCGGGCGAACTCGACCTGCTGCGCGGTCAGGTTGCCCTCGGTGTTCTCGGCCAGCAGCTTGGCGAGCACGAGCAGGCTGTTCAGCGGGGTACGCAGCTCGTGGGACATGTTGGCGAGGAACTCGGTCTTGTACCGCGAGGAGACGGCGAGCTGTTCGGCCCGCTCCTCGAGCGTCCGCCTGGCCTGCTCGATCTGGAAGTTCTGGATCTCGATGGCCCGGTTCTGCTTGGCCAGCAGCGCCGCCTTGTCCTCCAGCTCGGCGTTGGACCTGCGCAGCTCCTCCTGCTGACGCTGCAGCTCGTCGGAGCGCTCCTGCAGCTCGTGCGCCAGTCGCTGCGACTCCTTGAGCAGGTCCTCGGTGCGGGAGTTGGCCATGATCGTGTTGATGGTGACGCCGATGGTCTCCACGAGCTGGGCGAGGAAGTCGAGGTGAACCTCGCTGAAGTGGGTGAACGAGGCCATCTCCAGCACGCCGAGGACCTGGTTCTCGAACAGGATCGGCAAGACCACGATCTGCGCCGGCTGCGACCTGCTGAGACCGGTCTCGATGGTGATGTTCTCGCCGGGGATGTTCTCCAGGATGATCGGGTGGTCTCCCGTCGCGGCCTGGCCGACGATGCCCTCGCCGAGCGCGAAGCGCTGCCGGGGGCTCGATCCCGGCTGGATGCCGTACCCGGCGATCAGGTTGAGCTGGCCGTCGGTCACCAGGTACGCGGCGCCGTGGCTGGCGGAGACGAGCGGGGTGAGCTCACTCATGATCAGCCTGGCGACCTCGAACAGGTCACGGTGGCCCTGCATGAGCCGGGAGATCCTGGCCAGGTTGGACTTGAGCCAGTCCTGCTCTTCGTTGGCCTTGGTGGTGGCCCGCAGGTTGGCCACCATCGTGTTGATGTTGTCCTTGAGGTCGGCGAGCTCGCCCTCGGCCTCCGCGGTGATCGACTGGGTGAGGTCGCCGCGGGCGACGGCGCTGGTCACCGCGGCGATGGCACGCACCTGTGTGGTGAGGCGGGCGGCCAGCTCGTTCACGCTCTCGGTGAGGCCCTTCCAGATGCCCTCGACGCCCTCGACCTGGGCCTGACCGCCGAGGCGGCCCTCGGAGCCGACCTCCTGGGCGACTCGGGTGACCTCGTCGGCGAACGAGGAGAGCTGGTCGACCATTCTGTTGATCGTGGTCTTCAGCGCGAGGATCTCGCCCTGGGCGTCGACGTCGATCTTGAGGGTGAGGTCGCCCTTCGCGACGGCCGTGGTCACCTCGGCGATGTCGCGCACCTGGTAGGTGAGGTTGTTCGCCATCGAGTTGACGTTGTCGGTGAGGTCTTTCCAGACGCCGGAGACGCCCCGGACGCGGGCCTGGCCGCCGAGGCGGCCTTCTGTGCCGACCTCGCGGGCGACTCGGGTGACCTCGTCGGCGAAGGCGGACAGCTGGTCCACCATCGTGTTCATCGTGTCTTTGAGCTGGAGGATCTCGCCCTGGGCGTCGACGGTGATCTTCTTGGTGAGGTTGCCCTGGGCGACGGCGGTGGAGACGGCCGCGATCTGACGCACCTGTGAGGTGAGGTTGTTCGCCATGAAGTTGACGTTGTCGGTGAGGTCTTTCCAGACGCCGGAGACGCCGCGCACCTGGGCCTGGCCGCCGAGGCGGCCTTCTGTGCCGACCTCGCGGGCGACTCGGGTGACCTCGTCGGCGAACGAGGAGAGCTGGTCGACCATCGTGTTCATGGTGCTCTTCAGCTCCAGGATCTCGCCCTGGGCGTCGACGTCGATCTTCCGGGTCAGGTCGCCGTTGGCGACGGCCGTGGTGACCTGGGCGATGTTACGCACCTGGTATGTGAGGTTGTTCGCCATCGAGTTGACGTTGTCGGTGAGGTCTTTCCAGACGCCGGAGACGCCGCGCACCTCGGCACGCCCGCCGAGGCGGCCCTCTGTGCCGACCTCGCGGGCGACTCGGGTGACCTCGTCGGCGAAGGCGGACAACTGGTCCACCATCGTGTTCAGGGTCTCCTTGAGCTCCAGGATCTCGCCCTGGGCATCGACCGTGATCTTCTTGGTGAGGTTGCCCTGGGCGACGGCGGTGGAGACGGCCGCGATCTGACGCACCTGTGAGGTCAGGTTGTTCGCCATCGAGTTGACGTTGTCGGTGAGGTCTTTCCAGACGCCGGAGACGCCGCGCACCTGGGCCTGGCCGCCGAGCTGGCCCTCTGTGCCGACCTCGCGGGCGACTCGGGTGACCTCCTCGGCGAACGCCGAAAGCTGGTCCACCATGGTGTTAACGGTGTTCTTCAGCTCCAGCATCTCGCCGACCGCGTCGACCGTGACCTTGCGGCTGAGGTCGCCGTTGGCGACGGCCGTGGTCACCTCGGCGATGTCGCGCACCTGGGCGGAGACGCGGGTGGACATGGTGTTCACCGACTCGGTGAGGTCCCGCCAGCTGCCGGACATGCCCTTCAGATTGGCGCGGCCGCCGAGCTTGCCCTCCGTGCCCAGGTCCTTGGCCACGCGGGTCACCTCGGAGGTGAACAGCGACAGCTGGTCCACCATGCCGTTGATGGCCTTGCCCAGCCGCCGCACCTCCCCGCGCGAGCTGCGGTTCAGGTCGATCTTGCGGGACAGGTCTCCCTTGGCCACCGCGTCGATGACGTCGGCCGCGCCGCTGACGGGGGTGACGAGCGCGTCGATCAGGTCGTTGACCGAGTCCACGCTCTCGGACCACAGCCCCACGCCGGGGCCGGGGCTGAGCCGCTCGTTGAACCGGCCCTCCTTGACCACCTCCCGGCGGACCCTGTTCAGCTCGTTGGCCAGGTGCTCACGCCGGTCGGCCACCTCGTTGAGCAGCAGCCGGATCTCGCTCAGCATCCCGGGTGGGGCGTGCGGCACCCGCCGACGGAAGTTGCCGTCACGCCACATGATGAGCGTTTCCAGGAATGGCCTGAGATCGGACTCGGTGTAGCTCCGCTCCGGCCCGGCCACCTCGACGTTGGCGGACGACATCTAGCCTCCTTCCCCCCGGGGGGGTTTCGCGACCAAGACCATGATGTACGGCGACCAAGACGTCCAGCCATCCAGCCGCGGACTCCATGTCAGTCTGTCACGTTCCGTCGAATGCGACGTCCTCTTGTTTACTCCTAAGAGCGTGAATGTGGTATGCACGATGTCAGTGACAAGCTCTCCTCGTGCCGTCCTGGCCGCCTCCTTCACGCCAGGGGAGACGGCCGTGCCCGATGCCAAGCGGTTCACCCGGGAGGTGATGACCGCGTGGGCCGCCGTGTCCGTGCACGCCGATGCCGAGCGGCTGGCGGCCGAGCTGGTGGAGGATGCCCCGCAAGCGCCGTTCGAGATCGTCTGGATCCATCAGGGCGACAGCGTGCAGATAGAGGTGCGGGAGAAGTCCGAGGAAGCGGAGTTCGGCCCGCCCGCCGGGGCCGCCTCCTGGGGCGTCACGTTCAACTCCTCGCTTCGGACCAGGTGGGCCCGGCTCGAACTGCCGGGCGGTGAGATCCAGCCCCCGGACGAGTGGGTCGCCGAGGCCTCACGCGGGCCGGGCTGGCTGGGCTTTCTCGCCGACGCGAGCGAACTGCTGGCCGGCACGCTGAACCCCGACATGGTCCCGGCGATCATCGCGCAGGTCGTGGTGCCCCGCCTGGCCAGCTGGTGCGCCGTCTACACCGCCGAGCACGCCGCCGGGCCGCTGCGGCTCGCCTATCTGTGGCACGCGGACGAAATGCAGCTCGACGGATTGCGAGAGCGGCTCGCCGACGCCCAGATGCCGTCGGAGGACGGCCCTGTGGTGCTCCACATCGACGGCTGGCAGTCGCTGGCCTTCCCGCTGACAGCCAGGGGACGGCGGCTCGGGGTGATGTGCCTGGGCCGGCACGACCGGTTCCCCGACGAGTCCATGCAGCTCGCCGAGGACCTCAGCCGCCGTGCGGCGCTGGCCATGGACAACGCGCGCCTGTACGCCCAGCAGGCGGCGGCGAACCGGGCACTGCAGCGAAGCCTGCTGCCGCCCGACGAACCGACGACGCCCGGGCTCGACTTCCACGTCATCTACGAACCAGCCGGCGAGACCAACGAGGTCGGCGGGGACTTCTACGACCTGTTCCCGGCGGGCGAGGGGGTCTGGCGGTTCGCCATCGGCGACGTCTGCGGCACCGGCCCTGAGGCGGCGGCCGTCACCGGCCTCGCCCGGCACACGCTGCGGCTGCTCGCCCGCGAGGGGTACGGCGTGGCCGCCGTCGTCGGCCGGCTCAACCACGCCATTCTCGAGGAGGGGGAGCGGGCCCGCTTCCTGACCCTGCTGCACGGTGAGATCACCCGTGTCGACGACGGGCTCGCCGTCACCCTGGTCTCCGCCGGTCACCCCGAGGCGCTCCGGCTGCGGCCGAGCGGCGCCGTGGACGTGGTCGGCTCGCCCCAGTCGCTCCTCGGGGTCTTCCCCGAGGCGGAGTTCCGCGCGGAGAGCGCTCACCTCGGCCCCGGCGACGTGCTGCTGGGAGTCACCGACGGGGTGACGGAGCGGCGGTCGGGCACCCGCCTCCTCGACGACGACGGCGGGCTGGCCCGGCTGCTCGCGGAGTGCGTCGACCTGTCGGCCCGGGCGGTCGCCGAGCGGATCCGCCGTGCCGTACAGGACTTCGCGCCCGAGCCGATGGCCGATGACCTGGCCATCCTCGTGCTGCGCGCACCCTGATCGACACGGGCTGGGGCGCCGGTGGAGTAACGGACACCGCTGAGGAAGTCTCTGGTCGAGCGCCGGCCGAGTAACGGACACCGCTGAGGAAGTCCCTGATCGGTGCGGTCGCTGCGCCGGGAGGAAGCTCCGGTCCGCTGCCGGGCCCCGCAGAGCGGGGCTTGGCATGCGGTCCTCGCTCCCTCCCGCTCCGCTCCCTGCCGTCCCGCGCTCCGCTCCCTGCCGTCCCGCGCTCCGCTCTCTGCCGTCCCGCGCTGTCCCGCGCTCCGCTCTCTGCCACCCCGGCTGACGATCACTTGACCGACCCGCTAGGCGCGTACGGCCCACTGGGTGATCTGGAAGGACGCGGTCACCTCCACCGGGTCGGGGAGGCCGGCGATGCGTTCTGCCAGTTCGTCCGCCCGGGTGTGCCAGGCGCTCGGGCCCATTCCCACCACAGCGGCGACCGCTGTGCGGCCGAGCGTCAGCCTGATCTCCGTCACCTCCTGTACGGCTTTCGCGAACCGGCCGCCCAGTGTCTCCTCGACCCGGCGGTCCTTGTCCTCGTCGACGGAGAGCAGCCCCAATCGCGCCACGAGAGGATGGAGATGGGCGGCGGTGGGCGTGACGACGAGCAGCGTGCCGCCGGGCCGGAGGATCCGGGCGAACTCCGCGGCGTTGCGCGGCGCGAAGACGTTGAGCAGCACGTCCACGCAGCGATCTCGGACGGGCAGGCCCCGCCACACGTCCGCGGCCACCGCGCCGATCCGGGGATGGGCGCGCGCCGCCCGCTTCAGGGCATGCTTGGACACGTCGAGGGCGATGCCCACGGCCCCGGCACCCGCCGTCTCTGCACCCAGGACCCCGGCCAGGTAGTGGCCGGTCCCGGCGCCCGCGTCCGCCACCACCTCCGCGTCCGCTGCCAGCTCGGCGAGGCGGTGGGCGAGCGGAGCGTAGTGGCCGGCCGCCAGGAACTCCGCCCGGGCGGCGACCATCGCGGGGGTGTCCGCCGTGCCCGGCGCCGTGGCTCCGGTCAGCATGTTGACGTATCCCTGCCGCGCCACGTCGAAGCTGTGTCCTCGCTCGCAGCGGACCGAGCCCCCGGCCAGGAACGGGACGGCCCCGCACACCGGGCAGATCAGGTAGTCGATGACATCCGTGAGCACCCGTCCATCTTGGCGTGCGGCCCGGTGTGCCGGTCGGCGTACGGCTTGGGGTGCGGGTGGGCGTGCTGCGCCGGATACGCCGGTGAGGGCCGCCGGGCTAACGTGATCGCATGCCGCATGAATCGAGAATCGAGGCGGGGATCGAGATCATCCCGCTGTGTGATGCCGTCGGTCCGATGGGGGCAGCGATCCGCAAGCCGCTGCCCGAGATGTTCCGCGGTGCGTCCTTCCCGGCGGACGCCGAGTGGGTGCTCCATTTTCACTGTTACCTGCTGCTGGCGGCGGGCCGTACGATCCTGGTCGACACAGGGGTGGGCGGCGCCGACTCTCCGGCGGCGAGCTGGGCGCCGGTTCCCGGCCGGCTGGTGGCCGAAATGGCCGCCGCGGGGGTGAAGCCGGCCGACGTCGACGCCGTCGTGATCACCCACCTGCACAGCGACCACGCGGGCGGCTGCGTCGCGGGCGGCGCCCCCGTCTTCGCCAACGCCCGCCACCTGATTCAGCGGGCCGAGCTCGACTGGGTCTCCCGGCCGATGCGCGAGCAGGTGGTGGCCCCGCTAGGGGACCGGGTCGAGGCGGTGTCCGGCGACGTCGAGCCGTTTCCGGGGGTCCGCCTGCTGCACACCCCCGGTCACACCCCCGGCCACCAGTGTGTGGCGGTGGGGGATCTGGTGCTCAGCGGCGACGTGCTGCACCACCCCGTCCAGCTCGACGATCCCACCATCACCTATGTGTACGACGAGGACCCGGCGGAGGCCGTGCGCAGCCGGAAGGCGGTTCTCTCCCGCGCCCGCGTGCTCGCCACGGCCCACTTCGCCGAGCCGTTCACCTCGCTCTCCTCCTGAACCGGTCGTCACTCCACCGCCACGTCGTAGAACGGGGTCCAGTCGGCGATGTGGACGTCCATGTGGGTCACGTCGGCCGGTGGGGCGGCGAATGTGTAGGTGAGGAAGCCCGGCTGGTCCAGCAGGATCGTGGTGAACACGTCATCCGGTTTGAGGGTCTTCCCCTCGGAGTCCTTGACCACGACGTGCCGTTTGACGTTGACGGTGTCGATCAGGGTGACGTTGAACGAGTTCTGGCCGAGGATCCGGTAGGGGCTCAGCTTCTCCCGCGCGCCGGAGCCCTCCGGTGCGTGCGGCGTCAGCGAGAAGGTCAGGTCGAGAAGCCGACCGCGGCGCTTCAGACCGTGCAGGGCCACGTCCACGGTCGCGCCCTTGGCGAAGGGAGCCGGAAAGGTCGCCGTGGCCCGTGCCGGAGTGGGGGCGGTTTCCCCCTCCGTTGCCGTCGGGCCGGCGCCGGTCGAGCCGGTGTCGGGTGAGTCGGTGTCGGATGAATCGGGGCCGGTCGAGTCGCCGTCGTTCGGGCCGGTCGCCGGGTCGTTCGCGGCGTCGGCCGTCGTGGTGACCGCCGCGGCCGGTGCCGCTGAGTCGCGGCCGGCGGGGGTGCCGCAACCGGCGATCAGGCCTGCCAGAACGGCGATCGCCGGCAGTGCCCTGAACAGAGATGCGCGCGTGTGCATCGATACTCCAATGCGGATTTCCACGGCCGGGGTCACTTCACGGTGAAGCTGATGCTGACCCGGCGGTTCTTGGCCCGGCCCTCGGGATGGTCCTTGCCGTCCTTCGTGTTGGGGGCGATCGGCCGCGTTTCGCCGTACCCGACGGCGACCGTGCGAGGGGTGCCGCCCAGGATCCGGTCGAGGGCCTTCTTGACCTGCTGGGCCCGCTGCCGGGAGAGCCGCATGTTGTAGGCGTCGCCGCCGATGGAGTCGGTGTGGCCCTCCACCCGGACGACACCGCCGCTGCTCCTGACCCGCTCGGCGAGCAGCCCGAGCCGGCGGGTGGCCACCTCGGTCAGCCCGGCCCTGCCGAAATCGAAAAGGACGTCGGAGGCGATCGTCACCGTGGTCCGGTCGGCCCGGCTGACCTCGGTCTCCAGCGGTTCGATCGACAGCTCGAGGTCGCGGATCGCGTCGTCGATCGCGAGGTCGCGGATCGACTCCTGGACCGTTGGTTCGAGCGCACCTGGCGTCGACCCGGTGGACGACAGGGCGAGGGCCAGGGCCAGCGTCACGAACCGCATCGCCCGCTCCACGGGAAGGTCACCCAATTGGGTGAGGATCCGTGACCGTACGACTCTCGACGATTCCGTGTGATCATCGGCTTGGAAGCAGGCCTGGAACCGGAGATGGCGAGGGCCGCTTCGATTGAATGCACCAATACCCCCATAAGTGATCAAAACCGGCATATTACCGCAGCCGACCATGGGCCGCCGCCCGGAACGGCACACCTTCCGGCGGTCCGGCCCGATGCGGGTGGCCGCCCCACTCTCCGTAAGCGAGAAAAACGGCCGGGGACCGGGGGGTGGCCGCCCCCGGCCCCTGGCCGTACCGTGATCAGTTGACGAGGACGGGTGCGCGATCCGCGGGCGCGGCGGCCTCCTCCTCGGTCTCCTCGTCGCCGTGGGAGAGCTGAGGGAGCCAGCCGAGCCAGCGCGGCAGGTACCAGTTCCAGCGGCCGAGCAGCTTCATCGACGCCGGCAGCAGCACCGCGCGGACGATCGTGGCGTCGATCAGGATGGCCGCGGCGAGCCCGACGCCGAGCTCCTTGAAGGTCAGCAGGGACAGCGTGGCGAAGGTGGCGAACACCGCGACCATGATGAGCGCGGCGCTGGTCACGACGGCCGCCGTGCTCGTGATCCCGACCGTGACCGCCTGCTCGGTGCGCATGCCCTTGTCGTACGCCTCACGGATGCGGCTGAGGATGAAGACGTGGTAGTCCATCGACAGGCCGAACAGGATGACGAACAGGAACAGCGGAACCCAGTCGGTGATCGTCCCGATCGAGCGGAAGCCCAGCAGGCTCTCGCCGTACCCGTCCTGGAAGACCAGCACGAGCACGCCGTAGGCCGCCGCGACGGACAGCAGGTTGAGCAGGATCGCCTTGATCGCGATCACCAGCGAGCGGAACGAGATCAGCAGCAGGATGAAGGCGAGCAGCAGGACGAAGGCGAACACCAAGGGGATGGTCCGGCCGAGCTGGTCGTTGAAGTCCATTGAGGCGGCCGTCCCGCCGGTGACGTGGGCGCCGGGGAGTGTGGCGGGGATGACCTCGTCGCGCAGCGTGTGGACGGCGTGCTCGGAGACCGCGTCGGTGCCGGATCCCTTGATTCCGATGCTGATCTTCGCCACCGTCTTGTCGGGATTTATGGCGACGTGGAAGGGCTCGTTGGCCTCACCCGTGGCCATGGCCTGCCGCTTGAACTCCTCGATCTTGGCGGTGAACCGGGGAGTCGTGACGTCGTCGGCCTTGACCACGACCACGGCCGGCTCGGTTCCCCCGGGGAAGGCCTTGTCGATCCGCTTGAAGGTCTCCGCGATCGCGTAGTCGCCCTGCAGGTCGTCGATGGTCTGGGGTCCCGTCTTCAGACTCAGCGCGGGAACGGCCAGCGCGACCAGCAGGCCGCCGGCGATGACCGTGGAGACGAGCGGATGGCGCAGCACGGGACGGAGGATCGCGCCCCACATCCGGCTCTGCCCGCCCCGAACGCCGAGCACCCGCCGCCAGGTCACGCGGCCGCGGGTGGCGACGCGGACCGTGCCGTGGATCAGCCGGGCGTCGATCTTGTCGCCGATCAGCGAGAGCAGCGCGGGCAGCACGGTCAGCGAGCCGACGACGGCGGTCAGCACCACGAGGATCGTGCCCTCGGCGAATCCCATGAAGATCCCGTTGCCGGTGAGGAACATGCCGGCCATGGCGACGATGACCGTGATGCCGGAGATCAGTACGGCGCGGCCCGAGGTGGCCGCCGCGATCTGCAGCGCCCGCCCCTTGTCGAGGCCCTTCGCCCGCTCCTCACGGGCACGCATGATGTAGAAGAGTGAGTAGTCGACGCCGACCGCCAGACCGATGAGCAGCATGACGTTGCTGGTCGCCGAGTCCACGTGCAGGATCTGGCTGGTGAACGCGAGCAGTCCGGTGGCCGCGGCGATGGCCGTCATCGCCAGCGCGACCGGGACCACCGCGGCCAGCAGCGCTCCGAAGGCGGCGAGCAGGATGCCCAGGGTGATCGGGAGTGAGAGCTGCTCGGCGCGGACGAAGTCCTTGTCGATCGCCTCGCCGATCATCTTGTTGGCGCTCGCGCCGCCGGCCTCCTCGATCCGCAGGTCCGGATGCGCCCGCTGGACCCCGGCCACCGCGTCGAGCACCGGCGTGATCCGCTGGTCGGCCGTGGCGGCCTCGCCCTTCATGTCGAACTGGACCAGGGTCGTGCGCCGGTCCGCCGTCACCGGAGACGGTTGCGCGTCATATGGCGTACGCACGTTCTCGACCTGGCCGGTCGCCTCGACCGCGCTCTTCACGTCCAGCACGGCCCGGCGGAAAGCGGGGTCGGAAACGGTGAGCGACCCCGTGCGCGTCTGCACCAGCACGACCTCGCTCGCCACGTCGGCGAAGTTCGCCGCGTCCAGGATCTGCGTCGCCTGGCGGGAATCGCCGTTCAAGCTCTCGTAGCTCTTCATCTTCTCGGTGCCGACGGCGTTCCCGGCGAACGTCGCGACGGCCACGAAGGCGATCCAGATGAGCAGCGCCGACCAGCGGTGGCGGGCACTCCATCCGCCTATCGAGGCGGCGAAGTTCTTCTTCCGGCGTTCCATAATCACTCCCTTTATCTGCGGTTTAACCGTAGAAAGCGATCACGGCCGGAACATCGGACGTGAAGACCAAATCGCGGGTCCTGCCGACGGCGTACGTTCCTCCTTCTCGCGGGCTAGGGGACATCCCCGATGCCTTCCTCAGGAATTTCCCCGCTCGGTATAGGGGGAGTGACTCGTATCCGGGGCGTACAAGGCGGTGACCTCGGTTAGTTTCCCGTGCTCGTGGAATGTGAGGACCGTACGGATGAACGGAGGGGACGGAGGGAGGGGATCGCGTGACGAGGGACGAATCCGAGCTGAAGGGCGAGCTCGACGAGGTGGACGCCCAGATCGAGAGGCTGACCCGGGATGCGGCGCAGATGCGGGAGGAGATCGGGCAGAGTTGGAACGCCCCGACGGACGCCGCGGAGCGGGCGGCCCTGCTGACCAACGTCGAACAGCAGGAGGCCCTGATCGGAAACCTGCGTAACCGGCGGGAGCAGATCCTGCGGCGCCTCGGCTCGGCCTGAGTCCGGCGGAAACGGGAACTGTAACCTTGAGGTGCCGGGCCTGGCGGGGGCCGCGACCGGGAGGGTCTCGAGGGGCGAGCGGGTCGGGAGCCCGGCAGCGGATCGGGGATGTGCACGCGGAGGACGCGGGGGGCTGCGTGAAGCACTATGGCCGCGGAGTCAACGAGGGCGGTTAAACGAGGACAGAACGGGCTGCCCGTCGAGGTCACCGGCTTCGTCGGGCGTCGGCACGAGGTCGCCGAGGTCAAACGCCTGCTGTCCGCGTCGCGCGTGGTGACCGTCACCGGAGTGGGCGGGGTCGGTAAGACACGGCTGGCCACCCGCGTCGCGCAGGACGTGCGCCGGGCCTTCCCCGGCGGGGTGTGGCTGATCGAACTCGCCACGCTGGACCGGGCCGACCTCGTCGTCCCGACCGTGGCGGAGGCCGTCGGCGTCTCCTCACGAGTGTCGTCGAGCCCGACGGTGGAGGTGCTGATCGAGCACCTGGCGGGCCGGAACGTGCTGCTCGTGCTGGACAACTGCGAGCATCTGCTCGCCGAGTGCGCCGTCCTCGTGGACACGCTGGTGCGTGCGCTGCCGGACCTGCGGGTGCTCGCGACGAGCCGGCAGGCGCTCGGGATCGGCAGTGAGCAGACGGTGGACCTCGCGCCGCTGCCCCTGCCGTCGTCGACCGGCGCGGCCGGCTCGCCGCTGTTCGCCGAGCCGGTGGACGAGTCCGACGCGGTGCGGCTGTTCGCCGAGCGGGCCGCCGCTGTCCTGCCCGGATTCCAGATCACGGAGGCCAATCGGGAAACCGTCGCGGCGATCTGCGCCAGGCTCGACGGCCTTCCCCTGGCGATCGAGCTGGCGGCCGTACGGCTGCGCGCGCTGTCGGTGGAGCAGGTGCTGGAGCGACTGGACGACTGTTTCCGGCTCCTGACGTCGGGGTCTCGGGCCGCGCAGGCACGCCAGCGGACGCTTCGGGCGTCGATCGACTGGAGTTACGACCTGTGCATGGAGGAGGAGCGGCTGCTGTGGCAGCGCGTCTCGGTGTTCCACGGCGGGCTCGACCTGGAGGCCGCTGAAGAGGTCTGCTCGGGCGACGGCATCGCCAGGGAGGACGTCCTCGACCTGATCAGCGGACTGATCGAGAAATCGGTGCTGATCAGGGAGGAACGGCAGCGGACCGGGGTGCGATATCGGCTGCTGGACACGATCCGCGAGTACGCCAGGGAGCGCCTCGTCGAGTCCGGCCAGGAGGCCGCCCTGCAGCGGCGGCACCGTGACCATTTCCGGCGGCGCGCCGCGCGGGCGCGGGCCGAGGTGTTCGGCCCGGACCACCTCGTCACGTCCCTGTGCCTGCTGGAGGAGCAGTCGAACATCAGGGCGGCCCTCGAATGGTCCTTCACCGAGCCGTGCGAGGCCCGGACCGGCCTGGAGACGGCCGCCGATCTCCTCTATCACTGGCGGGTCGCCTATCAGGTGGGCGAGGGCCGCCGCTGGCTCGACCGCGGCCTGGCCCTCGACCCCGAGCCGAGCGAGGTCAGGGCCCGGGCGCTGGCCGCCGCCGCCTGGCTGGCCGTCATCCAGGCCGACCATGAGACGGCCGCGGCCCTGCTCGCGGAGAGCCGCGCCATCGCCGAGCGTCTCGGGCTGAAGAGCGTGCTCGCCTACGTGGTCACCTACTCGGCGATGGTGGCGATGGGCCGAGGGGAGATCGACCTGGGCCTCCGGCTCTACCGGGAGGCGGCCGACGACCACCGCGCCGCGCGCGATCCGGTGGGCCTGGCGGTCGTGCTCAACCGGCTCTGCCTGGTGCACTGCCTGCGGGACGAGGGCGACCTCGCGAAGGCCGTCGGGCAGGAGAGCGTGAAGCTCTGCGAGGAGCACCGGGAACACTGGCATCGGGCGTACGCGATGACGGCGCTCGGCGTCCAGGCCTGGCGGGAGAGTGATCTCCGGGAGGCCGCCACGCTGGAGCAGAAGGCGCTCCGGTGCCTGGACGAGCTCGACGACCTGGCCGGGGCGGGGCTCAGCCTGGAGGTGCTCGCCTGGACGGCGGCGAGCGACAGGCAGTTCGAGCGGGCGGCGCGGCTCTTCGGGGTGCTCGACCGGGTGTGGCACGCGGTCGACGCGCCGCTGTCCGAGTTCGGCTATCTGCGGCGCTACCACGACGAGTGCGCGGCGCTGACGTTGGAGGCCATGGGCGAGACGGCCTTCCAGACCGCGTTCAAGCGCGGCGCCAAGATGTCGTACGGCGAGGCGATCCGCTATGCCCTGCAGGAGGGGTCGCCACAGCGGTCCCAGGCGGAGAGCGTTCCCGGGCGGTTGTGGCCGCTGACCCGCCGGGAGTCCGAGATCGCCGAACTCGTCGCGCAGGGGCTGAGCAACAAGGACATCGCGGCCGCGCTCGTGATCTCGCAGCGCACCGCGGAAGGGCATATCGAGCACATCCTCGACAAGCTCGGCTTCAACTCCAGGACGCAGATCGCGGCCTGGCTCAGCGGCCGGGCCAGGGACGAGGCCTCCTGAACCCTTCCCCATCGGGGCATGAGCACCGGTTCGGTGATGCGCGTGTGAGGCTGCGGGCGAAATGAAAAAGGGCCCCGCCTGCGGATGTGCATGGCGAAACCCGATCACCTAAGATGGGACGGCTAAGCGCGAAAAAATACCCACCTATCAATTAGGAGTCTAACAGACGCATGGAGCAGTGTCAATCCGAGACCGCCCGGGTCGAGGCCCTGGGGGCGGAGCAGGCGTACGTGTCGCGGCTTTACCGACGTCTGGACGTCGCGCGCGAGCGGGCAGAGCGCGCGCTGCGCGAGGTGCTCGCCCGCGGGGGCACCGGGACCAGGCAGGCGGTGGTCGAACGCGAGGTCGCGGCCGCCGAACACGCGCGGCGCCTCGCCCAGCTCTCCGCCGTCGAGCGCGGCCTGTGCTTCGGGCGGATCGACGACGCGGACGGCGAGACCCACTACATCGGTCGCGTCGGGCTGCGTGACGACGACCACGAATCGATGCTCGTCGACTGGCGCGCCCCCGCAGCGCGCCCGTTCTATGTCGCGACGCCCGGCGCCCCCGGATCGCTGGTGCGGCGCCGGCACATCCACACCCGGGACAGGAAGGTCGTCGACATAGACGACGAGGTCTTCGACCTCGACCGGATGAGCGAGCACGACCGCCGTACGCTCGTCGGCGAGGCCGCGCTGCTCGCCACGCTGCGCCGGGGCCGTACCGGCAGGATGGGCGAGGTCGTGGCCACGATCCAGACCGAGCAGGATCGGGTGATCAGGTCCGGGCTGCCCGGTGTGCTGGTGGTCCAGGGCGGTCCGGGCACGGGCAAGACCGTGGCCGCCCTGCACCGGGCGGCCTACCTCCTCTACGCCCATCGGGCGACACTGGAACGGCGCGGCGTACTGGTGATCGGCCCGAACGCCACGTTCTCCCGCTACATCGGCCACGTGCTGCCGTCGCTCGGCGAGACCGAGGTCGTGCTGTCCAGCCTGAGCGAACTCTATCCCGGGGTGTACGCGACGGCCGAGGACGAGCCGGCCGCGGCCGTGGTGAAGGGCGATCCGCGGATGGCCAGGGTGGTGGAGGCGGCGGTCCGCGACCGTGAGCGTGTGCCGTACGGAGATCTGGAGGTGGCGATCCCGGTCAGGACGTCACTGCGCGGCGGCGTCGAGGTCGTGGTCGAGGAGATGACGCTGCGGGTGGCGCACGAGGTCTGCCGACGCGCCCGTGACCGTGCCCGCGGGCTGCGGCGGCCGCACAACGCGGCGCGCCGGCTCTTCCTCGGTGAGATGCTCGGCGCGCTCGCCCGCGACGAGGCCGAGCGGCTCGACCGGCCCATGGACGCCGACGATCTGCGGTACGCCGCGCGCGGGCTCTGGCAGCATCGGTCGGTCCGCGACGCGCTCGACGCCCTGTGGCCGGAGCTCACCCCGGAGCGGCTGATCGGTGAGCTGCTGTCCGATGAGCGGCGGCTGCGCTCGGCCGCCTCGCCGTACCTGTCGGAGGAGGAGCTGGGGGTGCTGCCGCGGTCGCGTTCGGCCGCCTGGACGCTGGGCGATGTCCCGCTGCTGGACGAGGCCGCCGAACTGCTCGGTGAGGACGAGACCATGGAGGCGGTCGCCCGCCGGTCGGCCGAGCGCATGCGCCGCGCCGAGGAGCGGGCCGAGGAGGAGCTGTATGCCGGGGAGGTCCTGGCGGTCAACGAGCTCGGTGACGTGATGGACGCGGCGGCCGTCGCCGACCGCAACCGCGACACCGGCGCCCACCTGACCACGGCCGACCGGGCCGCCCGCGATCGGCGCTGGGCGTACGGGCATGTGATCGTGGACGAGGCGCAGGAGCTCTCCGCGATGGCCTGGCGGACGGTCATGCGCCGGGTGCCGTCTCGTTCGCTCACCGTCGTGGGCGACATCGCGCAGACCGGGTCGGCGGCGGGCGCACGGTCCTGGGCGGAGATGCTCGACCCCCACGTGGGCGGCCGCTGGCGCGAGGAGCGCCTGCTGATCAACTATCGGACCCCCGCGGAGATCATGGAGGTCGCCGTCGACGTGCTGAACGCGGTCATGCCGGATCAGGCGGTGCCCGAGTCGGTGCGGTACGGCGAGGCGCGGCCGCGTGCCGTACCGGCGGCGGAGACCGACCTGCGCAGGCTCGTCGATTCGGAGCTGGCGGCGATCGGGGAGGGGCGGCTCGCCGTCATCGTCCCCGATGCCCGTCATGCCGAGATCGCGACGCTCTTTCCCGGTGTCGACGACGATGACCCGCTGGACGCTCCCGTGGCGGTGTTCCCGGTGCGTGGCGCCAAGGGACTGGAGTTCGACGCGGTGGTGGTCGTCGATCCCGGCGCGATCCTGCGGCAGTCCGCCAAGGGCGGCCAGGACCTCTACGTCGCGATCACGCGAGCGACCCGTCGGCTGACCGTGGTCTACGAGGAGCCACTGCCCGAGATGCTCGGCAACCTGGCCCGGCGGACGAGTGTGTGACACAGCTCCGGAACACCGGCAAGAACCGAGGTTGTCGGTGCGTTTGCCGGAGTGCTCATGGGTGTGCTGTCGCGAGGATGGCA
>BCRI01000119.1 GCA_001552515.1 Sphaerimonospora mesophila NBRC 14179 = JCM 3151
CCGAGGTCGTGGACGCTGAAGAAAATGGTGACGACAAGACGATAAGCGGCACATCCTCGCTGATCACGGCGTACACGATGAATGTCGGGTCAAAGCTCTTCATCGCTCATTCCAGAAGAGCGAATGGTGTCACGATCGCGAAGATCGCCACACCATCACCCGCGATCCCCGGGGGGCGGAGAATCGGGTGCGCACGACGGAATTCCATGGGTTAATAAGCATGGGTCACCAAGCATTGCCAAGAGTTCCAGTCAGCCGCGAGGTAAAATCCGATGGTTAAGCCGCTTTTAGGACATTTGGCGACGTTTTTCGCGACCGACGACGACCCCCATCCGGGAGACGACTCGCACGCACTGAACTGGGACGACGAACTGGAGAACGGGTGGGATCCCATGGACGACGTCGACGACGACGAAATGTGACACTTCAGAGTCCGTACACAAAAGGGACAGGCACCATATTGCGGACATTCACCGCTTGCGCCTGGAAACACGAATAAATTTAGAAGGTTGTCTGCATGAAGTTCACCTTGGAAGATGTTCGGTCGCGGACCTACAAGGCGCGGGACGCCTGGTGGACGGTCTTCCTTGTGGACCCACTGGCGAGCCGACTGGTGGTCGCCATCGCCAACCGGACCTCGATCAGCCCCAACCAGATCACCTGGGGAGCGTTCCTCCTCGGCCTGGGATCGGCCGGGTGTTTCCTGACGGCGGACCCGGCGTGGCTGGTCGCCGGCGCCGTTCTCTATCACCTGAGCTTCGTCCTCGACTGCGTGGACGGCAAGATCGCCCGACTCAAGGGCACGGGGACCGTCCTGGGCGGCTGGCTCGACTACGTCTTCGACCGGATCCGCGTGTTCGCCTGCGCCCTCGCCCTGATGTGGGGGCAATATCGGGCGACCGGCCAGGACCTCTACCTGCTCCTCGGCATCGGGGTCGTCTTCCTCGACATGCTGCGCTACGTCGACGCGCTCCAGGTGACGAAGGTGCGGCGGCAGATGCGCCGCACGCTCCGGACGGCGTACGACGAGGTCGCCCCGCCGCGGTCTCCGGCGGAGCCCCCGCTGCGCGACGATCCGGACCTGGGCCTCGACTCGCGCTCCGACGAGACCCATGCCCGTACGGCCGAGGCCGTCGACCTGCAGGTGGAGTTCCATTCGCGCTATGCGTGGTACGTACCCTTCCGCACGTGGCTGCGCGCGCGTCGCATCCGTACGCACCTGGTGAGCGGCATCGAGTTCCAGATGGCGGTGTTCATCGTCGGCCCGCTGCTCGGTCTCATCTCCCCGATCATGATCGGCGTGGTCACGGTCTGCGCGGCGGTGCCGCTGCTCGCCTTCGAGGCCGCCATCATGTACAAGCTCTGGCTGTCGTCACGTGACTTCACCCGCGCGCTCGCCGATATCCGGGCGAAGCGGCCCCCTCACATGATCGACGCCTGACCGATCACGTCCGCCGTGCCAGCACCATGCGAGCACCGTCTCAGCGTGTGTCAGCGCGTGTTAGCGTCACGGCTCGTGGCGGAGAACTCGGTGAAAGGCTCGGTGAAAGGCTCAATGGAGCGCCCGGTGGGTAGCCCGGTGGAGCACGTGTACGTGGGCAACGCGGGCATCGACGCGGCGGGCGACCGTGGCTGGCTCCTCGGACACTTCAAGCCGGTCGACGACCTCCGGCACAGCGAAGACGTCGAGATCAAGTGGGGAGTGCATCCACGGGGCGACGAGCGCGCCGAGTGGGTCACCGGGGAGAAACGTACGGCGCTGCTCGTGCTGATCAGCGGCCGTTTCCGGGTGGAGCTGCCGGGACGCAGTGTGCTGCTGACCGAGCAGGGCGACTACGTGGTGTGGGGGCAGGGCGTCGATCACTCCTGGTACGCAGAAGAGGAGTCGGTGGTGCTCACCGTACGCTGGCCGTCCATCCCCGGCTACGCGGTTCCGGCCACGCGGGAGCCGTGACCGGTCAGGACGTGATCTCTTCGGTCTGCCGATTCACCGCCGCGAGCCCGACGGGCAGAGCCTCACGCAACGCGGTGGTGAAGGCGTCGACCGCGGGATGGGCCGCGGAACCTCCGCGGAACGCGACGGCGCTTCGCCGCCTCAGCGGAAGCGATGTCAGCGACGTGCCCGATGGGGGCCGCAGCGCGCTGAGCTGGGGCACCACGACGACCCCCACTCCCGCCGCGACCAGACCAAGGGCGGTGTCGTAGTCGTCGACTCGATGCCACGAGTCGGCGTGGAAGCCGCTCTCCTCACACAGCCGCATCACCATCCTGTGGCAGAGGGTCCCGGACGTGGGAAGAATCCACGGCACGTGTCGCCATTTCCCCACCGGGTCATCGACGGCCTCCACCTTCCATCCGAGAGCCGAGGGGTCGCCGGGTGCCGCCAGATAAACCTCCTCGACGAAAATCGACCTGCTTTGAATTCCCGGCTCGGGGGAGGGCGGAAGATGATCGTAGGAGTGCACAAGTGCCAGGTCCAGTTGACCTGCGCGGAGGGCGTCCGGGGCATGCGCGGGGTCGATCTCCTGCACCCATAACGTAAGGTTCGGATGCATGCCGCGGAGGGCGGTGAGGATGTCCGCGGCCATGACGCGTGCCGCCGACGGGTAGATGCCGATGCGCAGCGGGCCGCTCATCCCCTTGCTGCCCGCCAGTTCCGACTGAGCCACCTCCAGTTGCGCGAAAATGATCTCGGCGTGATGTGCCAGATTGGCCCCCGCCGCCGTCAGGGCCACGCGCCGGCCCCTGCGTTCCAGCAGGACCACGCCCGTCTTGCGTTCCAACAGCGACAACTGCTGGGAGACGGCGGAGGGGCTGTAGGCCAACGCTTCTGCCACGGAGGCGATCGTGCCTCGGTGCGCCAACTCCCGAAGCAGGCGCAATTGATGCAAGTTGATCATTAGCCCAGCTTAAGAGCGACGTCGGTATTTCCAGATGGACGTGGTACGGATGACCGGCCGATCATTCAGATCATGGAAAACAGCACGCCGCCCCGAGGGGTGTACATCCCATTGATCACGCCTTTCACGAGTACGGGCGAGGTCGCGCTCAATGCCCTGGAGCGACTGGCTCACGAACTCCTCGACGAGGGGGCCACCGGTCTCGTCGCGCTCGGCACCACCGCCGAGGTGGCGGCGCTCACAGCGGAAGAGAAGCGTTCGGTCGTCGATGTGGTGGCCCGGGTCTGCCGCGAGGGCGGCGCACCGCTGATCGTGGGGGCCGGGAGCAACGACACCGCCTCGAGCCGCGAGGCACTGGCCGCGCTCAGAAGGGTGCCCGAGGCGGTGGCCGCACTCACCCTGGTCCCGTATTTCACCCGGCCCTCCGAGGCCGGAGTGATCGCGCACTTCACGGAATTGGCGGCCGACAGTCCGGTTCCGCTGGTGATCTATCACATCCCCTATCGGACCGGACAGGAGTTGAGCGCGGAGACACTGCGAAGGCTCGCCGCGCTGCCGGGCGTCGTCGGGGTGAAGTACGCGATCGGGGCGATCACCGCTTCCACCGCCGACCTGATGGCCGATCCGCCCGCCGGCTTCGCCGTACTGGCCGGGGACGACGTTCTCGTCTCACCGCTGCTGGCCATGGGCGCCCATGGGGGCATCCTCGCCTCGGCTCATCTGGCCACCGCCCGTTTCGCCGAACTCGTCCGGTCCTGGCACATGGGCGACGCGGCTCCCGCCCGTGACCTCGGCCATCGCCTCGCCGTCCTGTCGGCCGCGCTGTTCACGGAGCCGAATCCCACCGTCGTCAAAGGCGTGCTGCACGCCCGGGGGCGCATCCCCACCCCCGCCGTCCGGCTGCCCCTGCTGCCCGCAGGCTCGGCATCGGTCTCCGCCGCGCTGGGGGCGCTCGACGCCCTCGGCCTGTAGCCGTCGCGACCTCACCGGTGGCCGTCGCGACCTCGCCGGCTCGCCGTCTCACCGGCTCACCGGGTGGAAAGATCACCAATCGAAGGGGAAGGGGTGTTCCCCGGGAACCACGAACGAGTAGTCCCGGGACTCGGCGACCAGGCCTTCCTCGTTGAACCTCAGCAGCGTGCATCCCGAGATGATCAGCGGCCCGTCTTCGTAGTGGCACAGCGCCCAGTACTCCGCCGCGGCCTGGTCACCGTTCACCAGGGGCGGGGCGAACCTGGCCTGCGTCGGCTCGACCTCCGAGGCGAACACGTCCTCCAGATACTCTCTGAGTCCGGGACGCCCGCGGTGAGGGGGACGGAAGGGCTGCGACCAATGGACGCCGTCCTCGGCCTGACGCTCGACGATGAGCTCGACATCCTGCCGCGCCCATCCGACCGTCCATGCGTTCGTCCAGCTCAGCGCGGCTTCCAGAATGTCCACGACACTCCCTGAGTGATCGGATCGAGCTTGCCGCCCGACGATACAGACCGCCTCCGACAATTCCGGTGAGATGACGTGACGTGACGTGAGACGAGGTGAGGTGACGTACCGTCCGGACGAGTGGGCGACGGCCTACGCGCTCAGATCCCACATCAGAACCTGTTCCGCCCGTCCGCCGGCGAGCAGGACGGTGTGCCCGTTCACATAGCCGAGAGCCACGTCGTCAAGGCTCCCCCGCACCTTGAGCGGGTCACCGATCTGCCGTCCGTCGACCAGGTTCCACACCCGGATCTCGCCCTGGTAGGTGGCGGTCACGGCGATCGGGATATCACCGAGCCGTCCGGACAGGATCCGGTGGACGCGTGCGGTGTGCCCGCGAAGGGGCGGCGTGAGCCTCCGTCCGGTCCGCAGATCCCAGAAGTGAACGGTGTCACCGCCGCGCTCGGTGAGGACTCCGGTCGTGCACCGTACATGGCCGACGGCGATCGGAGACTCGCTGGAGCTGACCCCCTTCACCGAGGCGAGGAGACGTCCCGTTCGGAAGTCGAGGATTCGGGTGCGCCGTTTCAGGCTGACGAGGAGCACCGGCCTGCCGTCGATATCGGCCAGGGTGGTCAGCGACAGCGGCGTTCTGGCGCCGATGTTCACCGGGGCCCCGATCCGGACGCCCGTGTACGCATCCTTGATCCATACTCGGGCATCCCCGGTCCGGCGCCCCTTGCCGCGGGAGTTGTTCCTGCCGAACAGCACGGTGCGGCCGCCGACCCGGGTGACGTACACCTCCTTCCTGCCGCTGAAGGCGCGGTCCGTCTCGCTCCGGCTCGAGGCGATGAGATCACGGAACCGTACGCCTCCCGGCCACTCCTCCAGGAGGACATCGCGGCCACGTAGCCGATCGGGCGGGATGTCCTCGATGGAGTCGTACGTCTTGGGCGGCACATCATCGATCCGCCGCCTTGTGGCCAGATCCCACTGAATCGTGCGGTCGTCCCCCTTGGTGATCGCAACGGTCCGGCCGCTCGCGTGGGTGACGGTGATCGCCTTGATCGTCTCGGTATGACCGGACGGAGCGGTGGCGGCGAGTTGCCCGGCGGTGGTGAGGTCCCAGAGCCGAAGGGCATTGTCGCCTCCGCCGGTCAGCGCGATCGGCCGGCCGTCCAGCTCCCCCACGGCCAGGTGGACGAGGGCTCCGGGTGGCCGACCGGCGGGCAGGAGGCCGAGCCGTTTCCGCGAGGCGGCGTCCCAGATGGAGACGTTTCCCGTGGGTCCGTCGACGGCCAGAAGGACGGTTCTCCCATTCACCCGGGTCTTCCGTACGGTGGTGAAATCACCGTCGATACCCGTGATCCGTCTGCCGGTCGCGAGGTCCCAGAAACGGAGCGGGTCAGGCTCCTCGTCCTCGTCACCGCCGGTGTCATTGATCACGGCGGTGAGTCTCCCGTTCAGGGTGATGAGTTGCAGCGCCTTGACCTCGTTGTCCTCCCCCAGTTCGATCTTCGGCCCGACCTCCCGTCCGGAGGCGGCATCGATCACGTGGAGCTCGTCATCGGCGGTGACCCGTACGGTGCGGCCGTTCATGCGGCCGACAGCGGGACCTGTGCCGGCGTCGCTCGTGGCCTTGAGCGGCTGCCCGGCGAACACCGACTCACCGATCGCTGTGATCGTCCGATCCAGCTCGACCGGCCGGCCGATGGGGGCGAGGCCGGGGAGATCCCACACGCGCAGGGTGCGCTCCTCCCCCGCGCTGATGGCGACGGGACGCGATCCCAGCAGCCCGATGGCCACGGCGGTTATGTTCGTGTGCACGTCACCGCCCAGGATCACCGGGGGTTCGAACGAGGCGGGGACGGGTGTGGTGGGCGTCTCCGCGCACGGTCTCGATGCGTACGGCCATTTCGGCGGCCCGCTGTCCGAGGCCCGCAGGGTGGCTCCGGCCAGCAGCAGGCAGAGGATCAGCAGTAAGGGCGTACGAACCCCGGATAACCGCACCAGACCCTCCCGAGGTCGGGCAAATGCTTCCGGGACATCCTTACGTCGTCTTCCACGCGACGTCATCGTTTCGCAGAAGAAGACGGCCCATCGGGGAGACTGAGGACATGGAGATCGTGTTGCTCCGGCATGGAGAGACAGAGTGGAGCAGAGCGGGCCGGCACACGGGCCGCACCGATGTGCCGCTGACGGCGCGCGGCGAGCAGGAGGCTCGGGCTCTGGCTCCGACGGTCGCTGCCCGCTCGTTCTCGCTGGTCCTGGTGAGCCCCGCCCGGCGGGCCCGTCGTACGGCCGAGCTCGCCGGAATCAGTTCATATGAGGTGGATCCGAACCTGTGGGAGTGGGATTACGGCGGATACGAAGGCATCACGACCGTCGAGATCCGCCGGTCCCACCCCGGCTGGTATGTGTGGCGTGACGGCATCGTCCCGGGGGACCAGGCCCATCCGGGCGAGACCGTCGAGCACGTCGGCGAGCGTGCCGACAAGGTCATCGCCCGGATCCGGCAAACCGAGGGCGACGCGCTCGTCGTCGCACACGGCCACCTGCTCCGCGTGCTCGCGGCCCGATGGCTGGGGCTGCCCGCGGCCAACGGACGCCATCTCCGGCTGGACACCGGCACCTATTCGCTGCTCGGACACGAGCACGGGGAGCCGGTGGTGCTCCGCTGGAACGCCCCGGTATGAACTCTCCGGGACGGAGGCCGATCTCCGGTGCCGCTCCCGCTGCGACGCGCATCCGCTCGATTTCGGCGCCCATCGTCCACTGGACGAACTAGGCATCGCCGAGGGAACATCGCATTGGTGCAGGTCTTTCCGCTCCTGCTGGTCGCAGTGTTCATCATCACCTGGACGCCGTACACGCCTGTGTGACCGGGCATCCTGTGTGACCGGGGCATCCTGTGTGACGGCGGCATATGGAGAACGGGCCCCCCTTGCGCCCGGCCGATCCCCCTGATCGATGGTAGGGCCGGCCCCCTCCACGCAGGCCGATGATCCGTACTCTTCTGCTGCCCGTGAAGGGCGCCGCCCGGGCTGCGCGCGATCCTCGAGAACGGGACATGGAACTGACCGCTCCACCCGCCGCCACGTCGGCAATCTCTTGGACATCAGGTCACAAGTCGTCCACAACTAGCGGGATCTAGCATTCCGGGCATGCTCAGAAAGACCATCTCGGTTGCGGCGGCCGGTCTGACCGTACTGGCGGCCACGCTGGCGACCCCCGCGGCGGCGTTCGCGCGTGACAGCGGGACCAAGCAGATCCACCTGCGCAAGGGTTTGACCCTCAAGATCCCTAAATCGTGGAAGGTCGACAAGAAGCACGCGGACTGGGTCCGCGTCATCACCGGCTCATGCCCCACCCTCGGCACCGAGGACTACGGTTTCCGCGACTGGGGGTGCCGTAGCTTCTGGGTGCTGGGCCCGAAGGCCCTCGAGATCGGGCTCCGCACGTTCCAGCCGTACAACCCGAAGTACGGATTCGACCCCGCGACCGACGTCAGCATCTGTCCCAAGAGCTACAAGCTGTTCAAGGGCGACTGGAAGCTCGCGGACAAGGGGCTGCGACAGGTCGGGCCGGGTCACAGGGCGGACTACCACAGGTGGGCGGCGACCTGCGTCGACAAGAAGTCCAAGGTGAAGACGCGCTACAACCAGCGTGAGTGGTACCTGCCCAAGTCCAAGATCCTGATCCTCGACCAGTGGGACCACCCGGGCCTGAACGCCATCCTCAAGAACGCGACCTGGAGCTGACCACTCCGTCCGCGATCACCGCGATCAGGGTGGGCACGAGCGGGGATCTCGTACGCGTCCCGAAGCCGTCTCCGGCGCGCCGAGCAGTGGCGGACGGCCGCCCGAGCCGATGCCCGCCCAGATCGAGGCCGTGGCCCGGCACCTGGCCGGGCATCGGCTCGGCCGGCCCCACCCTTTGCCGTCGTCCTTGCCCGCCTATGACCTCACGTCGGTCTGGTCGACGAAGCCGAGACGCCGGTTCATCGCGATCGCGGACGCGTTACGCGGATGGTGGAGCGTCGCGAGCCACCGGTAGCCCGACGACCGGACGAAACGGATCGCCAGCAGCTTCAACGCCAGCGACAGACCCTGCCTGCGGTAGGGCGCGAGCACGCCGGTCATCTCGCTGAACGCGACCCCCTTGTCCGCATGCAACGACGTCGCGGACATTCCGATCCACACGCCGTCGCGGATCGCGAGGATGACACCACCCGGGTCGAAGGCGGGCACGTCGATGCGCTGGGCGACGTATGCGTCGTACGTGTAGAACTCTCCCCGGTCAGGGATATCGGCCGAGCACATCTTGTTGAGGTCATAGAGCGCGCGCCGGTGGTCCGCTGTGTCGCCGAGCTCGGCCATCGTCGTGAATCCGATGCCCGACCCCTGTGCCCGCCGCAGGTACGGCTCGAATTCCCCGTCGTCGAACCCGTCGACGTCCAATCTAAGGCGCACCCAATCCACCATGAGCAAGACCCTACCCGCGCCGCCGTACCGTGCTGCGCTGATAGGTCGTTACCCGCGGACGGCGGAAATCGGACCGCGCTGTCAGCCTGGGAATGCCGTACGGGGATCCCAAAAGGCCCGTTCCATTGTACGGAATGGGCCTTTGAGCTGTGAGAGGCCGAGAGGACTCGAACCCCTAACGTTCTGATCCGTAGGCCCCCAAACGATTTCCGGTGTCGTTCAGGATCGTTCGCCGGACTGCTCTGCGGCAGCGCCGTTCGTTCGGGTTCGTCCGCCTCAGTTCGTGATCGTCCGCCCCGGGTGGCTCCCAGAACGGCCTACTCGTAGAGATGGGCGGCGTGGATCTGGAGAGCGAGCGACTGCCATGACAGAGGATCGATGTCTTCCCCGAACGGGGCACCTTCACGGATACCACCATCCTGAAGCCATCGGGCCCATGCTCGCAGGAAGTCGCCAATGTTCACGCTGCTCCAGCGGCCTTCGATAAACCGCTTCCCCTCACGAATTTGCCTTTCGCACTCGGCGCGGTCTGCGTCGAAGTCATCCGCCATGATCTCCAGGTAGGCGGCGAAGTCTCGCATGTCATGAACGCGCTCCACATTCACAGGTGGCTCACGCGGCGGTGTCATGGCGATGAGGGTAAAGCGCCGACTGTCAGCTTGGGAATCGCCTGGATCACCCATCGTAGGGGTGCCTGAACTGCCTGGAGCCGGAGTGCCCCCGCGGAGCCTTACCCTGGGACGTCCCGCTACCGACGGTGCCAGGGGTGGTCTTTGTACCGAAGGACATCTATCAGGGTGCGGCTGTACCCGCTCACCCGTACGACATCGTCGATCTTCTCTGTGCGGGCGTGGTGGGGTAGGAGTTGCTGCACAAGACTCGCTATTTGTGCGCGGATCTCTTGGAGTTCGAGTGCCATTCGCCGCTCTTCTTCGCCGAGCCTGCGCAACTCGGGATAGCGGCCGTCCTGACGTTCGCTGATCTCGTCCATGCCGCCACCGTAGATGAGAGTGCTCACAGAGGTGCGTCTGCGCTGATGGCATGGGTAACGGTGGAGCGGCTGATCTGCCGGCGGCGGGTGTCCCGCCCTCGTTGTGGACCTGGTCCTCCTCGGTGATCTCCACGAGTCGGTTAGTCACTCTGACCAGGTCGGCGCCTCCTCGGCTCAGGTGAACCGTACGAGGATCATGTGCGCATTCGGGTGCTCGACGTAGGCGGCTCGAACGGTGTACGGGCCGGGGGCGAGGTCGATCAGTAGGTGATCCTCTTCGGCGATGTACTCATAACCGTGGACGGCGTCGAAAAGGACCAGCCGCTCATCGACGGTCCACGTCAGCTCCTCATCGTCTGGAACTGACTCTGTCTCGATGACCTCGATAGCCGCCTCCACCATGTCGTCCTCCGAATCCGCGCCGATCCAGCGAACGAGGGCATTCCGTTCGGGGAGGAACGCCGTGGCGCCCGGCTCGTCGCCGAAAACCAGGGCTTGAGCCGAATCGACATCGATCAAGCCTATGTACCCCTGTACGGAGCAAGCGCGGCCGTAGTCCCCTTCTTGATCGGGATAGTCCGGGGGAGCGCCCTTCCAATGGGGGCACACTGACTGTGGGACGAGGATGTGCGGTCCACCCAGCGTGCCTACCCATGTGAGGGCAGCGCTTCCCCCTCGCTTTGCGTCTTTTGCGGTCACGCCGGCGAGCGTACGCAGTCGGCGGTGTTGCCGTACGCGCTGCTGTATAGCAACGCGTGTACAGCAACGCGCGTTCCAAGGCCGTCACTCCTTCGATGCGAACCCCGGTGAGGCGCACCGCTCTTGATCGCCGGACACCATCCGGTGCTGTCAGGTGCCTCGATGGTGACGTGATCGCCGCCACCCGCTGGTAGATCAGCGCCGGATCCAAGCTGTCGGCTTCGAGGACTGTGACGCGAATCAAGTTCCCGACACTGCTCGTAGGGGCAACGTCGTAGACAAGGCCGCCCTGTCCAGCCGCGCTGGGCTGCCAGTTGGGTCCGGTCACAAGTCGTAGTTCTGCCTGACGCCCTGGCCTGATCAGCGGCCATGTTCCGCTCGGCCCTGTGACCTGCGCTTTTGCCTTTCACTGGCTTTCAGCGTTTCGCGCCGTTTCTCGGACCGTGTGCCCTGAAAGTGCCCTCGACTCGGCCTTCAAGGTCCGTTGCCCCCGCTCGTCAGCGCTGCCACACAGTTAGTGCTCGGTTTCCGCTCCGGCTATCGCTTCTGGGCGCGGTACTGCCGGAGTAGCACGGTGATCTTCTCGCTGCTTTTCTCGCCGTTCAATTCGTTGAGGAGATCGTCGGGGCAGAGTTCGTACAGGTCACCCCACCAGCGGCGGGCCTTGTTATCCCAGATCCGGTAGCCGCCGAGTACGCCTCTTGCGACGTATCGCTTCCTGCCCACGGGCACAAGGTCAGGGCCCCACATGCGCCCCGCGCCCTGATGCCGTCGGTCACGGCTGGGCTTGAGCCGTAGGTTTGCTCGGCTTGCCTGGGTCGATGGCGAGCGAGGCGATCAGGGCTCCCGACCACCCACGAACCTTGACTTTCCGCGATCACCTCGGGGCCGGGGATCCCGCCAGAGTCAAGAAAGAGACCTCAGCCCTGTACGCGCTGCGATTCGGTCGCTACGGCGGTCAAGCCCCTGCCCATCGCGCGCAGCCGGCGGCGGCGCGGCCGGGACCGGCCCGAAGAGGCCGCATGCCCGGCCGGGACCGGACGCGCCGTGCCACCGACGCCTGTGGGGCGGCGGCTTGACCGGCTGAATCAACGTCTGGACGGCGGGGCTGAGGACGTTGCTGTACCGCACTGCTGTACGGAGATAAAAGGCCCGTTCCGATGATCGGAATGGGCCTTTGAGCTGTGCGCGGCCGAGAGGACTCGAACCCCTAACCTTCTGATCCGTAGTCAGATGCTCTATCCATTGAGCTACGGCCGCTTGGTCGTCACCACCGCTCACCTGCGGTTCGGCAACGGAGGTAACTCTACCAGACCTCGTACCCCTGCTCGCGCCAATAGTTCACCCGCCTCCTCCCCAAGGGCGCACACCCAGGGCTCATGATCCCTTCACCTCCTTCTTGGGCCAGATCGTGTAGCTGACCGGCCAGATCAGCGCGATCAACGGCACTTTGGCGACGCCGATCATGAAGTCGGACAACGCCGCCGTCCTGGCCGGATCCCCCACCATCCAGATCGCGGCGACCAGCAAGCCGCAGGTCACACCGTACGCGATCAAGATCCGGAACCAGAACGCCCACTCATACCGCGCACGGGCCATGCCACCCGAGGGCGGCCTGCGCGGGGGCGGCCCGTCGCCGAATCGGTGGCCGACCCACGCGTCGGCCCAGCGGATCGTACGGTGACCGAAGACCACCATGTACCCGAGATAGGCGGCCGCCAGTCCATGCTGCCAGGTGGCGACGGTCTCCGACGACCGCAGGTCGATCACGGTCGCGACGAGCAGGACCACGTCCACGAGCGGAACGCTCAGCAGCGCGATGTCGCTCGCCCGGCGGGCCCGCACCAGATAGCGCAGCGCCAGACCGAGCGCGAGCAGCACCCAGAAACCGATCTCACAACCGATGATGAAGACGAGCACGAACGAGGCACCTCCGCTACAACACTCGCGCTCGCCGCCGCCGCACACATCATCACCGGCGACGATCTCGCGTATGCCTTTCGATGTACGCGCCCGCCCCACCCCCGGGACGACGTACCGCACCTCGGCGAATGATGGAATCGCATTGATGACTCCTTCGTCCCCTCTCAGCTGGTCCCCTGCCAGGCAGGAGGCGCTGCTGGCCGCGGCGGCCTTCGTCATGGGCCTGGTGCTCCTGGCCGCCGGCGCGCTGTTCGACCACGGCCACCCGCTCGCCCTTCTGGTTCTGCCGCTCGCCCTCACCTGCGCCGGCGTGGTCGTACGGCGGCGCGCGCCGGTGGTCACGCTCGCGCTGGGGGTCACGGGCATGGCCCTCGACATCGTGCTCGGGCCCTCGCTCGGGACGATCCTGGTCTTCACTGACAATCTCTATGCCGCCGCGCTGTACGGCCCACGCCCACTGGGCCGGGTGCTGCTCTGGATCACCTCGGCGGGGGCGGTGGTCGCCGGCGCGGCCGCCTGGTTCGTCACCTGGGACTGGCGAGCCCTCGCGGTGCTGCTGGTGCAGGCGGCGCTGATCGGAGTCATCCCCGTCACCACGGCGAACATCATCAGACAGCACCGCGACCAGGCCGCGGCGGAACACGAGCGCGCCGAGCAGGTGGCCCGGCTCGCCGAGCTCGACCGGCGGTCCGCGATCGCCGGCGAGCGCTCCCGGATGGCCCGGGAACTGCATGACCTGGTCTCCAATCACTTCAGCGCGATCGCCATCCAGTCGTCCGCGCTGCTGGCACGCCAGGACCTGGACGCGGCTGCGGTACGGAAAGTCATGAAGTCGATCAGGGAGAACAGCGTCCAGGGGATGGCGGAGATGCGCACGATGATCGGACTGCTGCGCCATGACGGCGAAGGCGAGGAGGCCGAGCCGATCCGGCGGCGGCTGGCGGACGCCGCCGACCTGATCGAACGTACGGGGGTCAGGGCACGGCTCACCGTCCGCGGCACGTCGCGTGCCCTGCCACCCGCCATCGATCTCGCCGCCTACCGGATCCTGCAGGAGGCGCTCACCAACGCGCTCAAACACGGCACCGCCGACACGGAGGTGTTGATCGAGTACGCCTGTGATCACGTGGTGCTGCTCGTGGAGAATCCGGTGAATCGCGACAGCCTTTCCGCCCTGCCGGGCTCGGGGGCCGGCCTCGTCGGCATGCGGGAGCGCACCACCCTGGTCAGCGGCTCGTTCGACGCCGGGCCGATGGAGGCCGGGCCGTCCGGGGAGACCCGGTGGCGGGTGCGGGCCGAACTTCCGACGGGAGCCGCGCTGCCGACGGGATCAGCGACGGGATCAGCGGCGTGATCCGCGTACTGGTCGCCGACGATCATGCGGCCGTACGAGCCGGGGTCGTGCTGGTCCTGGGCGGGACGCCGGACATCGAGGTCGTCGCGGAGGCGTCGGACGGGGTGGAGGCCGTCGAGCTGGCCGGGCGGCTTCGCCCCGACATAGTGCTGATGGACATCCGGATGCCGCGACTCGACGGCATCGCCGCCACCCGGAAGCTGCGCGGCGTGGCCGACGTGGTCATCCTCACCACGTTCGACCTGGACGAGTACGTCTTCGGCGCGCTACGTGCCGGGGCGGCCGGCTTCCTGCTCAAGAACACCGACGCCGACGCGCTCATCGAGGCCGTACGGATCGTCGCACGCGGCGACGGACTGATCTCCCCCTCGGTCACCCGGAGGATGATCGAGGCGTTCGCCGCCCTGCCCGCTCCGGCCACGCCGCCCGCGTCGGCAGGGGCGCCCACGGCCCGGCCGGAGCCGTACGGGAACCTGACCGCGCGTGAGCGCGAGGTGCTCGTCCACATCGGCCGGGGACTGTCCAACGCGGAGATCGCCCGTGCGCTGGGCATGGCGGAGGGTACGGCGAAGACGCACGTCAGCCGCCTGCTCGCCAAACTCGGCCTGCGCAGCCGGGTGCAGGCGGCGATCATGGCTCGGGAGTTCCCGCCCGATGCCGGCTCCGGCGATCACCACCGGTGACCCCGACCGGCACGGTCGGATGACGTTGGTAAACGGAAGGTATAAGGGACCGCTGAGAACCCGGAGCGATGGCGGACCGGCGGGCTACGATGACGCTCCGGACGCGGGCGATGGCGGCCGCGCGCGCTACCGCCGGAGGACACGTGAAGCAGCGACCAGAACCGCGCGGTAAGCGTTATCGGCTGCGCGGCCTCATCGCGATGACGATCGCCGGGCTCGCCTCCTGGGCGCTCATCATCTGGTTGGTCTGGCTGCTGGTGCGGCTGATCACGTGACATCGCGGAGGCCCGGCCCGCCGGCCGGGTGACCGAACGGCCCCGCCGGGCCGAGGGTGGTCCTCCGCCCGGCGGCACCGGTCACTCGCTCTGACCCTCCTCACCGCTCTGGATCTCTTCGAGTTCCTCCAGGTGTTCCCGAACGATCGGTTCGGCGTCTCGGGCTAACCGCTTCACCTCTTCCGAGGAGCCCTCCGACAGTTCCTTGGCCCCCGCGGCCAGGTCCTCTCGATGCTCGACGATCTCCGCCTCGACCCAGGCCCGGTCGAACTCGGCCCCGCTCTTGGCGGAGATCCGCTCGAGCTCCGCCTGCTGCGCTGCGCCGGGGGCACCCGGCAGGCCCACGCCTACGTCACCGGCGACCTGCTTGACCTTTTCGTCCAGCATCCTGTGGTCGTGGATCAGTGCCTCCCCCATCTCTCGGACCTCCTCGCTGTGGGCCTGCCGTTCGGCGACCTTCCCCGCCTGGATCTCCGCCAGGTTTCCCTGGTGGAGCGCGGTCAGGAACCCCCGATCCTGATCGTTGACGTCCGGCGGCGCGGCGGCGAAGCCCGCTGCCGCGGTCGCGAACGTCGCAGCGGCGATGGTCGGCAGGATGACGAGTCGTCTCACCATGAGACCCCCCGGAATCTCTCCCGGACGGCCGGAGCACCGGCAAGCCGGCTGCCCAGCCGATCCGGCCGTTCTCTGACATAAGCCCCATACCCCACCAAATGTCACTCTCGCCCGGGTCCGGCCACTCCATCACCTTCGGCCCCCACCGACGGGTTCCGTACGAGATCAACAGCGCAGGGGATCATTCGGTGTGCAGAGCGTCGACAATGGTCATCCTGGCCGCCGAGCGGGCCGGGACGAACGCGCCGAGCGTTGCCATCGCCACACCGGCCGGCATGAGCACGATCAGCTCCGCGACCTGCCAGACGTCGAGCAGGAAGGCGGGGGCCGTGAGCCCCACGGCGTCGAGCATCGCCAGGACGATCACCCGGTGCGCGGCCACCCCCATCGGGACACCGAGCAGACCGCCGAACGCGCCCAATGCCGCCATGGACGTCACCATCATCACGGTCACCTGACGAGGGGTCATCCCGATCGACTTGAGCACGGCCAGATCACGGCGGCGTTCGTGCGTGCTGAGCACCACGGTGTTGAAGACGCCCAGCATCGCGACCATCCCCAAGAGCAACGTGAAGATCGATGTCGAGGTGGTGATGGCCACGCCGCTCTCGTCGATCTGCGACTTCGTGGCCGGGTACAGCCCCGGCTCCGCCGTCTTCACCGCGGCGTTGAACTTCTCGACGTCCATGCCCTGGGCGAGCCGAACCTCGTACTGTGTGGGCCTCTTGTCCGGGTCGAGGGCGGTCAGCGTCGGCCAGCTCACCATGATCAGATTATTCGAGGTGTCCATGGCCTCACCCACGATGGTGGCCGAGGTGTGCGCTTCGCCGAGCGCGAGCGTGAGACGGTCGCCTACCTCGAGCCCGAACCTTCTCAGGAACGCCGAGGGGGCGACGACCTCGCCCGGCCCCGACAGATAGCGCCCGGCCACGAGCACGTCACCCCGGGTCTCGGCGTCGCCGCGCAGGAACTGGGCCATGATCCGGCCTGGTCGGCCGGCCAGGTGAATGTCGATCCAGGCGTCCGCGGTCACATACCTCACGCCGGGCTGGGAGCGCAGCAGAGCCTCGATCCCGGCGTCGTCCAGCTTCGGCTCGGTCTGGTCCGGCCGCCCGACATGGATCACTGTGTGGACATGCCCGACCCGCTGCGCCGTGTCCCCGTAGGCGGTCATCGTACGGAACAGGCCGGAGGCGAGCGCCACCGTCGCCACCCCGATGATGACGGCCGCCAGTGTCAACGCCGAGCGGCCGGGACGCGCGAACGGCAGGCCCAGGCCCAGGCTGACAGAGCGCGGCAGCCTCGCGCCCGACAGCAGGCGCTGCACCCGCCGGCCACGCCCCGGACGTGGCGCGCTGCCCGCGCTGATCGCCTGTGCCGCCGACAGCCGGTGTGCCCGCGAGGCCGGGATGAGCGCGGCCAGAACGACCACGGCCGGTACGCCGAGCAACGTCACCGCGTACGCCCATACGCCTACGCCGAGGCCGATGGTGGATCCCACGCCCTGGAACACCAGCCGCAGCAGGGGCTGTGCCGCCAAGCCGCCGAGGACCGTGCCGACGAGGCAACCGGCGAACCCCGGCAGCAGGACCATGGTCAAATACGCCGCGACGACCTGATTGGGGGTGAACCCGAGCGACTTGAGCATGCCGATGTGCCGCTGACCCGCCACGACGGCGCCGCTGACGACATTCCCGACGATGAGGACGGCCACCAGCAGGCCCAGGATGCCGAATCCGGTCAGAAAGGGCAGGTAGGCGGAGGCCGTACGCGCGACGTCTTGTTTGACCACCAGGTACGACTGCCAGTCGAGCAGGGCGGAACCGGGCAGGCCCGACGTCATCCCCGTCATGGCCTTTTGGAGATCGTCGTCGGTGTCCGCTTCCGTGAAGCGGTAGAGCATTTGGGTGATCTTGGGGCTCATGGCCTGGACCTGGTCAGGCGTGACCCACGCCTCGGCTGTCCTGCTGACGCTGGAGGCCAGGCCGACGATGGTGAGCCTGGGGCCCCCTTCGGCCTGGACCGTGGCGCCCAGCAGCTCACGGAAGAAGGGTTCGGCCGGGCGGCTCACCACGATCTCCCCCGGCTTGCCGGCCCAACGGCCCGCCCAGAGATCGACCCGATCCACGGGCCCGCCGGGATCGGCGCGGCCGACCACCGTGAGGGGGCCGGGCGGCAGAGCCTGGCCGATGTCGGCGACTGTGATGACGGCCTGGCCGAACGGTCCGGCCACGGCCTCGACAGCCGGTTCGTCCTCGGAGGTCTGCTTCTCCACCGTCTGGACGAGCCGATCGTCGGAGACCACGGCCCGGTCGAACGCGGCCACGACGTGCGCGCCCCGCTGCTCGGCGAAGGTCCGATCGAAGGGTGCCGACGCGGCTTCGAGCAGGCCCAGCGCCACCACGATCGCCACGGTCGAGCACATGACGACCACGGCCAGGACCGTGCTCTGCAACCGTCGCCGCCGCGCCGCCGCGACCGCGACCCGCCACACCGCTCTCATGCGCTCTGTTCCATGGCACGCTCGCCGGTCACCCGACCGTCCTCGATCGCGATCACCCGGCTCGCGCACCGCTGAGCCAGCCGCTCGTCGTGGGTCACCAGCAGCAGCGTCTGGCCGAGCTGGTGGAGGTCGAGCAGCAGGTCCATCACCTGCTCACCGGTATGGCTGTCCAGCGCCCCCGTCGGCTCGTCGGCCAACAGCACGGCCGGCCTGTTCATCAGGGCCCTGGCGACGGCGACCCGCTGACGCTCCCCACCGCTCAGCACGGCGGGGTACAGGTCCGCGCGGTCGGCGATGCCGAGCTCGTCCAGCAGGTCGAGCGCCCGCCTGCGGGCATGCGCGGCGGACGTACCGGTGAGCTGGGCGGCCAGCGCGACGTTGTCGAGCGCGGACAGGTCGTCGATCAGGTTGAAGAACTGGAAGACCATCCCGATCCGATGCCGCCTGAACAGCGCCAGCCGCGTCTCACTCAGCGTCGAAAGCTCCTCGCCGTGGACGGTGACGCTCCCGGACGTGGGACGGTCCAGCCCGGCGATCATGTTGAGCAGCGTCGACTTGCCGCAGCCCGAAGGGCCCATCACCGCGACCGCCTCACCGGCCCGGATCTCGAGAGAGACATCGTCGAGTGCCACCGTCTCGCCGTAGTGCTTGCGTAGTCGCTCGAGCCGTACGACGACTTCACCTTCCGTTGTCATGTGGGGAAGCTATAAGCGGGACAAGCGCGCTGACGTCCTTCCCCGGATGCAACATCGGTCCCTTGTCATCCTGCGGATGTAGGCCTCTGGTCCGCGGGAGTGATGCGGATCGCCCTGCGGTCTGCGACCGTGGAGACGTGGGTTCGGTCTGGACGTACGGCTTGATCATCGCGGTCGTGGCGCCGTCCGCGAGCACGGTCTGGCTGGGACTGCTCCTCCTGCGTTCCCTTCGGCGGTACCGCGCGGCCATCGAGGAGCGCGGCAGGCTCCTGGAGATCGAGCGGCAGCGGGCGACCAGGACGGCCGTCGACGCTGAGCGGGCCAGGATCGCCAGGGAACTGCACGACATCGTGAGCCACAACGTGAGCCTCATGGTGGTGCAGGCCGGCGCGGCCCGCGAGGTGCTGTCCACCATGCCGGACGAAACCGAGGCGGCGCTCAGGGCGGTCGAGGGCGCGGGCCGCGCCGCGATGACGGAGCTGCGGCACCTGCTGGGCCTGCTCACTCCCTCACCGAGCGGCGATGACCCACCACATGGCGGCCGTTCCCCCTTCGCCGCTGATCTCGCGCCGTCACCCAGCCTGAGCGGCCTGAACACGCTGGTCGACCGGTTCGCCTTCGCCGGGCTGCCGGTGGAGATGCGCGTCTTGGGCGAGCCTCGGCCGCTGCCACCGGGCATCGACGCGACGGCGTACCGCATCGTGCAGGAGGCGCTGACCAACGTGCTCAAGCATGCGGCGGGGGCGAAGGCCGAGGTGACGATCCGCTACGCCGAGCACCACGTGCGCGTGGAGGTGCTGAACACCGGCCCGAGCGTGCTCAGGAGCGATCCGCTCGGGCAGGCGGACGAACATGGCGTGCCAGGGGACAGCGGCGCCGTACGGAATCACGTACGGAATCCCGTACGGCATCCCGTTTGGAACGGCGAGTCCGGCCCCGACGGAAGCGAGCCCGATGTCGGAACCGGCAGGGGACTGTTGGGGCTGCGGGAACGTGTCGCGCTCTATGGCGGGAACATGGACGCCAGGCGCCGTCTCGGCGGCGGCTACCGGGTCCGCGCGCGCATTCCCCTGACCGGGTCGCTCGTCCGTCACCATCATTCGCCGGGCTCGCCATGACCACGCCCGAACCCGGCCCGCCCGCGCCGAACCCCGAGCCCGGACCCCGCGTGCTGATCGCCGACGACCAGGCCCTCATCCGCACCGGCTTCCGGCTGATCCTCACCATGCGCGGCATCGAGGTGGTGGGCGAGGCGGCCGACGGGCTGGAGGCCGTGGCGGCGGCGCGGAAGCTGAGCCCGGATGTCGTGCTCATGGACATTCGCATGCCGAACATGGACGGGCTGGAGGCCGCCCGGCGGATCCTGGCACAGGGGCCGCACCGCCGGGTGCTCATGCTGACCACCTTCGACCTCGACCGCTACGTCTATGACGCGCTTGCCCTCGGTGCCAGCGGCTTCCTCCTGAAGGACATCACGCCCGAGCACCTGGCCGCCTCCGTGCGCCTGGTCAACACCGGCGACGCTCTGCTCGCTCCATCGATCACCCGGCGGCTGGTGGAGCGCTTCGCCGCCCCCGACCGGGTCCGCGGGCCCATATCCGCGTCGTCTGCCGTCCCCGCCGATCTCGCCGACCTGACACCCCGGGAGATCGAGGTGCTGACCCTGCTGGGGCGTGGCCTGTCCAACGCCGAGTTGGCCGAGGCGCTGACGCTGAGCGAAGCCACGGTGAAGACCCATGTCGCCCGCATCTTCGCCAAACTCGGCCTACGCGACCGCGCTCAGGCCGTCATCATCGCCTACGAGACCGGACTCGTCCGTACCGGTGACCGGTCCTAGGGTCGTCCCCGGCCGAGGCGACGGCGGCGCAGCACGAGTCCGGACGAGGCCGTGAGGGTGAGCAGGAGGCCGGTCCATACGAGCACTCGCCCATCGGGGCCCGCTTCACCGCCGCCACCGGTCGCGACCCCACCCGCCGGGGTCGTGCGCACCTTGCCGTTTCCCGTCGTCCCGTTCATGGTGTCGTTCGCCGTGTCGGCGGTGGTCTCCTGGATCGGGGGGTCCGAGGACGCATCGGTATCGGTATCGGAACCGGTGTCAGGTCCGGCGTCGGAATCGGCATCGGTATCGGCGGGCTGATCATTCGCCGCGGCGATGATGAGGTCGTAGGTCATCAGAGCGTCGGCGTTCTGCACCTCACACTCGATCGACGGCTCTGTGGGCACGGTACCGAAGTTGATGGCGGCCGGCCGCACGGTCGCGGTGCCCGCGTTGGCCGATTTGGTCTTCAGGGGGACCTCGGCCGTCGGCAGGGAAATGTTCTCACCCGGGGTGAGCTGAGCGAGTTCACCCACTCCGGTTGCGGAGGTCAGCTGGGCGACCCCGCTGATGGATGCGTACGCATAGAGCTTTGTGCCGCCTGCCAGCCCCGTGGTGGGCACCCGCAACGCGGTCGAGTCGTCGACATAGGTCCCGTGCCAGCCGATGGTCATCTGCTTGCCCGTCGTGACATCGAGCGGCATCGTCAGCGCGACCTTGACCTTGATGTCCTGTTCCTCGGCCGTGCCGGTGTGCCTGCACCGATAATCCACGACGTCGGTGGCGACGACCGCACCCTGTCGCGACTCCGAGACGGCGGCCTGCGCCGGCTGGCAGAGCATCGCCAGGCCGCCGCAGAGGACGGCCGCAGAGAGAATCGAGCGGATTCCCAAAACGACTCCTGTGGTGAGGGATGACCACAGGGAAGACGGTGCGTGAAGGCATCCGGTTGACAGCCCTCTCCTTTTCCGTCGTCCGG
>BCRI01000120.1 GCA_001552515.1 Sphaerimonospora mesophila NBRC 14179 = JCM 3151
TCACGCCGGTGCCGTCGGCCGTGCCCGCGCCGTAGACGTCCAGGCACTTGTTGCCGTACACGCGCAGCTCACCCGAGCTCGTCGAGGTCCACTGCTGGTTGGACTGGCCGTGACAGTCCCAGATCTGCACCTGCGCCCCGTTCGTCTGGGAGTATCCGGCGACGTCCAGGCACCGGCCCGACCCCACACCCTTCAGGGTGCTCGTGCTCCCCGAGGGCGAAGGGCTGGAACCGCCGGGGGCGCCGATGCTCCCGGGAACCGACTGCAGCGCGGCGTACCAGGCGGCGGCCATCTTGTCGTAGCCGCCGGAGGTGGGGTGGATGCCGTCGATCAGGTCGGCGGTGGTCAGTTTGCCGTGCATGTCGACGAGGTGGACGCGCTTACCGCTGTTGATCTTGTTCTGCACGATCGCGGGGATCTGCGCGTTGAAGTTGCGTGCGGCGGCCTCCTGGCCGGGGTTCGACAGCGGGATGATCGTCGCGACGAACACCTCCGCGTTCGGTGCTGCGGCGGTGATGTGATCGATCAGTGTGGACAGTCGCTGCGGTGCCCCGGACACGTTGTAGTTCTGCAGGATGTCGTTGGTGCCGATGTGCAGGAGCACGGTGCGTGGGGTGTAGGTCTGCAGCCAGCGGGTGATGTTGGCGTCGATCTGGTCGATCCGCCAGCCGGGGTGTCCCTCGTGGTCGTGGTCGCCCAGGTTGCCCGGTCCGTTGAACTGCGACCCGACGAAGTCGACGGTGTATCGCCCGGCCGCCAGTCGCTGCCACAGTCCGATCCGGTATCCGCCCGGCACCTGGGTGCCCTCGGTGATCGAGTCGCCCAGCGGCATCACCCGCACCCCGCCGTTCGACTCCGCCGACGCCGTGCCCACGCTCGTCACCACGGCGGCCGCCGCCAGCAGCACGGCCGCAAGCCACAGGCTCCAGGTGCGGATGATCCGCCTCGCATCCCTGCCGGCGTGGAGAAGAGTCCGGGACGGCGGGCCGAGGCGCGAGGGTGCGGAGCCGTGGTCGCCGCTCCTGGTGGACGAGTGGACGGGTCTGTCGTGCATCTTTTTCTCCTTGGGGTGTGGAGAAACGACGGGAGTGGCCGGCACTGGGTGGTGTTTCAGGCTGCGGGGAGAACGAGGAAGAGATCGGACGATAATGTGAGCGCTAACATTCGGTGCGGCGGAGAATTTCTCGTGATCGAGTCATTCGTGACGGCGATGCGCAGAGAGAACATGACGTCTGACGACCCTGTCAAGTCGTGCCGCCGGGCCCACACCCGCACAAGAGCGTCGGCCGCCTGTCCGGCCGGGGGTGACCCCATCCTCGGGCCGGAAACCCGTGAAACTTTCATCCATGCCCGCGGTCGTCGGCAAGTGCACACCGGCGAACTGGTGCGTACCGATCACTCCGACGCCGCCGCCCTGGTCCACGGCGTCGTCGCACCCGGCCGCGCGCGGCCGGGCCGTGTTCGCCCATGCGCAGCCGGCGACCTCGGCGACCGAGCGGCCCGCGCCGATCCGGCTGCCCGGCCTCAACCCCGACGCCGACTATCGGGTCGAGGCGATCCCCGGCGTGGTGTCGGGGCCGGTCGACCGGTGGCCGGCCTGGACGGCCGGTGACGTACGGCTCACCGGCAGGGCCCTCGCCGTGATCGGCCTGCCCGCCCCGCCGCTTCACGACCGGCCGGGCACCGCGTTCCTGCTGGAGGCGATCCGGGTCGGCTGAGGCCGGAGGTTGAGGCCGGAGGACGAGGCATTGTCGAAAACCTTTTCTGCCAGCATCCGATGGGCTCCGACCCCTCTCCGCATGGGGTCCGACCGTTGACAGTCTCCCGGCTTTCTCTTAGTTTACGAAAACCTTTAGTTTCGTTTTCTAAGGCGTCGCCGGGGAGATGCCGGGAGGAGAGGGTCATGTCACCACGTTGGCCTGCCGCCGCCGCTCTGGCCATATTGTTAACGTTGACCTCCGCCTGTGGCGGCGACGGCGGTGAGCAGGAGGACGGCGCCGCCGTCACCATCACCATGTGGACGAGGGCCGCCACCCAGGCGCAGAGCGAGCGCCTGGTCGAGGCCTACAACAAGAGCCACAAGAACCAGGTCAAGCTGACCGTCATCCCGACGGACAACTACCAGCCCCGCATCGCGGCGGCCGCGGGCGCCAGGCAGCTGCCCGACGTGTTCGCCTCCGACGTGATCTTCGTACCCAACTACACCTCCCAGGGGCTCTTCCTCGACATCACCGACAGGATCGACGCGCTGCCGTTCAAGGACGGCCTGGCGCCCAGCCACATGAAGCTCGGCACCTACGAGGGGCGGCGGTACACGCTGCCGCACACGCTCGACCTTTCGGTCTGGTTCTGGAACAAGGACCTGTACGCCAAGGCCGGCCTGGACCCGGAGAAGGGGCCGAAGACCCTCAGGCAGTTCGCCGAGCAGGCCACCGTGATCCAGGAGAAGCTCGGCGAGGACGGCAAGGTGCACGGCACCTTCTTCGGCGGAAACTGCGGCGGCTGCTACGTCTTCACGTTCTGGCCCTCCGTCTGGGCGGCCGGCGGCGAGGTGATGAACCCCGAGGGCACCACCTCGTACAACCACCGGCCGCCCATGATGAGCGTGTTCGAGATTTACCGTGACCTGTACGCCAAGGGCGTCGCCCCGTCCTCCGCCAAGGAGGAGCAGGGCCCGACCTGGACGGGCTTCTTCCCCAAGGGCGAGATCGGGGTCATGCCGATGCCCTCCACCACCCTGGGCACGATGCCGCCCGACATGAAGATCGGCGTCACGCCCATCGCGGGGCCCGACGGCGGCGAGTCCACCTTCGTCGGCGGCGACTCGATCGGCATCTCCGCCACCAGCTCGCACCCCGACGCCGCGTGGGAGTTCCTTGAGTGGACCGTCTCGGACGAGGCGCAGGTCGAGGTCATGGCCAAGAACAAGGACGTGGTCGCCAGGACCGACCTGGCGGACAACGAGTACTCGGCGGCCGACCCCAGGGTCGTGCTGATCAACTCGCTGGTCGCCAAGGGGCAGACGCCGTACGCGCCGCGCTTCGGGCAGACCTACAACGACCCGCAGGGGCCGTGGCTGCGGCTGGCCCGCGAGGCCGTGTTCGGCGACCCGACCAAGGTCTCGCAGCTCAACGCCGAGATCGACGAGTCGCTGCGGCAATGACGGTGACGATCACGAGACCCACCGGGACGTGCGGCGCCGCCGCGCCGTCCTGGTGGCGCGGCAGGAAGGCCATGGGCTGGCTGTACGCCGCGCCCACCGCACTGATCGTCGGCGTGCTGTTCGTGGCGCCGCTGATCCTGGTCGTGTGGATGTCGCTCAACCGCTGGCCGCTGCTCGGCGGGGCCACGTTCAACGCGCCGGACAACTACGTCGACATCGCCGACAACAGGCTCTTCCGTGACGCGGTCGGCTTCACGCTGAAGTACACGGTGATCACCACGGTCCTGCTGTCGGCGGTCGCGCTCGGGCTGGCGCTGCTCGTGCAGGAGCGCAGGCCCGGGGTCGGGTTCTTCCGTACCGCGTTCTTCCTGCCCGGGGCGGTCGGGTTCGCCGCCGCCTCGCTGCTGTTCTACGGCATGCTGAACAACGACTTCGGCCCGATCGACCCGATGCTGCGGGCACTGGGGATCACCAGCGAGCCGGTGAAGTGGATCGGCACGCCGAACATGGCGCTGTTCTCCACGATCACGCTGGTGCTGTGGCGGTTCGCCGGATTCAACATGCTGATCCTGCTCACCGGCCTGCAGTCGATCCCGGTCGAGGTGTACGAGGCGGCCAGGTGCGACGGCGCGACCCGCCGGCAGATCTTCCGCCGGATCACGCTGCCGCTGCTGCGCCCCACGATCGCGCTGATGCTCATCCTCAGTATCACCGGCTCGCTGCTCGCCTTCGACCAGTTCTTCATCTTCACCAACGGCGGGCCCGACAACAGCACGGTCTCCATGGTCATGGTGATCTACCGGCAGGCGTTCTTCCGCTTCGACCTGGGCGGCGCCGCCGCGCTGTCGGCCGTACTGCTGGTCGCGCTGGTCGCGCTCAACGTGGTGCAGATGAAGGTCCTGCGGAGGTCCCCATGAGGTACTACACGACGATGACGGCGCTGGCCGTGCTGTTCCTCTTCCCGCTGGTGTGGAGCGGCTGGTCGTCGCTGGCCGATCCCGGCGACTACCTGGAGATGGCCCGATACGGGGAGGGGCTGGCCACCTACGCCGCCAACAGCGTGCTGGTCTCGGCCATCACCGTGGCCGGCACCCTGGTCGTGTCCGCGCTCGGCGGCTACGCCTTCGCCCGCTTCGACTTCCCCGGAAAGAACCTGCTCTTCCTGGTGACGCTGGCGATCCTCATGGTCCCGTACGCGACCATCCTCATCCCGCTGTACGTCCTGCTCGGCTACCTCGGCCTGCAGAACTCCCCGGTCGGGCTGGCACTCGTGTTCGTGATGTTCCAGTTGCCGTTCGCGCTGTTCATGATGCGCAACGCCTTCGAGGCCGTGCCGCGCGAGCTGGAGGAGGCCGCCCTGGTCGACGGCTGCGCCACGTTCCAGGCCTTCCGCCGGATCCTGCTGCACGCCGTACGGCCCGGCCTGATCACCGTGGGACTGTTCGCGTTCCTCGCCTCGTGGAACGACTTCTTCGCCCCGCTCATCCTGCTGAACGACGGTGCGGACTTCACGCTGCCGGTCGCGGTCGTCAGCATGACGCAGCACACGTTCGGCGCCGTCGACTACGGCATGCTGCAGGCCGGTGTCATGGTCATGGCGCTGCCCTGCCTGATCCTCTTCGTCCTCCTTCAGCGCTACTACGTGCGCGGATTCATGTCTGGAGCTCTGCGTGGCTAGTCCCGTCCTGCCCTCCTCCGGAGTGCTGTCCCCTCTCGGCCTCGACGCGGTGCGGCCGGCCCCGGGCTTCTGGGGCGACCGCGTCGCGTTGAACCGCGAGGTCACCGTCGCCCACTGCCTGGAGTGGATGGAACGGGAGGGCTGGATCGGCAACTTCCGCGGGGAACGGCCCCGGCGCGGCAGGGAGTTCAGCGACTCGGAGATCTACAAGCTGCTCGAGGCCATGGCCTGGGCCGACCACCCGGCCCTGCCGGAACTCGCGGAGACCGTGGCCCGGGCCCAGGAGAGCGACGGCTACCTCAACACGCGGTGGAGCGGCGAGCGCTACACCGACCTCGAGTGGGGGCACGAGCTGTACTGCTACGGCCACCTGATCCAGGCGGGCGTGGCGAGGTTGCGCACGCACGGCGAAGACCGGCTCACCGAGGTCGCGCGCCGGGCCGCCGACCACGTCTGCGACCGGTTCATGGCGGGCACGCGGACCTGCGGGCATCCCGTGATCGAGATGGCGCTCGTCGAGCTCTACCGGTGCACCGGCGCCGAGCGCTACCTGGAGATGGCCCGCAGGTTCGTCGAGCGCCGCGGCCTGCCCGCGCTCGCCGACATCCCGTTCGGCCGCGCCTACTTTCAGGACGACGTTCCCGTACGGCAGGCGCGGGTGCTGCGCGGCCATGCCGTACGCGCGCTCTACCTGGCGTCCGGGGCGGTCGACGTGGCCGTGGAGACCGGAGACCAGGAGCTGCTGAAGGCGGTCGAGGCGCAGTGGGAGCGGACGATCGCCACCAGGACCCATCTGACGGGCGGGATGGGCTCGCGCCACTCCGACGAGTCGTTTGGCGACGACTTCGAGCTGCCGCCCGACCGGGCCTACTCGGAGACCTGCGCCGGGATCGCCCTGATCATGCTGGCGCACCGGCTGCTGCTGGCCACCGGCGAGGTCCGGTACGCCGAGGCGGCCGAGCGGGTCATGTTCAACATCCTGGCGACCGGGGTCGCGGTGGACGGCCGGTCGTTCTTCTACGCCAATCCGCTGCAGGTGCGGGTGCCCGCCGCCCCCCGGGAGGGGGTGAACCAGGCGGCCGAGGGCGGGCTGCGGTCGCCGTGGTTCGCGGTGTCGTGCTGCCCGAACAACATCGCCCGCACGCTGGCGTCCCTGGCCGCCTATCTCGCCACCGCCGACGGCACGGGGGTCCGGCTCCATCACTACACCCCCGGTGAGATCCGCCACGGCGGTCTGGTGCTCCGGGTGGAGACGGGATACCCCTGGTCGGGCGGGGTCACCGTACGGGTCGTGGAAGGAGGCAGCGGACGGATCTCCCTCCGGGTCCCGGCCTGGGCGTCCGGCGCCCGTGTCGCCCGTGTTCCGGCCGAGAGGTCGGGGACGTCCGCCTCGTGGGGGCCCGCCGAGCCGGGCTATGCCGTACTGGACGGGGAGTGGCGGCCGGGCGACATGATCCGGCTGGAGCTGCCGATGGCTCCCCGATGGACGTTCCCCGACCGGCGGATCGACGCGCTGCGAGGGTGCGCCGCGGTGGAGCGCGGGCCGCTGGTCTACTGCGCCGAGTCGGTGGCGGGCGAGCCCCCGCTCGACGACATCGCCGTGCCGGTCGGCCCGCCGGCCGAGCGCGAGTACGGACACGTGGTCGAGGTGCCGGCCGAGATCGTCCCGGCCACGGGCTCGGCCTGGCCGTACGGGCCGGCCCGCCCGTACGCGCAAGCGGGGGAGCGGGTGACGCTGCGGCTGCTGCCGTACCACCGGTGGGGCAACCGGGGTCCCGCCACCATGCGGGTCTGGCTGCCCCTGTCCGACAGACATCCCCGCCGCCGGTGACACTTCCGGGAGAAAGCCCGGCGAAAAGCCACGACCATGCGGCCGCTCGCCGGCACCACGCGCCGCCCGGTAAGCGATCGGTTTTCCGCGGCCGTGGCCGTTATCGCGTTGGGGACCCGGTGAGTGATCGATCATGACGTTATCGCTCCGAAACCCGCGTTTTTCCAGCGACAACGTCATGATCGATGGCGACGCCGCATCGAGGGGTGCGACACATCCGATGAATACGCACGAACAGGAAGCATCCCACGGCGGCCCCACCGGCCAGGAGACCTCGCCGAGCGACCCCGGAAACGGCAACGACCCAGGACGTTCCACCTTGACGGAAGATGAGATCCCGTTCCATAGTTAGCCAGTCAACCCCGATCGACCCGTCTCCGGAGGTTTTATCGGACTACACTGTTATCGCTAACATATCCGTTAACATAACGCCATCCCTTTCTGTCCCTGCCGGGATGACGCAGGTCGGCGGGCATTCGTTCGCGTGCGTAAGTGGAAATGGCCGCCGGTCTCCTTCGGTCGATGTTCCATGCCCGGAAACCTCCGTCATTCGCGGCATCCCCCCTGAAAGGTAGAGGTCGATCATGACTTTACGATCCCGGCGTCTTGAAAGGACATTGCTGTCCGCGGGCGCGGCCGTCGCGCTCGTCGCCGGTCTACTCTCCGGCATCTCCACTCCGTCACAGGCCGCGACGTCGCAGCCGTGTGACATCTACGCCGCGGGCGGCACCCCGTGTGTGGCGGCGCACAGCACGACCCGCGCCCTGTACGGCTCCTACAACGGCCCGCTCTACCAGGTGCGGCGCTCCTCGGACAACGCCACCCGGGACATCGGCGTGCTGAGTGCGGGCGGCGTCGCCAACGCCGCCGCGCAGGATTCGTTCTGTGCCGGCACGACCTGTCTCATCAGCATCATTTACGACCAGTCCGGACGGAACAACCGGCTGACCCAGGCACCCCCCGGCGGGTTCTCCGGCCCGGCCCCGGGCGGATACGACAACCTCGCGAACGCGACGGCGGCGCCGATCACGGTCGGCGGTCACCGGGCGTACGGCGTCTATGTGGCCCCCGGCACCGGTTACCGCAACAACAACACCAACGGCGTCGCGAAGGGCGACCAGCCGGAGGGAATGTACGCGATCTTCGACGGCACGCACTACAACGGCGGCTGCTGCTTCGACTACGGAAACGCCGAGACCAACAGCCGTGACAACGGCAACGGCACGATGGAGGCCATCTACTTCGGCAACAACAAGGTCTGGGGCTACGGCGCGGGCAACGGCCCCTGGATCATGGCCGACCTCGAGAACGGCCTGTTCTCCGGCGTCAACCAGAAGTACAACGCGGGCGACCCGAGCATCGGTCACCGGTTCCTGACCGCCATCGTCAAGGGTGAGCCGAACCACTGGGCCATCCGGGGCGGCAACGCGCAGTCGGGCGGCCTGTCGACCTTCTACAACGGGGTGCGCCCCAATGTCCCGGGCTACAACCCGATGAAGAAGGAAGGGGCCATCATCCTCGGCATCGGCGGCGACAACAGCGTCGGCGGCAGGGGCACCTTCTACGAGGGCGTGATGACGGCCGGCTACCCGTCCGACGCGACCGAGAACGCCGTGCAGGCGAACATCGTCGCCGCCGGATACGCGACGTCGTCGGGCGGCGTCCAGGACGGCACGCTCACCCCCGGCGCGTCGATCTCGCTGCGCGCCACGACGCCCGGCTACACCGACCGTTACATCCGGCACCAGAACGACGACGCCGTCACGTCAGTGATCACCTCGTCCAGCTCGTCCCTCGACAAGAGCGACGCCACCTGGATCGTGCACAGCGGTCTGGCCAGCGGCTCGTGCGTGTCGTTCGAGTCGCGGAACTACCCCGGCGACTACCTGCGGCACCAGAACTACCAACTCCACCGGCAGACCAACGACGGCAGCTCGCTGTTCGCGGCCGACGCCACCTTCTGCCCGCAGACCGGCAAGAACGGCCAGGGCACGTCGTTCGCCTCCTACAACTACCCGACCCGTTTCCTGCGGCACTACAACAACATCGTCTACATCGCCGCCAACGGAGGCTCGAACGCCTTCGACAGCTCGTCGTACTGGGCCGACGACGTGAGCTGGGTCGTCAGCCGGCCCTGGGCATAGGCACCCGGTGACCCGAGTGGGGCCGTCCCCGTTCCCGCGGGGGCGGCTCCCCGCCCTTCTCACGGAACCTCGAGGAGTGGCCACTTTGCGCGCCGGATCTCGACGGAGCGGACAAACCGGCGAGTGTAACGATCGCCGGCCGTGCGCACCGCTGAGCCAGAGCCTTGAGACGAATGACAAGCTCGCTCGGCCGGATCTGCTTGAAGAATGTCGGAGAGATATCCTCTCCAGCGCCCGTGCGCGCCGTGTTACGGGAAAGGGGTTAAGGATGCCGACCGGCAGGCCCAACTGGTGGCGGACGATGCGGATGGGCTCGGCCAGGTCGCCGTCGTTGCTGATGACCACAGCGATGTCGCACCGCACAGTTAGACTGCTCGAGATCTCCTTGCCGGCTTCGATCGGCGCGACCCGAGCCGGGTAGAGCTGAGCGTCGGCCCGGACGCCCGGAGCCCCTACCGGAGCCTCGATAAGGCGAGTATCCCGCCCCCATACTCCGGCGCGAATGCCGCACGCCTTTCGTGGGTTGCCGTCGGTGCGGACCGACGATCTGGTGCCGGCGGGAGGGGTCATGGACTGATCGGCTTGAGGAAGCCGTGGAGGACCACCAGGCCCGCGCCGTACGTCTCGTCGACCTGACGCCGCAGTTCCGGAGTGACCACCCAGACCCCGGCATCGACGTGACCCGCCAGTTCGTCGGTCGACAAGGAGTACAGGCCCTTGATCTCCTTCTCCATCCGTCGCTGGATCGTGTGCAGCTTCGCCCTGGTGTGCTGGGCGGGGCTCAGGCACAGCGCTCCACCCCAGACTTCGCGGATCGCGCGCTCGTGCACGGCCGGGTCGCCGGTGAATCGCAGATTGAGCACGAGCCGCTTCGGGTCGTTGGCATAGCCCTCCATCGGATCGCGGGGATCGTAGCCTTCGATCTCGTCGAGGTAGCCCTGGTCCAGCCAACTCCCCGCGTACCCGGGGAGCTTCTCGGCCAGATCGATCGCGGCGTCGATCGCCTGATCGGTGGCCTTCACCGGGTCGACGGGGCGCCACCCGCCGGCGGGCATGGGGCAGGGTGAGGTGAAGTCAGAGCCGTCAGCCGGGGGCTCGCCGCGCTCGGCGGGGCGAGGCGACTCGGTGAGGGTGAGCCGTTCTCCGTCCCAGGTGCCGACCACATGGTAGTCGCCCCAGCGCACACCCCTCAGAGCTTCGTGCTCGACCATGTCCCAGTCCCACCCGGCGATGTCGAGCCCGCTGCACTGGGGTGGCATCGACAGGTTGACGCCGGCGCAGAGTTGGGGGCCGTGTTCCGCGCCGGCGAGCACAAGGCCGTCGGCCTGATATCGGATCGGGAGAGGGTCCGCCGTGGACGCCGCACCGCAGGCGGCGAGCATGACGAGCGCGGCCATGATCCGGATGCCTCCCATGTCATCTGAGACGGGCGTGAGAGTCCAGGGGTTCACCGGCATCTCGGTGCTCGGCCCGGTGGTCGCGGGGCGGCGTGACCGCTCGCGTCACGCCGCCCGTCATGGATGCGGATCAGGAGAGGAAACCGCCATAGGGGCCGTTGAGGATCCTGTCCTTCTGCGCCTGACTGAACTGGCAGTTCGGGTAGGCGTAGAAGGAGGCCGACATGCACGTTCCATCGGTTGAGGTGGCGTCGGGCAGGCCGAACGCGTGTCCCAGCTCGTGCACCATGCCGCCGTACCATCGATTCATCGGGCCGTTGATGCCCGCGGCCCCGTCGGCGTCGTGGCCACTGAGGATCACCCAGCCGTTGCCGCCGCCGCCACCGGCGCCGTCACCTTCGGCGCTGACCTCGCCGACGTTGATCCAACGGCTGTCCGGTGCGCCGAGGCCGAACTTGCGGCGCAGTTCCTCCTGCATGTTGCAGACCGCCCACCAGTACTTCTCGCCGCATCTCGGCGTGTTCTCGTACCAGCTTCGCGGCCGGTCGCCGTTGACGACCTCGACGACCGGGCCGTTCAGGGTGAAGGTCTTGCCCAACTGCTGCTTGAAGAAGCGCTGCGCCTCCCGCATGACGTCGGCGATGCCGTCCGGGTAGCGCTGGTCGTACGCCACGTCCGACGGCTTGAGCCAGAAGACCCGCACCGTCCGCACCGGTGGCGGGCCGGACGAGGGCGATGCCGACGGGCTCGGCGACGGCGACGCCGTCGGTGACGTGGACGGGGTCGCGCTCGGGGAGGCGGTCGCGCTGCCCGTGCAGGCGACGCCGTTGAGCGTGAACCCGGCCGGCACGGGGTTACCGGAGCCGTTCCACGTGCCGTTGAATCCGAACGAGGTGGCGCCGCCCGTCGCCAGAGAGCCGTTCCAGCTCACGTTGGCGGCGGTCACCGCAGCGCCGCTCTGCGTGACGTCGGCGTTCCAGGCCTGGCCGATGGTCTGCCCTGCGCCGAAGGTCCAGCGCAGGGTCCAGCTCGTCACTGGATCGCCGAGGTTCTTGACCGTGACGTTGGCGCTGAAGCCGCCGGGCCACTGTGCGCCGATGGTGTAGGTGACCTGGCAGCCGGCCGAGGCGGCGTGCGCGCTGACCGCGGTCGCCGCCGCGGTGCCGGCCAGGCAGGCGGCCACGGCCCCGGCGGTGAGGCTCGCGCGTAATCGTCGGTGCATTCGATTCCTCCGTTGCGGCTCGGACCGTTCTCCGGTCGGGGGTCCACGACGCCCACCCGCCGAGTGGACGACCGGCGCACAGATCAGGACAGGCGGCCGGGGACGGCGGGAGACGGCGGTTGCGGAGAGAGCGGGGGGATCACCATGACCACCCTCGACGTGCGGGGACCCCGAAGTGTTATCGCTATCAGGCGGGTACGGTGCCAAACGTGTCGCGGCCGTGTCAAGCCTCGGCGGGAGCCCGTGGCGGACGCGGGGCCGCTCCCGCGCACCCCGAGAGCGGCGCCGCGTCGCGGCATCGGCCGACGGCCGCGTGCGATGATCACATCGGGTCGCTGTGCTGTCATCCTGGTGAAACCTTTTCGACAGCGGCTGGTACGGCTCAGCCGAGGAAGATCGCGGATCGCATACAGAGCATGGCCGCGCCGCCGCGAGCCGTGATCCCTGCTCAATGGCCGATAGCGCAAGGCAGAGGCGTCTTTCCCTGAAAGTTTCAGCGACTTCGCCGATTCCGCCCCCGCCTGTCCAGGGTGTCGGCGAGGGTGGAACGGCCGAACCTCACTCGCAGGGAAATAGGTGTTGCCGAAATCCTTTTCGGAGCGGATGGTATGTGCAGGCGCGGCAGCACGCCGCCCCGAAGGGGTCTCCCGGCGCCGACCGGCGGGGCCCCGGCCCACCCGACATCCGAAGGAGGTGACGTTCATGCCGGCGCAGACCCGACTCCGATCGAGACCGTCGACCCTGGCGGTGATGCTCTGCCTCGTCATCGGCGCGCTCGTGGTTCCACGGCAGGACGCGTCCGCGGCGCAGACCATCGGCTACCCGACCTTCACCGGTCCCGCCGTACCCGCGCCGCCGATCGGCTACCGCACGGGGAACATGATGCAGGCGATCTACGACGCCGAGAGCACGGGCACGGACTTCTGGATCGACCGCCTGCTCGGCCGCTCGGGCAGCGACCCGTCCGACGTCAACGGCGGCATCCTGATGACCCGCGGCCGGGCGCTGTTCATGAAGACCCACACCCCGGGCACGCTCGGCTTCGCCGGCAAGGTCGCCTACATCGAGAGCATCGACGACCGCAGCGCGTTCACCGTGTCGATCACGCCGGGCAACCTCACCGAGCAGGTGTCCCAGCGCTGGCAGGGGCCGAGCCATTTCCGCAGCGTCCACACGGGCGCCGGGCTCAAGGTGGTGCAGACGAAGTTCATCACCCACGACAACGTGGCCGTCGACAACCTGGCGATCACCAACACCGGGTCCGCCGCCACGACCCTGCAACTGCGGGCCACCTCGCCGTACGCCGCCTCCGGCGCAGGCGACGAGTTGACCGGCACGGTGAACTCCTTCAACAACCTGACCACCATCCGCCCGCGGCTGACCGGCGACGGGTTCACCGTCTCCGGCGGCGGGCTCGACCGCTCGGTGACCATCGCCCCCGGCGCCACGACCACGGTCAAGCTCGTGATGGGCTTCGTGACCGACGAGATCCCCGAGTCGCTGAGCGAGTACACCGCGTACAAGGGCTACAGCGCCGCGACGGCCTTCGCCACGCACGTGCGGGCGGACAACCTGTGGTGGGCGCGGAACGTCCCCTACTTCGACTCGCCCGAGCCGGCCATCAAGAAGAACTACTACTACCGATGGTGGCTGATGCGGTTCAACAACCTGGACGCGAACCTGCCGGGCCAGACCTACCAGTTCCCCACCTCTGTCGAGGGCGTGCTCGGCTACAACAACGCCATCGTGCTCACCCAGCCGATGCACATCGACGACCTGAAGTATCTGCGCACGCCCCGGTACGCCTACGGCGACTGGCTGTCGGTGGGCCAGGTGTCCAAAGGAGGCCGGTTCCTCGACAACCCCGGAGACCCGGCGAACTGGTCGAACAGCTACACGCAGTACATCGCGGAGGCGGCCTGGCGCAGCTACCAGATCCACGGCGGCCGGCCCGCGATCGCGGCTGCCCTCGCGAGGTACGCCGAGGGCGACGTGAAGGGCCAGCTGAGTCACTACGACCACGACGGCAACGGCCTGATCGAGTACGACTGGGGTGCGCTGACGGGCAACGACGCCGACGCGGTGTCCTTCCACTGGCGCAGCGGCGACCTCGACCGCACCGAGTCGGCGTACGTCTACAGCGGCGCCCTGGCCGCGGCGCAGGCGTACGACGTGGCCGGGAACGCGGCGAAGGCAGCGGAGATGCGCGCGCTGGCCACCCGCGTGAAGAACGCGGTCGTCAACGTGCTGTGGAACCCGACGGACCGGGTGCTGCAGCACCGGCACGTGGCCACCGACACGCTCGTCCCGTGGAAGGAGATCAACAACTTCTATCCGTACGCGGTCGGGCTCATGCCCGACACCGCGACCTACCGGGAGGCGCTGCGGCTGTTCGCCGACCCGGCGGAGTATCCGGTCTTCCCCTTCTACACGGCCAACCAGAAGGACAAGGCCGCAGCGGCTGCCGCCGGCCGGCCGGGCAGCAACAACTTCTCCACTATCAACTCGACCGTGCAGTTCCGGCTGTTCTCCTCGGCCATCCGCAACTATCCGAGCCCCTACATCACCAAGGACGACTACAAGAAGCTGCTCTACTGGAACGCCTGGGCGCAGTACGTCGGCGGCGACACCCGCTGGCCGGACGCCAACGAGTTCTGGGCCGACTGGAACGGCTCGTCGATCACCTACCGGTCCTGGATCCACCACAACATCCTCGGCAGCGGCAACTGGACGCTGATCGAGGACGTGGCGGGGCTGCGCCCGCGCAACGACAACAGGGTGGAGCTGTCGCCGATCGACATCGGCTGGCCGAACTTCGCGGTCAACGGCATCCGCTATCGCGACGCCGACCTGTCGATCGTGTGGGACGACCCGTCCGACGGCGTGGTCAGGTACGACGGCGTCCCCCAGGGCTACTCCATCTACGTCGACGGCGCCCGGGTGGTGACCGTCGACCGGCTCGTGCCGTTCGTCTGGAACCCGGACACGGGTGCGGTCACCTTCACCGGCGCGGGCGCGTCGGTGCTCCACAACACCGCGGTCCCCGGCATGCGGGCGCCCCAGCAGGTGGTGCACTCCGATCCGCTCGTCGTGGACGAGTTCGCCAAGGCGGGCGTCGATCTCACGGCCGACCTGACCGATCTCGCCCGAGGGGCCTCGGTCTCGGCCTCCTACACGGCGTCGGGCACGACCACGGCCGCCGCCGTCGACGGATATCCGATCAACGAGCCCTTCTGGGGCGCGGGCGGCTCGCCCAACGCCCAGGACTGGTACGAGGTCGACTTCGGCAGCGCCAAGACCCTCGACGAGGTCCGGCTGTACTTCAAGGACAGCCGCCCCGCGAGCGGCACCTATCGGGCACCGTCGTCGTACCAGATCCAGTATCTGTCCGGCGGCACCTGGACCACCGCCACCGCCCAGGCGAAGACGCCGAGCACCCCGCAGGGCAACCACAACGTGGTGCGGTTCGCCCCGGTCACCGCGCAGCGGGTCCGGGTGCTCATGACCCACGCCCCCGGGGCCAGGAGCGGGCTCACCGAGATGAGGATCTACAACCGGGGCGGCTCGAACCCGCAGCCCACCACCAACCTGGCCCGTTCCGCCACCCCCTCGGCGTCGTACACCTCGCCCTGGGAGTCGGTGGCCGCGCTCAACGACGGCATCGATCCGCCGTCGTCGAACGACACGGTCAACCCGCGCTGGGGGACCTGGCCACAGCAGGGGACGCAGTGGGCCGAGCTGACCTGGCCGTCGGCGGTCACCCTCGGCCGGGCGCAGGTCTACCTCTTCGACGACGATCAGGGCATCGACCTGCCCGCCTCGTGGCGGCTCCAGTACTGGAACGGCGGCGCGTACGTGGACGTCCCCGGCGCGAGCGGCTACCCCGTCGCGGCCGACCGGTACAACGCCGTGACCTTCACACCCGTGAGCACCACGCGGCTGCGGGTGGTGCTGCAGAGCGCCGCCGACCACTCGGTCGGGCTGCTGGAGGTCAAGGCGTACGGCCCGTAGGGACGCGCGTCCCGTTCAGTCGACCGGCCGGCAGGCCGTGACCGAAAGGAACCGATCATGAGAAGACACCGATGGCACGGCCGCCTGCCGATCGTCGCCGCGCTGGCGTCCCTGCTGGTGGTGGTCCTGGCGAGCGGGGCCAGGGCCGCCAACCCGATCATCGACACCATCTACACGGCCGACCCCGCCGCGCTGGTGGTCGGCGACACGATGTACATCTACGCCGGACACGACGAGGCCGCGCCCGGCGCCGGCAACTTCTACATGCGCGACTGGCACGTGCTCTCCTCCACCGACGCGGCCGGCTGGACCGACAACGGGGCGAAGCTGTCCGTCGCCGACTTCGCCTGGGCGGGCGCCGACGCCTGGGCCGGGGAGGTGGAGCCGCGGAACGGGAAGTACTACTGGTACGTCCCGGTCAACGGCAACGGACCGGGGTGGATGGACATCGGCGTCGCGGTCGGCGACACCCCCCTCGGCCCTTTCAGGGACGCCAAGGGCGGCCCGCTGATCAGTGACGGCACCCCCAACTCCTCGCCGCTCAACATCGACCCGACCGTCTTCACCGACGACGACGGCCAGGCGTACATCTACTGGGGCGGCTACTGGGGGGTACGCGCCGCGAAGCTCAAGTCCAACATGATCGAGCTCGACGGCCCGGTGATCACTCCGACCGGGCTGGCCGACTACTGGGAGGCGCCGTGGATGTTCAAGCGCAACGGCGTCTACTACATGGTCTACGCCGCCAACGACACCAACGGCTGCGTCACGTCGTCGAGCTACGCCTGCCAGCGTTACGCCACCGCGAGCAACCCGCTCGGCCCCTGGACGCAGCGGGGCGTGATCCTCGACCGGGTCAGCTCCACCACCAGCCACGCGGCGGTCGTGGAGTTCAAGGGACAGTGGTACATGGTGTATCACACCGCCGACGCGCCCGGCGGTGGCGACTTCCGGCGTTCTGTCGCCGTGGACAGGCTGTACTTCAACGCCGACGGCACGATCCAGAAGGTCGTCCAGACCAGGGGCGGCGCCTCGGGCGCGAACAGAGCCCTCACCGCCACGGCCTCGACGTCGTACGTGTCGCCGTGGGAGAGCCTCGCCGCCGTCAATGACGGGTTCACCCCCGCGAACTCGGCCGACCGGGCCCACGCCGTCTACGGCAACTGGCCGCAGCAGGGCGCGCAGTGGGTCCAGTACGACTGGCCCGGCCCGGTCACGCTCAACCGGGTGCGGGCCTACTGGTTCGACGACGACCTGGGCATCGACCTGCCCGCGTCCTGCTCGGTGCGGTACTGGACCGGGTCGGCCTGGCAGGACCCGCCTGGCGCCGGCTCCTGCGGCGTCGCGGGCGACACCTTCAACACGGTCACCTTCTCCCCGGTCACCACGACGCGGATCCGGCTGAACATCACCGCACGGTCCGGCTACTCCACCGGCCTCCTCGAACTGCAGGCGCTCGCGCCGTAGCGGGTGGCCGGACGAGGGCGCGGCGCCACGGAGCCGCGCCCTCGGGTCATCGCCCCGGTGCAACCTCCCCGGACCGGCCCGCCCCAATGCCATGAGAAGCGCAGGGCCTTGACAAGCGCAGCGCTTTGAGAAGCGCAGTGCCTTGGAAGGTACTCATCCTGTCCGGCGGGCTGGGCCGGCTACTCGTCCAGGCCGTACACGCGCCTCCCATCACCACGACTCGCCCGGAAATTTTCCGGTTTTATGGCGGATTCGATCTAGTAGTCGCATCATTGCAGATTAGGTGAACCATCTGCATGGAGGTCGGCGTTGATCATCGGGGTGCTCAGGGAGTCGCGTCCGGGCGAGGCGCGCGTGGCGGCGACGCCTGCCACCGTGGTGGAGCTGGTCAAGCTGGGTTACGAGGTGGTGGTGGAGCCGGGCGCAGGTCTGGCCGCCTCGTTCTCCGATGAGGCGTACGTGGAGGCCGGTGCGGTGATCGGTGAAGCGACGGCGGCCGACATCGTGTTCGCGATCGACCCGCCGGTCGAGCGACTGGACGGACTGTCCAGGGGCGCCACGTTGATCGGCATGCTGAATCCGCGTCTGGACCCGGGTCTGGTCGAGGACCTTTCCCGGCGACCGATCACGGCACTGGCGATGGACGCCGTACCACGGATCTCGCGGGCGCAGTCGCTGGACGTGCTGTCGTCGATGGCCAACATCGCGGGCTACCGGGCGGTCGTGGAGGCGGCGCACGTGTTCGGCCGGTTCTTCACCGGCCAGGTGACCGCTGCGGGTAAGGTCCCGCCGGCCAAGGTGCTCGTCGCGGGTGCGGGTGTCGCCGGCCTGGCGGCGATCGGTACCGCCGGCAGCCTGGGCGCGATCGTGCGGGCGACCGACCCGCGGCCGGAGGTGGCCGACCAGGTGAGGTCGCTGGGCGGCGAGTACCTGGCCGTCGAGGCCGCGGACGTGGAGGTGTCCGCGACCGGCTACGCCAAGGAGATGTCGGACGACTACAACCGGCGCGCCGCCCGGCTGTACGCCGAGCAGGCCACGGAGGTCGACATCATCATCACCACGGCGCTCGTTCCCGGCAGGCCGGCGCCGCGGCTGATCACCGCTGAGATGGTGGCGAGCATGAAGCCGGGCAGCGTGATCGTCGACATGGCCGCGGCCAACGGGGGGAACGTCGAGGGGACCGTCCCGGGTGAGGCGGTGGTCACCGACAACGGCGTGACGATCATCGGCTACACCGATCTGGCGGGGCGTCTGCCCGCGCAGGCGTCGCAGCTGTACGGCACCAATCTGGTGAACCTGATGAAGCTGATGACGCCGGACCGGGACGGCCGGCTCGTGCTGGATTTCGAGGACGCCGTGCAACGCTCGATGACGGTCGTACGCGACGGCGAGCTGACCTGGCCGCCTCCGCCGGTCCCGGTGTCGGCGGCGCCGCCGCCGACGCCCACCGACTCTTCTTCGACGACCACCGAGGCCCGACCGCATGAGAAGCGGCCGGTCCCGGCCCGGCGGTCGGCGCTCGTCGGCGTCGGCGCGGTCGCACTGTTCCTGATCGTGGCGCTGTCGCCGGCCGCGCTGCGGGGGCATCTCACGGTCTTCGCGCTGGCGATCGTCATCGGCTACTACGTGATTGGGCACGTGCACCACGCTCTGCACACGCCGCTGATGTCGGTGACCAATGCGATCTCGGGGATCATCGTCGTCGGCGCCCTGCTGCAGCTCGGGCACGGCGGCAACGTGGTGACCGCGCTGTCGTTCGTGGCGATCCTGGTCGCGGCCGTCAACGTCTTCGGTGGCTTCGCGGTGACGCGCCGCATGCTCGCCATGTTCTCCAGGAGCTGACATGGTGACCATCGAATCGGGGGCGCAGGCGGCGTACATCGTCGCGGCCCTGCTCTTCATTCTGGCGCTGGCGGGTCTGTCCAGGCACGAGACCGCCAAGGCGGGTAACACGTTCGGCATCGCCGGCATGGCTTTGGCGCTGGCGGCGACCATCGCGCTCGCGGTGGATCAGGACATCAGCGGCCCCGGCCTGGCTCTGCTGATCGTGGCGGTCCTCATCGGCGCCGCGATCGGGCTGCACCGGGCGAGCAGGGTCGAGATGACCGCCATGCCGGAGCTGATCGCGCTGCTGCACAGCCTGGTGGGTCTCGCCGCCGTGATCGTCGGCTGGAACGGGTATCTCCACGTGGAGGCCGACCTGGGTGGCTCCGAGGCCGCTCTGCTGCGCGGTCAGGACATGCTCGGCATCCACAGCGCCGAGGTCTTCATCGGCGTGTTCATCGGCGCCGTGACCTTCACCGGCTCGATCGTGGCCTACCTGAAGCTGTCCGCCCGGATCAGGTCCAACCCGCTGATGCTGCCGGGCAAGAACATCCTCAACATCGGCGCACTCGCCGTGTTCGGCGTGCTCACGGCATGGTTCGTGATCGAGCCGCGACTGTGGCCGCTGATCGTCGTCACGGTGATCGCCCTGCTTCTGGGCTGGCACCTGGTCGCCTCCATCGGCGGGGGCGACATGCCGGTGGTCGTGTCGATGCTCAACAGCTACTCCGGCTGGGCCGCCGCGGCCTCGGGCTTCCTGCTCGAGAACGATCTGCTCATCGTCACCGGTGCGCTCGTCGGCTCTTCGGGCGCCTACCTGTCCTACATCATGTGCCAGGCGATGAACCGGTCCTTCATCTCCGTGATCGCCGGTGGTTTCGGGATCGAGGCCGGGCCCGCCGACGACACCGACTACGGCAGACATCGGGAGGTCACGGCCGAGGACGTCGCGAAGTCGCTCGCCACGGCGGACTCCGTGATCATCACCCCCGGGTACGGCATGGCGGTCGCCCAGGCGCAGCACGGCGTCGCCGAGCTCACCCGCAGGCTGCGGGAGAAGGGCGTGGACGTCCGCTTCGGCGTCCATCCCGTGGCAGGCCGCCTCCCCGGCCACATGAACGTGCTGCTCGCAGAGGCGAAGGTGCCCTACGACATCGTCCTGGAAATGGATGAGATCAACGACGATTTCGCGAGCACCTCGGTCGTGCTGGTCATCGGGGCCAACGACACGGTCAACCCAGCGGCCGTCGATGACCCGGGCAGCCCCATCGCCGGCATGCCCGTCCTCAGGGTGTGGGAGGCCGGCAACGTCATCGTGTTCAAGCGCTCGATGGCCTCCGGTTACGCAGGCGTGCAGAACCCGCTGTTCTTCCGGGAGAACAGCGCGATGCTCTTCGGCGACGCGAAGGACCGAGTGGAGGACATCCTCCGCGTCCTCTGACCCGCGGCGACACCGCCCCACCTCCCGCGACGACCGGCACAACGGCCGAGCCGCCGGGTCGGCTCGGCCCCCACGGCCCGGTGCAGCCGACGGGCGGAGGGCTCGGCTTGGGACGGATGATGCCGCCGGTTGACCTGCTCATGCCCCGTCGTTTAGTGTGCATATACATAGTTAATGTGACGAAACGGAGGTCGCAGATGCTCGGAGAGCGCCTCAGAGAGCTGAGGCAGGCGCGTGGCCTCAGCCTGCGTGCTCTCGCCGAGCAGGCGGGTGTGTCCGCCGGATTGTTGAGTCAGATCGAACGCGGGCTGGTCGATCCCAGTCTGGCCACCTTACGCAGCCTCGCCGACGTCTTCGGCGAGTCGGTGGCCCGGCTGTTCGAGGAGCCCGAGGTGCCGACCGTATGGATCTCCAAGCCGGGGGAGCGGATGCGGCTGCACGCTCCACGCGGCCGGATCAGCTACGACCGGTTGACCCCCGGCAACGGGCAACTCGAGGTCCTGCAGGCGGACCTCGCGCCGGGTGACGTCTCGGCGCCCGAGGCCAGGCCCCATCCGTCGATCGAATGCGCCGTGGTGCTCGACGGCGTCGTGACCGTGGAGGTCGACGGCCGGTCCTACGAGGTCCTGGCCGGCGAGGCGATCACGTTCGACTCGCGCCAGCCGCACCGCTACGTCAACCGCGGGCCCGACCCGGCCCGCCTGATGATCGCGATCACCCCGCCCTCCCCCTGATCATCGCCCCGGCGGGGCTCCCCCCAAGACCACAGCTCGAAAACCCGACCTTCGGACGACGACGCGGCGCACGCCGGGGCGGCGATCCGCCATGCCCGCGATCGGGTCCGATCCCTCATCGTCTTTCCGATCGCCGGCCGGGCGGCCGTGCCATCGGTCGCACGCGCCCTCGGCGTCGATCCCTGTTCAGGAGGACTTCACATGGACCGCACCACGGTGGACTGGCACGGGTACATCCCCGCGG
>BCRI01000121.1 GCA_001552515.1 Sphaerimonospora mesophila NBRC 14179 = JCM 3151
CTAGCGGACGGATCTTGCCGCTGCCCCGGTCTTGTGCACACCTGCGTTGTCCTGCCGGCGGCGACGGCTTGCTGAACACCGAAGAATAGCGATCACCGCCTCGACCTTGTGCATCGTGGCAACGGTTGGGCGACGAATCGGCGCTGCAACGGCAGCCACAAGGCCGGAGCGGGCGGGGAGGTCCCTCGGCCGCGCCTGTGGAAAGCCGACCTACCGGCGGCCGAACTGCCCGGCCACCTCATGGTGGGACGTTATCGATGAGCTCCGACAATCCAGGTGTCGGCAGGCTCAACCGATCACGGCTGACCGAACACCTTGCGGATCTTGGCGGCGCCGTACTGACCGGGAGGGTTGCACACCGGGCAGGCGCATGGAGGCGTGCCATGGGCGTTCGGCATGTAGCGCCATCCCGTCACCTGGTTGACCCGCCGGACGCGGTGGATCTCCCTGGCCTGGATCGGCCGGGGGACGAACAGTTCGCACCCGCGAGCGTCCTCCTGCTCGGCCACCAAGGCGGCGGCCTGGCACAGCTGAGTTGGACCGGGGCGGAGTTGTAGTGCCCCACCCACACCGGCTCGTCGTCCGGGACGCGGAAGTGCACGGCGACGAGGGTGCCCTGGCCTCCGCGTCGTAGCTCACGTACCCACTGATAGGTGATCTGGTAGGACGGCAGCACCGGCAGGCAGTAGACCCCGGCGCCCCCACCCTGCCCGTGGCCGGCTGCTCGGATGCCCGTGCGCCGCACGGCGCGGATGTTCTTGGCCGCGGTGAGGTGTACGAGCAGTGTCATGGGTCCGTCCTCGGGTTCGGCATGACTTATCCGATGTACGGTAAACCGGTGCCGCTGAAGTAGTGGTCGATCCGCAGCGCCGCGATGCCCCGGCCATGCAGGTGCTCGGCGACCTGGACGTCCAGCGCGGCCAGCGTGGTCGTCGGCCGATTGTCAAGAGCGGAAGTCCAACGACCTGGGGAATCTCACAGAGCGTCAATAACAGAACTACTGGCTACGCGCTTTAGACGAAGTAACGCGCCTGCAGGCGGAACAGCTCAGCGTAAAGCCCGTCGGACTGACTCAATGCGTCGTGGGTGCCGACCTCGACGATTCTGCCGTGGTCCATCACGACGATGAGATCAGCCGCCTGAGCGGTCGTGAGACGGTGCGTGACCAGGACAGTCACGCCTCCCTGTAAGCGGCTCAAACCGGCGTACTGCTCGAACAGCCACTCCTCAGCCCGTGCGTCCAGACTGGCGGTCGGCTCGTCCAGGACCCGCAGCAACGGCTCCTGCCGCATCGCGGCGCGGGCGTTCGCGACCGTCTGCCACTGACCACCGGACAACCCTTCTCCGTCCCACGACTTGCGTCCGAGCCGGGTCTGGAGCCCTTCCGGCAACGAGTCCAGCAACCGGTTCCCACCGGCCGTCCGCAACGCCTCCAGGATCCGTTCCGTATCCTCGCTGTGCTCTAGCCGGCCCAGCCCGACCGAGTCACCCAGCGACATCTCGAGGTGGTCCGGATCCTGAAAAGCCGCCGTGACCCGGGCACGCCACTGCTCCGGGGCGAACTCGGCAAGATCGGTCCCGTCCACCAGAATGCGGCCCTCCCCGGGCCGGTACAGACCGCAGAGCATCTTCACCAGGGTCGACTTCCCCGCGCCATTCTCACCGACCAGCGCCACCACGGCGCCGGCCGGCAGCTCAAGATCGACATTGCTCAGCGAAGGTTGATCCCGATTCCAATACCGGAAGCCAAGCCTCTCCAGCGTGATGCCGCCCGTCAGCCGGGACGGAACCGCCGCCGGCGAGGCCGGCACGACGGCCGTTCGCTCCGCGGCGCCTTCCTCAACGACTTCGAGGAACACCCGGGCGGCCCGGACCGATTCGAACACCCAGAAGATCTGGCTCAGCAGGGCCTGCGCCTGCCCGACGATCTGGCTGCTGACCGCGATGGCCGCGATGATGAGGCCGAGCGAGGCGTCACCGGTCAAGCCGGCCCGCACCATTAGAACGATCGCGGTCGCGTAGGCCAGCACGAACAACAGCCAGGCCAGCGCGAGCGGTATCCGGGATCGCAGATCGGTCACGGCGATGTCGCGGCCGCTGCGATCCCACTGCTCGCGGTGCCGTCGGCGTAGCTCGGCCGCCAATCCAAACAGCCGGGTCTCGCGGCCGGGTCCGGCGGTGGCGGCCAGCGTGAACAGGTGCTCGGCCAGCCTGGTACGCGGCTCGGCCCGCTCGACGGCCTCACCGCGTTTGCGGTCGGCCACCCGGGTGGCCAGCAGGACCGGGAGGGCGAAAAGCGGCAGGACCGCGAGGATCGGAACGACCGAGGCCATCAGGACGGCCGATGACATCCAGACAAGCGCGGCTCCGGTGAGCCACAGAACCCGGTCGAAGCCCTCCCGGATGTCGGCGCGACCACCGCGAACCGCAGCCGCCTTGCCGACGCGGTCCGGACGCTCGTGGATCTCCAGCGTCGGCGTTGTACCAACCACGTCTATGAACCGGTGTTCGACCTCGTTCTGAATCTCCTCCGACAGGCGGAGCCGAGTGAAATAGCCGGCGATGAACGTGCCCTGGGTCAGCATCACGAACACAGCCAGGCACAGCGACAGCACCAGCACCTTGCTCGTCGAGTGGTGGCTCGCCGCCTCGCTGAACAGTCCGAGCAGAATCGCGAGACCGACCCCGGTCGCCTGCTCGAGAATCGCCACTGCCACGACGATCGGGGTCCTGGCCGGGTCGGTCCGGGGCCCGAGCGTGAGGACGAAACGGAGCGGGCTGATCACGACGAGGCCTCCTGGAAACGCTTCGCCTGCAGATGGAATAGCTCGGCGTACCGTCCGCCGGCCTCGATCAGGGCCTCGTGCGGGCCGTCCTCGATGATCCGACCGCCCTCGAGCACCACCACTCGCTGTGCCTTGCGCACGGTTGCGAACCGGTGTGAGATCGCGACCGTCGTGGCACCGGCCGTCAGCTCGTGGAATGTGTCGTAGAGCTGAGCCTCGGCGCGGGCGTCAAGGCTTGCGGCCGGCTCATCCATGATCAGCAACCGGGCGCCGTGCCGCAGGCCGAACATAGCGCGGGCGATGGCGATACGTTGCCATTCGCCGCCCGACGCGTCGGCCATCACCGTGTCCCAGCCGTCCGGAAGCCTCTCGATGAACTCCTGGAGCCCGGCCTGAGCCGCCACCGCGCGCAGGCCCTCATCGTCGTCCGCGTGGGCGAGAGAACCGAAGGCGATGTTGTCCCGGATCGACAGCTGGTAGCGGCCGAAGTCCTGGAAGACCGCGACGACCTGCCGCTGCCAGCTCCGCCGGTTGACATCGTCGATCCGCGTCCCGCCGACGAGTACGGAGCCCCCGCTCGGCGCGTCCAGGCCGGCGAGAAGCCGGGCCAGCGTCGTCTTGCCGGCCCCGTTGAGTCCCACGATGGCCAGCGACTGACCCGCAGGAATGTCGAGATCGATGCCGTGCAGCACCTCGCTCGTGGTGTCGGTGTACCGGAAGCGCAGATCCCTGCAGGAGATCGTCGCGTCAGGCGGTTCGATGACCGGCGCTGCGTCCGCCGACCCTCCCACGGAGGGAAAGGCGAGGGCCTCGGCGGCCGCCTTCGAGCCGAAGCCGATGCGGAGCTCGTCCTCGTCCGCCCGCAGGATCTGCAGAAGTGCACGGATGGCGAGCCCGCCGGTCGCCAGGTCCCCCACCGTCGAGTCGCCGATGGCAGCCTGGTGTGCCAGGTAGTAGAAGACCGCTGCCACGGTGAGGCCGGTGGTCACGACCACGACCACGACGAACAGATCATGTTCGCGCCGCCGGCGCCAGACCTCCGCCATATTCGCCCGCCACTGCGACTGGTAGGCATCGCGGAAGAACGCCGTGAGACCGAAGAGGCGAACCTCCCGGGCGGGGCCCGGCGTGGTCGGCACGTCCCGCAGGTACGACGTACGCCGGAGCTTCTCCGTCTGACTCACGTTCTCGACGACGGCGATCCGGTAGTTCCGGACGAGCCGAAAGTGGATCGCGGCGAAGACCGCGAGGACGATGACTCCCAGTGCCCAGTTGAGGTTGGCGAGCAGTGCCGCGGAGCCGATGGCGGTCACCCACATCGAGGCCTTGGTGGAGGATCCGAATATCGCTTCTCCGGGCGGCATGTCGATGACTCCCTCGCCCCGGGCCCGGGCGAGTCGGCCTAGGTAGGCCGGATCCTCGAGATGGCCGATGGTCGCCGGCTCGGAGACGGCCGTCATCACACGCTCGCCCAGCCGGCCGGTCACCCGGCGGCCCAGTGCGCGGCCCAGGGCTGTGCGCGCCGACTCGGCGAGGTGGGCGAGGAAGAACAACACGACGATGACGGCGATCCACCGATAGCAATCGCGTGCCTCCGGCGTGTCCAGGCCCTGGCCGATCGCGGAGGTGAGCTCGCCCACCAGCTCGCCGATCCCGATGGTGATCCCGACCGGCGCCGCACCGGCGAGGACAGCCAGGACCGCGGTCAGACCGGCCATGAGCGGCGACTGCGCGAAGGCGTACCCGATCAGGGCGGGCATCGCCCAACGCCGGGCCGGAGGCGACTGCCGACTCGTATCCGCGCTCACGCATCGTCTCCGTCGCAGAGGGTGCGGGCCGGCGTGCGCCTGACGCGGGTGCTTGACATCGTTCCTCCTAGTAGCCTGCGGTTGCCCTGCTCGGGGCCGTGCTTCGGAGGCGCCGGCCCGCGTTGCTACAAACACTGCCGCCGGGACCACCTCACCGCAACGCGATTAAATAGACCCGATCGCCAGAAAGTAATTGTGGTTCACGAATTCAGAGCACGTGACAGCGGTACGATCAGGTCTGCTGAGGCGAAAAGGGAAATCGGCGACTGCGGCAAATTGCAGTGCCCAAGTTGCGGCCGAGTATATCTGATGTGGATATTAGGGGCTACCCTGTCCAATCTCACTTCCCTGATCGAGTATATTTCTGTGTGCACTTCAATTGTTCGCACGCTACGCCACGTCCTGGATGGGCGCGCGTCGCAGCCGCTCCTCCAGGTTCCGACCGAGCGACACGTGCTGGGGGCCCCAGGCCACGAATCCGCCGCGCCGATCCGTTCGCAGCACGTCGTCCGGCAGGCCGACGTAACCGCCCCCGACCGCTTCGACCAGGACGCGCCCCGCCGCCACGTCCCAGGCGTAAACGTTGAGGTTGGCCGCCAAATCGGCGCGACCGGCCGCTACCCAGGCCAGGGCCAGCGCCGACGAGCCGATCTGGCGGAGGCCGCAGTATTCCCCGGACCCGGTCCCGGAATGGAAGTGGCGTTCCGCCAGATCGGTCAGCAACAGCGGCGGCCCGTGCCCCTGCCAGCGCACCGGCTCGCCGTTGATCCGGAGGTCACCTCCGCCCGCGGTGAACATCTCATCCCGGACCGGGTCGTAGACGCATCCACCCCGTGCGGCTCCGTCCGTGACCACGCCGATCGAGACGCAGAAGAGCGGAATTCCCCGCGCGAAGTTGTAGGTGCCGTCGATGGGATCCACATACCACCGCACGTCGCCTCGACCGGATACTCCGTTTTCTTCGCCGATGACGACCGAGTCCGGACAGGCGGCGAGTAATCCAGTCCGGATGGACTCCTCCGCCAGCCCGTCGATCTCGGTGACCCGGTCATATCTGGTGCCTTTCCGAATGGACAAGGGCTGCTGCCGGAACTGCTCCCGGAGGAATCCGCCCACCTTCAGCGAAACCTCGACGGCGATCTCGACCAACCGCTCCACGTTCATAACTCCTCCTCGCTCCTGAAGCTCGTCAGCGGCTGGCGCCCACGGGGTCCGGCCGGTCAGACGAAGCACCGGGTCCGCAGACGGAACAGCGGCGTACAGCCCGTTGACTTGGCTCAGCGTGTCGTGGGCGCCGACCTCGGTGAACCGGCCGCCGTCCAAGACGACGATGAGATCGGCGGCCCGAGCGGTGGTGAAGCGATGCGTGAGCAAGACCGTCACGCCACCTTCTTCGCGACCCGCCTCGGCGTACTGCTGGAAAAGCAACTCCTCGCATGGTGACGTCGAGATCCGCCACGCCGGAAAGCAATTTCCACGCCGTCAGACGGGACGGCTCCGGGTGCCGTCACTGCGGCACTCCGGCCGGCTGGGCGGCGGTTGAGGCGTACTCCTGGCGGAGCGTACGCTTGAGCACCTTGCCGGTGACGCCGACCGGGACCGATCGCACGGCGACCGCCCGGACGTCGGCGAGCGGCGGCTGGCCCAGGCCGTCCAGCACCTCGTTGACCCGGGCCAGCATTCCGTTGGTGTCGTGGCCGTCGCGCAGGTGGACCAGCGCGATGGCGCAGGTGCCATCGTCCTGTTCCGCCGAGACCACCACGCAGTCGTCGATCTCGGGCAGGTGGGCCAGCAGGATCTCCTCGGTGAGGACCGAGTAGACCATCCCGCTGGCGGTGCGGATGGCGTCGACCGCCCGGTCCACGTGGTAGAAGCGGTTCGCCTCGTCGCGGTAGACCAGGTCTCCGGAAAGCCAGTATCCGTTCAACAGGCTGCGGTAGGTCTTGTCCGAGTCGTTCCAGTAACCGGGGGTCACCGTCGGGCCTTTCACACCGAGCAGCCCGACCTCGCCCGCCTCGGCCGGTGTACCGTCCGGCCGGAGAACAGCGACCTCGGCGAACGGTTGGGCGACGCCGAGACAGCGATGCGGTGGCACCACGCCCGGAATTGTGATCATGCTCAGCACATCACCCCAGCCGAACTCCGAGGAGCCGAAACCGTCCACGAACATCGAGCCGGGCATAGGATCGGCGCCGGCCCAATGCCGGCCCCGCTCGACCAGCCGAGAGATGTGCGCATGGTGCGAGGCGTCGCCGACGCTCACCCAGCGCTCGACCAGGTTGAGATCGGTCGCGTCGAGTTGCTGCAGCGCCAACTCGGCGTGCGTCACCGCGAAGCCAACCACGATGGTCGCGCCGTAGCGGCCCACCGCCCGGGCCACCGCCCGGCCACTCCGATCCGACATGAGCGCCAGAGGCACCCCGGAGAGCATCGCGAGTATGGCGTAGCCGATCGCCGACCCGTGCGACTGGGGCAAGGCGGACAGGATCAGCGATTTCGGGTGGTCCTGAAACCGGGTCAGGTGCGCGCGGATGCCCACCATCATCTGCGCATGAGTCCAGATGACCGACTTCGGTGTGCCGGTGGTGCCCGAGGTGTGGCAGATCAGGACGGGATCGCCCGGCGAGTGCCGGAACGGCGGCGGCACCGGCACGTCCCCGGACGCGACGGTGGTGCTGATCGAGGTCACCCAGAACTGGTCGGTCTCCGGGTCGAGAGCGCCGGTGATCCGCGCCAGCCGGATGTCGTCCGTCTGGAGGCCTGCGGGCGCGGTACCCCGCAGATAGGCGACGGCGACGGCGGGATCCATCTCACCGTTGATCAGTACTGCGATCGCGCCCAGCCGGCTGAGCGCCAGCCAGTGGATCAAGTCGTCGGCGCTGTCCCGCACATAAACTCCGACCCGGTCGCGGGGGCCGACGCCGCGTGCGGCGTACCACGCGCTCCACGCACCGACGAGGTCGGCCAGCTCCGCCAGACTCAGCTGATCGCGCAGGTTCCCGTGCGAGTCGTGGAACGGCAGCTCGGCGAAGAGGTACGGAGCATGACGGTCCGGGCTGACCCGCATCGCCATCTCGAGAGCGTTACCTCCGCCCACCGCCGGGTCGGCGGCGATGGCGTGGCGTACGTCGGACGGGACGAAGGTGGCCCCCATGGTGGCATCTCCTATTGGTCATCGGGCACTAACTCGAGGAGTTGATAGTCGATACCGCGCACGAGGTCTCCCGAGGTGCGCAGAGTCGAGATCCGGTAGCCCGCGCCGGTGGCCAGGCGGCGTAACATGTCGCGGTCGCCGAGATCGCTGAAGCCGAGCAGCAACCGGCCGGCGGCGGTCAGCCGGGCGCCGGCCCCGGCGAGATAGCGTTCATGTGCCCGATAGCCGGGATCGAATACGGCCTGCCGCAGACGTTGCCGGGTGTCGTCGTGAACCGGTCGCCCGTCGGCGCCGGAATCGATGAACGGAGAGTTCCAGAAGATCAGGTCGAATCGCTCCTCCGGCTCCAGGCCGTCGAACACGTCTCCGAGATACAGCTCGATCCGGTCGGACAGCCCGTGCCGGGCGGCGTTGAGCCTGGTGTTCTCGACGGCCGCCGCGCTGATGTCCGTTGCGACGACCCTGGCGCATCCCTTCGCCGCCGCCGTCACTGTGGTGACCCCGGCCCCGCTGCCCACCTCGAGGAACGAGCCGCCGACCGGGAACGGGATGGACTCGGTAAAGAACCCGGTCGACGCGCAGTAGGTGGGAGCGAACACGCCCGGCAACAGGTCCCACTGCCGGCCCTGGAGCTGGAAGGTAGTCGGTTCGGTGACTCCAGCGGCGGTGCTGCTCACGAGCCACGTGCCCCGCACCACGGCGCCCTTCGACGGCCCGGTCCCGGAGGAGACCATCATGACTCCTTCCGGTCGGCCGGCCCGGGCGCAATTCGCACGAGGTCGGCGGTGGCGAAAGCCTTCGCGGGGTCGGGGTCCAACTTGACCGTGAGGCCGAGCACCCACTCCGCGCCCTGGTCCGCCAGGAGCAGGCGGGCCAGTTCCAGAACCTCGTCGCGCGCGTCACCGGTCACGGCCACACAGCTCACCGGGCCGGTCAGGCGGTAGTCGCGGGCGATCTGGCCGAGAACGGCAGTCGGCACCACCTGGTAGAAGAGGATGGGGCTCACCCGGCCACGGTTCACGTGTTCAACGGACAACTCCAGGGTGACCGTGTCGAAACGCTGTGAGCCGAGGATTATTCCGCCCCGATCGCCGATGCCCTTGAGCAGGTGGCCCGACCGCGCATCGCCGACGCATTCGCGGACGGCCGCGTACGCCAGGGGGGCGAAGTCCGACACCATGAAACCGGGCAGCTGCGGCAGCTCCGGACCGGCATGGACCTCCGCGCTGGTGACGAGTTCGAAAGCCGGCAGCGTCGTCATGCGGCGGCCAGCAGGATCGCGGCGTTGACGCCGCCCACCGAGGAATTGAGGCTCAACGCGTACGGCACCTCGACTCGTTCCGGCACGCTGACGTGCCGCAGCGGATGGCGGGTGTCCGGCCGGCGCAGCCCGGCCGTCGGCGGCAGCGTCGACGAGCGCATCGCCAGCAGCGTGATGACCGCCTCTAATGCGCCGCTGGCCTCGAGCGCGTGGCCGGTCGTGCTCTTCGTCCCACTGACGAACACCTGCTCCGTGTGTCGGCCGAGCGCGGTGTGCAGCCCGGCGGCCTCCGCGGCGTCGTTGAGCGGGGTGCCGGTGGCGTGGGCGTTGATATAGGTGAGCTGGTCGGGGCTGATACCGGAGCGCTGAAGAGCCGCGGTGACCGCCGCGGCGACACCGGCGCCTTGCGCGTGCGGCTGCGCCACATGGAAGGCGTCATTGGTCATGGCCCAGGAGGCGAGCCTGACCAGCGGCTGGGCGGCGCGCGCGCGAATGCTCTCCCCAGACTCCAGCAGCAGCATCGCGCCGCCGTCTCCGAGCAGAACGCCTTGCCGGTCCTGGTCGAAAGGACGCAGCTGCCCGTCGGCCGCCAGCGCCTGTGCGGAGTCGAAGAGGTTGAACGCCTGCCGGTCGACCAGAAACGCTCCGCCCGCCAGCACCGCGTCGGTCACACCGGCCCGGACCAACTGCGCTCCGTGGATGATCGCGTTTGTCGCGGCGCAGCAGGCGTTGACGAAGGTACGCCTCGGCCGCCCGAGGCCGAGGCGATCGGCCACCCGCTCGGTGATCTCGGCGGGTGACTCCGGCTCCACGGAGGGCGCTCGCACCTTGGTCGCCAGGACGACGGGAAGTTCTGCCGGGTCGCGCCAGCCGGCCATCTCGATCGCCTGCCGCCCGCAGGCGATCGCCACCTCGACGGTCTCCAGACCGGGCCCGGCATCCGGCGGACTGACCGCTGCCTCTGGATACGTGGCCGCCTGGCCGGTGCGGCAGTGTGAGACGTCGAAACGGGTGACCATGCGGAAGGCCGGCGATCCGGAGAAGACGCCGTCGAAGAGCGCCTCCGGTCCGAAGCCGAAAGCGCTGAACACGCCGAAGCCGCTGACGTAGACCTTCGCCGTCATGGGGTTCCGACGCCCAGATTACGGTTGATGAGGACGTGCAGGCTGTCCACGGAGTCGACGTCGGCGGTCTCGCCGCTGAGCCGCACCACGACGCCGTGCCGCTCCTCTAAGAGGTGCTGGATCCAGATCGCGGCAAAGGAGTCGATGACGAGCAGGGTGTCGTCGTCGATCTCTTTAGGCAGCCCGGCGCACTCGCAATCGGTGAGGATGCTGCGGACCTCGTCCTTACTGATCCCTTTCGTCGAGGGCTGGTGTTCGCTGCTCTCGGTACGCGGAGAGGAGTTGTGCTCGTTCACGGACAACCTTTCCGGTCGGTGTCTGGATGAGTTGCTCCTGCAGGTAGTACCGCTTCGGCGCCTTTAGGGGATTCAGCCGTTCCCGGATCCACGCCGCGAGCGCCCGATCCGTGAGCCCGTTGCGGGCCGCCACGAACGCCTCGATCACGTTCCCGAACGTCACAACCGCAGCGGCGACGTCGGGATGCTGCTGAAGCACCTGCTCGATCTCCATCAGATCGACCTTGATGCCGCCGATCGCGACCACTGAATCCGCGCGGCCGCGGATGCTGATCGTATTGCTCGCCTCGTCGATCGCCGCGCGGTCGAACGTCCGCAACCAGCCGCCGGTGAACCGGGCCACGCCGTCGTCGACGAGATAAGGCGTCTCATCGAGCCGGATGTACAACTCACCGCCGGTTGTCCGGACGGTGATGCCGGGAGCGGGCCGGCCGACGGACGGCGGGGCAAACCGACCGGCGAGGTCGGCGGTGACCACGCCGACCTCGGTCAAGCCGTACACCTGCCCCAGCCGGCAGCCGGTCGCCAGCCTGAACCGCTCGGCGACGGCCGGACTGGTCGTCATCCCCGCGCTGGTGGCGATGCGCAGTCGCGGCAACCTGGGCAGATCCGCCGTGGCTCCGAGCAGCTCGAAGTGTGTCGTCACCCCGAAGATCACCGTCGGCTCGAGCGCCGTCGCCGCACGGGCGATCGCGCCACCGTGCTGCGCGGACGGAAAGAGGACGGGTAGGCCGACCGCCAGCCCGTACAGGATGCCGCCGATCAGGCCCCAGGTGTGGATCGGTGAGCACAGCAGGAGAAGCCGATCGTCTCGGCCCGGCATATCGTCGATGGCGGCATACCGGTCGATCTCCGCGTCCAGTGACGCCGCCGACCGTGCCACCACCTTGGGCTGCCCGGTCGACCCGGAGGTGAACTGTACGAGGCACACCTGTTGCGGAAGCGGGAACGCCCCGGTCAGCGGCACGACCTCCAACTCGGACCGACCGGTGAAGTGCGTCGCCCCGGTTGCGGCACGCACATGGAACGCCGGCGGGCACAGCCGGGGCAGCGAAGCGGTCTCGGCGGCGGTCAGCCGGTGGTCCAAGAGCATGGCGCGGGCGTCCAACCGCCAGATGGCCAGGAGCAACGCGAACAAGGTGGCGCCGGGAGGGAGCTGCACGGCAACGCAGTCGCCTGGCTGGACACCACGCGCCTCGAGCAGATCGAAGCACTTGGCGACATCCTGGAGTAGTGCCTGCCGGTCGAAGGTCCCCGACTCGTCGACCCACACCGGATCGCTCGATTCCACGCCGCACAACCGGTCGCTCAGCTCCCGTGCGGACATCGACAGCGTTGAGTCGTGGACAGACTTTCCCACCAGGCCATCGCTCCGATCGGTGCTCTCATCGGTCTCCATCCGCGCCCGGTGAAGGTCCACGGATTTGGATGACAACCCATCCAACCTCACTGTGTCAACCCTATTACAATCCATAACGAATGAGGCTTGTCAACACCCGGAAACCGGATTCCTGGACGACAAAAAAATGTATGTTCAACGTCAGCGTTACAGTCCGTTGATGACGACGAGAAGTCTGCGCAGCGCAGAGGGCACACCACCACCTTGAACCCAGGCGTGCACCAGAGGCACGCTTGCCGGTCAACTCCGGGCGCTCGCCACGCATAGTCTGAACAGCCGTTGAGCAGGGATAAGACGGCACGGACAAGTGCGCGGCGGAAGTCACGAGGCGACACTCGCACCGAGTTCGGCACTCTGATGAGGGGCGCCCCCGGACTCCAGCGTCGACATGATGCCGAGACATCCGTGCCGACACAAATCTTTTGGGACTGCTCTCTCGCCCATTAATCAAGCATGCGGCCGACGCCGAAGGCGTATTACGCTTTGATTTCGTTGTCGTCTCAAGCTAACTCCGCGTGGGAGCGCTGTCAAGAATCTTGAGTTCCATGCAGAGCGGCGGTAGCCTAATAGGCGCATACCAATCGCTTACTGCCAGGCGTTTTGTGTGATCAGCTTTGGCCGACGACCACCCTCTGTGAGCGGGGCGCCAGTGGCGGCCGACCCGCTCCCGGCGCGACCGGCGCGAAAGCGTTTGAAGGAGCAGTGGATGAATGTCAGCGAACTGGTGATCTCCGTCGCGGGGCTGTCGAGCCGGGCCGGACCTCTGACCTGGAGCCAGCGTGGCATGTGGGAAATGGTCGGCAGATTTCAGGAGTTCGGGCACCGAATTAACCTCCGGGTCGTACGGCCGGTGCCGAGTGGCTGGACCACCGAGCAGATCGCCGACCGCCTCACCGAGGTGCTGACGCGACACGAATCGCTGCGCACCCGGTACGTCGCGGGGGAGGACGGTCCGCTCCAGATCGTCGCCTCGTCCGGAACATTGAGCGTCTCGCTCGTCGACGTCCCAGGCCCTGAGGAAGCGGACGAGGCGGCCACCAAGACCTGTGCCGCCCTGGCCGAGCGCCCGTTCACCGAGGCCGACCTCCCACTGCGTGTCGCGCTGATCCGGCACGCGGGCATGCCGATCCGGCTGGTGCTGGTGTGCTCGCACCTCTCCACTGACCAGTGGAGCTTCGAGCTTCTGCAGGCCTTTCTCGTCGGAGCCGCGGAAGTGCCGACGGTGCCCGCCACTCATCCGCTCGACCAGGTCGCCTACGAGACGTCAGCGAAGGGACGCCGAGATCTCGACCGAGCGGTCGCCCGGTGGCAGCAGGAGCTGAGTCGCGCGGTGAGCGGCCCATACGCGACCGGGACGCGACCCGCCCCCTCGGGCTCCAGGCCCCGCCTGCACATTGCCAGGTTCGGCTCGGTCGGCGCGCTGGCCGCCTGCCGCCTGCTGGCAGCCGAGCATCGGGTCAGCCTCGCCCAGGTTCTGCTGGCCGCGACCGCCTGCGCGCATGCGATTCCCCGCGGCCGGCGAGTCGCCACGCTCCAGCTCGCCACCACGAACAGGATCACGCCGGCGGACCGGCGTGAGATCTCGTGTCGTTCGAACACCGCGATCGCCGTGATCGATGTGCGGCGGCCACGATTCGGACAGATCCTCACCGAGAGCGCGAAACAGAGCATCCTGGCCATGCGGTACGGCATGGCGGACCCGACAGAGGTACAACGTGTGATTGACGACACGATGCGGTCCAGCGGCGGCCTGATCGACCCTTCCTCATACTTCAACTACCACGGTGATTTCGACACCAGCACCCCCGACCACGACGCCTGGCGCCGGGCTGTTCTCGACGCGGGTCCGCAGGATTACGACCTGAGCTGGGAGAATAGTGTCGACTGGAACATCACGCAGTTCTACTTGCACGCCGCCGCCTTCGAAACGGGGCTCAACATAGAGCTTCACGTCGATCCGGAGTTTATGCCGGACACGGAAGTGAAGAAATTCTTCGGACGACTGCAGAGGCTCCTGCTCGCCGCCGCCCGAGGAGTTGACGACATGGACCGGATGATTCTCAGCGAACAGATTTCGGCGTAGACTCCACGCCCTTTCGAGGTCACTCGGTGGACACCTCCCGCTGCCCAACATTCGACACGAAGGCGCTGGTAGAGACGTTGTCAACACTTGATCACGGGCTACTTAATCAGATGGGATGGCCACGGGTGCCCACTTCGGGTACGCTCGTTAGAAAGAGCGACTCGGGGCTGGGAATTGCTGTGGCAACCGTCGCGCGGCTCATACGTGGGTACAGCCTCGTGTTCGCGGACCATCGATGCGCCAGTGGCATCCTATACGGCAGATCTCATTTCCTGGCAAGTGCGTGAATCGGTTCGGTGAGCCGATTCAACCCTCCCCTTACAAACATCTGTCTCCATGTTATCCTGGCCGCCTCAGCGCAAGGACAGACGTCATTGTGTGGCGGCGGTCGCTTGCGAAGGCGGGGCGTGAACGATCAATGATGACGCGCGACGAGATGACCGAGATCATCGCTAAATGCACAGCTCTTCAGGTGTTCGATGCCCCCATCGATTACGACACCGAGATAGTCATCGACTCTTTCAGCTTCGTCTGGCTCCAGCATCTGCTCGAGGAGCGCTTCGGCTTCGAGCTGGAGCCGCCCGATTCCGGGGTCTTGGAGACGCTGAACTCGGCACGGTCCGTGCACCGGTACCTCGCCAAGCTCAGCCCGGACCGCTTCGCCGCCGCTGACTGACGGGCGAATCGAGGCTGCATCCGCGGCCCGGTCATCGCGGCGGGTAACAGGTATCCGCACTTCCAAGGGAGAATCACGTGCTGCACGGTGGGGCCGTCTCAGACGGCAGTGGCCACGACCTCGTCGTGGTCGGCAATGGCGTATCCGGCAGGGAGACCGCCGGTGGCTGAGAACTTCGCGGTCGCCGCGCTGAACCCGGAGTTCGAGGCCGTGCTGCGGGAGTGTTTGGACGGCCTGATCCCGCCGGGCGTGAAGCTTCAGGAGGACAGCGACCTGGCGGAGTTCGGCATCGACTCGCTCACCATCGTCCGGCTCCTGGTGGCGATCGAGGACGTCTTCCTGGTGCGGATCCCCGACGAGGTGATGGCCTTCGAGATCTTCGCCTCACCCGGCGCTCTCTGGAACGTGATCTCCGGCCTCATGGAGGAACCGCATGAACACTGAACTGCTCCAGGGCATCACGGACAGGGTGCGGCTGGTTCCGGACCAGCACCGGGTCTTCGACCAGGACATCTCGATGGTTCTCAAGGTCTTCGGGATCCGCGCGCCGATCCTGTCCGCTCTGCTCGATCTCGGCTTTCCGCACCGTTCATCGGGTGGGCAGCAGTACTTCGACGAGCTGGACCTGGCGAACACCTCTCTCGCCCTGCATCTGCCCTCTCCGCGCTACCTCGCCATGCGACGCTGGCCTGACGTGCTCCGGGCGGTGGCGGAGAACCGCGCGGTCCGCTACGACCTCGAAATCGTCGCGGAATGCGATTCCGCAGCGCCCGCCCACCAGTGCGACTTCCGCCTGCCCGCGGAAGTGCAGGCCCTCGGGGCTCGTGCGGACTCCACGGCCCGGAAGTTCATCCTGAGCCGCGAGGTCGGCACCTCCGGTCGCCCCGGTGAGGCCCCCCCACAATTGCAGCGAATCTTCGGTGAGGTCTCCGGGTTCCACTTCCACATCCTGCCCAAGGCTCTATACGGCGACCTCTCCTTCGTCGCGGCGACCTCGCTCGCCGACTGTGAGCTGGCCACCCGGTACCTGGTCGGGCGGGCGATCGAAGAGGGATGGGAGGCTCGGCGCAGCTTTGGGCTGCTGCTGTCCAGCCCCTACTCGCTGGAGCACTACTGGCCGGAGGTCCGGCTCGACGGCGTCTGGACCGCCTTCGACCCCCATCTGATCAACAGTCTCGTCCGGTGGGAGGTGCTGGCGGCCGCCCAGGTCTCGAACGCCCAGGTGCTGAACTCGGTCTTCTTCCGCGTCGCGGACGACTGGATCCCGCTCGTCGAGGACGCGGGCCGCCAGGCACGGGTCTCCTTGCTCACCCGGCGCCGGCAACTGGCCGGTGAGTCCGTAAGCGCGACCGGCTCAGCCGAGGCGGCCTCATGAGCGGGTCCGGATCGACCCCACCATCTTCAGGATCTGCTCGCCCGTCATGCCGGGCCGCACCGACGTCACCGCGGACATCGCACGGAATCGCTCCGAAGGGCTCGCATGAGAACTCTACTCATCGACAATTATGATTCCTTCTCGTACAACCTGGCCCACTATCTCGGCGAGGTGACCGGGACCGAGCCGACGGTCATCCGCAATGACGAGCCCGGGTGGCGGCCGGAACACCTCGATGGTTTCGACAACGTCGTCATCTCCCCGGGTCCTGGAACACCCGGTGTGCCGGCCGACTTCGGCATCTGTCGCGAGGTCATCTCGACGGGCCGCGTCCCCCTGCTCGGCGTCTGCCTCGGACACCAGGGCATCGCGACGCTCGGGGGCGGGTCGATGGCACTCGCCCCGGAACCCCGGCACGGCCGCAAGTCTCCCGTTCTCCACGACGGCACCGGCCTGTTCGCCGGCATACCGTCACCGCAGGAGGTCGTGCGCTACCACTCGTGGGCGGTCGATCGCCTCTCGGACGAGCTCGAGGCGCTGGCCTGGACTCCCGACGGCGTGTTGATGGCGTTGCGCCACAAGAACCGGCCCCAGTGGGGTGTGCAGTTCCATCCCGAGTCCATCGCAACAGAGCATGGTCACCGCCTGCTGGCCAACTTCGCCGAACTGAGCGAAGAGTCCAACCTGCGGCACGGCCGGCGTGTCCGCTCGCGGCGGCCGCTGCCGACCCGCCCGAGCAGTTCGAACACCGCGAGACGAGTGAAGTACCGCCTACTGGTCGAGGAGTTGCCCACGACATCCGACGCGGAGCAGGTCTACGAGGAGCTCTTCCTCGACCACCCCTTCGCGTTCTGGCTGGACAGCAGTCGTCCCGATCCGCGTCTGGGCCGCTTCTCGATCATGGGAGCCGCCGACGGCCCCCTCTCGGAGGTGGTCACGGCCGACGTCGCCGACGGCACGGTCACCGTACGCTTGAGGCAGGGCACCCGCCGGGAGGTACGGCCGTTCCTGGACTGGCTGGACGACCGTCTCCGCGCCGCCGAGGTCGTCGGCGGCGCAGAGCTGCCGTTCGACTTCCGAGGTGGCTGGGTCGGCTATCTGGGCTACGAGCTCAAGGCCCAGTGCGGCGCTCGCCTGGCCCACCGCTCCCCGCATCCGGACGCGTCATTGCTGTTTGCTGACCGGTGCGTGGTCTTCGACCACGCCGCCTCCAAAACGTATCTGCTCGCGCTGCACGTCGGGGACGACGCGCCGGCGCGGAGCTGGCTTGCGGCCACGCGGGCACGCATCCAGGCCCTGGCAGGCGCTCCACGCCCCTCGGCCGCGGCGCCGGGCCCGGTCGCAGTGCCCGTATCGCTACGCCACGACCCTGGCACCTACCTGAAACTGATCGAATCCTGTCAGGACGCCATCACCGCCGGCGAGTGTTACGAGATCTGCCTGACGAACATGCTCACTGTGGAGTGCACGCTGGATGTGTGGCCCGCCTACACGACGTTGCGCCGGGACAATCCGGCGCCGTTCGCGGCGTTGCTGCGTCTGGGAGATCTGTCCGTACTGAGCACCTCCCCGGAGCGTTTCCTGCGCATCGACGACGAGGGGCGGGTGGAGGCTCGTCCGATCAAGGGCACCCGCCCGCGAGGCCACTCGGCCGAGGAGGACGAGGCTCTCCGGGAGGATCTGGCCTCCTGCGAGAAGGACCAGTCCGAGAATCTCATGATCGTCGATCTGATGCGCAACGACCTGGCCCAGGTCGCGGCCGTCGGTTCGGTGGCCGTCCCCGAGCTGTTCACCGTCGAGACCTATGCGACCGCCCATCAGCTGATCAGCACCGTGACGGCCCGGTTGCGCCCCGACCGCAGCCCGGTCGACTGCGTCCGTGCGGCCTTTCCGGGCGGCTCGATGACCGGAGCGCCGAAGCTGCGCACCATGGAGAACATCGATCGGCTGGAGGGCGGGCCCCGCGGGATCTACTCCGGAGCGATCGGATACTTCTCACTGTCCGGAGGCATCGACCTGAGCATCGCCATCCGTACCCTCGTGACGGAGCCCGGTCGCGTCAGTTACGGGGTCGGTGGCGCGATCGTTGCCATGTCGGACCCGGTCGCCGAGTTCGACGAGACTGCCGTCAAGGCGATTCCCCTGCTCTCGCTGCTCGGCACACGTCTCCCGGAACGCGACACGGTGAAAGCGACGAGTGATGTTTGAGCCCTCACTGACGGAGACACCATGATGCTCTACCACTGGTTCGACGCCTCAGTCGCCCGCCACGGCACCCGCGCTGCTCTCGAGGTCGGCGGCGAATGCTTCACCTACCGGCAGCTCGCCGACATGGCGGAGTCGCTCGCCGCGCGTATCCGCCAGGAGTTCGAGATCGTTCCCCGGCGGATCGGTCTACTGGCCGACCGAAACCTGCTCGCCTACGTGGGCTATCTAGCCATCCAGCGTCTGGGCGTCTCCGTCGTCCCGCTCAACCCGGCTTTCCCACAGGCACGGACACAGCACATGCTGACGGCCTCGGAGACCGGCCTGGTGCTGGCCGACCCGAAGCTCGCTGCCCCGCCCCTCGACGGAGTCCGCCTGCTGGTCGTGGATCCGGCGCTGGTTCAAGAGGAGCCAGCGGCGCCGCTGCCGCCACTGATCGACGAGCCCGACTCGGAGGCGTACCTGCTGTTCACCTCCGGGTCGACGGGCAGGCCCAAGGGAGTGCCGATCCGGCAGGGCAACGTTTCCGCGTTCCTGGCAGCGGTTCAGGACAGGTACGGGCTGGCACCCGGCGCCCGGTGTTCGCAGTGCTTCGATCTGACCTTCGACCTATCAGTGTTCGACCTGTTCGCGGTCTGGGCCGCGGGCGCCACCCTGGTCGTGCCGAGCCGAAACGATCTGTTGCGGCCAGTCAGGTTCATCGCTGACAACGCCCTCACCCACTGGTTCTCGGTGCCCTCGGCGATCACCAGGGCGCAAGCCAGCGGACGGCTGCTGCCGGACAGCATGCCGTCACTGCGACAGAGCCTGTTCTGCGGTGAGCCCCTCACCTGGCAACAGGCCCGAGCCTGGAAAACGGCCACGCCCCAGAGCACACTGATCAATCTCTACGGGCCCACCGAACTCACCATCAGCTGCAGCGACTTCGCTCTGCCGGCGGATCCCGACGAATGGCCGACCACGCCCAACGGCGTCCTGCCGATCGGCCTGCCCTATCCGGCGCTCGAATATGCCGTGCTGGACGACTCGGGGAACCCGGTCCCGGACGGTGAGCTGTGCGTCCGGGGGCCCCAGCGCTTCGACGGATATCTGGACCCGGAGGCGAACCACGGCCGGTTCCACCCCACTCCTGCAGCGGTGAGTGCTCCGGCGGTCCCGCGGGACTACTGGTATCGCACCGGGGACCGGGTGACCACGCGCGACGGCATCCTGATCTTCCTCGGGCGGGCCGACCAGCAGGTCAAAATCAACGGCTACCGGGTAGAGCTCGGTGAGATCGAGGCGGCGCTGCGCTCTCTCAGCGGCGTCGCCGACGCCGTCGTCGTGGCCGTTCCCGAGGCCGCTGACGCGCTCGGGCTGTACGCCGTCTGCCTGGCCCCGGACGGCGAGCCGACCCAGCTGCGCGCTGAACTGGTCCGCAGCCTGCCGGGCTACATGGTTCCCAGGCGAGTGCTCACCGTCAGCCGGTTGCCCAGCAACGCCAACGGGAAAGTCGACCGTCCAGCCGTATCGGACCTCGTCCGGACCGCGCTCGAACGTCCGGCGGTGACTATCGGGCCGACGGCTTCGGCACGGCGACGGTGATCGGTGTGACCGGGCGGACCGACCACGACGCTCGTACCACGGCGAAGCAACTGCGAACAGAGGCCTGACGTTCGGCTGGATATCCGAGGACCGGCCGTCTCAAATCGCGAGCCGAACAACCAATCACGACGACGGGACCCGCGGTGGCATGGCTTATACCTCCTGCCGACGGTAGCGATGGCACAAGACCGCACAAGCGTTAGGCCGGCGCGGCCATGGCGGTCGCGACCTGACTTCGATCGAACGCTGTCCGTGAGCGAATCACGGTCGATCTTCGAGGGGAGAAGTGGTGGCGCAAGCGAATCCTCAGGCAGAGCATGGAAAGGTGGTCGCCGTCGGGCGCGGTCACCGGCCCAGACGTGATCACCAGACCGTGGCCTACCTGACCAACCAGCTGCCGTTCCCCGACATCAGCGGCGGGCAGGTACGAGAAGCGCAAACCCTGCTGCGACTTGCGGAACGCTTCGACATCCATTTGGGCATTGTTACCTCAGAGTTCGAACGAGACCTGGCTGCCCTTGACGAGGTGTCCGCGGCATTCGCCAGCGTGACGTTGGCTCCGAACCTCGGCGGCACAGATCCTGCGGCGCACAGAGACCGTGTCGGCAACCCAGAATTCGTGCGGCAGTGGGCGCAGGTGGTGAGGTCTGCCGACCTCGCGCACGTCGAGGGCTACTTCATGATGCCAAGCCTGCCCCGCCGGGCAGGCCTTGGCGTCCTGCTGGTGGAGGAGAACATCGAGTTCTGCCTCCACCGCTCATTCGCCGGGGAGTCGGGGCCCCCGGAGGCAACGTGGCACCGTACGCGGCGCGAGGAGATAGCCGCATGGCGTAGCGCCACCTTGGTCGGTGCGGTGACCCTGGAAGACGTCCGGGCGATCACGCAGGCGGCTCCAGACATCACGCCCGTACATCTCCCCAACGGATGGGATCACCTCGCTTTTCAACCAGCCGGGCGTCGGGATGCGCCGAGCGAGGCCAACGTGCTGTTCACGGGCAACTTCTCTTGGGCGCCTACCCGTGATGCCGCTACCTTCTTGCTCAATGACATCTGGCCGATTCTTCGGCAGGCCCACCCCAGTTGCCGATTGGTCCTCGCCGGGGCGTCACCGACACCGACGATGAAACGAGCAGCGCGACGCGACCCGCGCGTGCGCGTGACCGGTCAGGTCCCCACGCTTCGCCCTTATCTGGAAAATGCGACGGTATATCTCTGTCCTATTCGTTTCGGTGGAGGAATCAAGGTCAAGCTCGTCGAGGCGCTTTATTCAGGTCAGGCGATTGTAACCACACCTTCGGCCATGCAGGGACTCGGAAACCGG